>NZ_JAHQVH010000076.1:0-13721 GCF_019052435.1 Bacteroides sp. MSK.20.12 | reverse complement strand
TGGACAGGACCCGGAAAACCAACTTTGCACGGATGACTTCGCCGGACATTGGGCCCACAATGCCAATCTTTCTGTAAAAGCTATCATGGGGGTAGCTGGATACAGCGAAATGGCTCGTATGCTCGGATTGAATGATGTAGCAGACAAATATGCTTTAATAGCCCAAGAAATGGCGATGAAATGGGAAAAAATGGCAAATGAAGGTGATCACTACCGTTTGGCTTTTGACCGTAAGAACACTTGGAGCCAAAAGTATAATATGGTGTGGGATAAGTTGTGGAATTTGAACCTATTCCCTAACAATGTAATCGAAAAAGAGCTCAATTATTACCTGACTAAACAGAATCTTTACGGACTTCCTTTGGATTCCCGCAAAGAATACACCAAATCCGATTGGATCATGTGGACGGCAGCTATGTCATCAGACAAGGAAACTTTCCAGAAATTCTCTGATCCTGTTTATAAATATATTAACGAGACAGTATCTCGTGTACCTATCAGTGACTGGCATCATACTGATAGTGGTAAGTGGGTTGGCTTCAGAGCACGTTCCGTGATTGGAGGATACTGGATGCAAGTGTTAATGAATAAATTGAGTGGTAGCAAGTAATTTTCTATTAGGGAGTGATATTATGTGTAACTTATCTACTGTATCAATTCTTCGATGGAATCTAGTAATGCTATTGAGCACACTATTCTGGTTTTCCTGTTCGACAAGCGATAATAATGAAGAGTCGAATGGAAAAGAAGGAGATGAGACTAATGTATCTGTGTATTTACAACAGAATGGATTCCAGAATTTGAATCTAGTGCCCGACCAGAATTTCGTTTCATACAATGTGCTTGTTTGCAAGAGTACCCTTTTGAATGGAGAGATATCTGTTCGATTGAAAACTTGGAGTGACAGTGAATTGAAAGCTTATAATTCTAACAATGGAACAAACTTTCAACTGCTTCCAGAAGATCTTTATCAGCTAGAGGAAATGTTAACACTGAAAGCGAATGAGAAACAAAAAAGTATAGAAATTCAATTTCATTCCTCTGAAATCTTCTCAAGATGGAAGAGGGAAAAAACTAATTATGTACTCCCTCTTCGGTTAGAAAGTGCATCGGTTAGTGCTCAAGAAAACAAAAGAAATTTACTTCTTACGATAGATGTCCAAGCAGCTATTGTCAAGTTGGAGAGTATTAGCGGAGAAATACTATTAAACCAAGAAAAAGTAGAAGTAGACATTAAATCTTATTATGATTTTAGTGGCACAAACCAGAGTACATTTCATTGTACGTTAAGTGTTGCACCAGAGGCTGTACAGTTGGTAAATGATTATAATGCAGCTCATGGAACATCTTATGAGTTGCTACCTGATGACTCGTATACTCTTGGTGGATTGACTTATTCTGCAGGGAATAATCAAGCTTCTACGAAATTAACTATTCAATCAACTAAACTACATCCTACGTACTATCTACTTCCTCTGTGTCTAACGAATGCCGATAGCGAAACAGTGTTAATAGATAAGTCTGTCCGGATATTGACATTAGTGCGTGGTTATTGCAATCCGATTATTGCTTTTAGCGCACCAGATCCTACAGTAATTCGTGCCCAAGATGGTTATTTCTATCTCTATGGAACAGAGAATACTCGAAATGTTCCTATTTATCGTTCCAAAAATTTGGTGAATTGGGAGTATAAGGGTACAGCTTTCACGGATGCTACTCGCCCCACTTGGGGTGGCGACCACAATATTTGGGCACCAGAGATACGTTATTTCAATAATCATTATGTACTTTATTATTCATGGGCTATATGGGGAGATGAGTGGAGAAGTAATGTAGGAGTTGCTGTGTCAGACTCTCCTCTAGGACCATTTATAGACAAAGGGTGTTTGATCGACTCGAAAGTGATTGGGGTACAAAATTCCATTGACCAGTTCTTTTATGAAGACAATGGCAAAAAATATATGTTTTGGGGAAGTTTTCGGGGTATCTATGCTACAGAACTCACGGATAATGGCCTGGAAATAAAGAAAAAAACGGATGGAACCCCAGTCCTGAAGAAGCGTATTTGTGGAAATCGTTTTGAAGGGACCAACATATACAAACGTGGAGAATATTATTACTTGTTTGCTTCCATAGGAACTTGTTGTAATGGAGCAACCAGTACATATCAAACTGTGGTAGGGCGTTCAAAGAATGTGCTTGGACCTTATTTAGATAAGACAGGAAGGGATATGTTGTATGATTATTGTGAAATCATTATGAGTGGCAATGAAACTTGGGCAGGACCTGGACATAACTCCATTCTGATTCAGGATGATGTAGGAACTGACTGGATCATCTACCACGGTTACAAGAAGAAAGAAGCCGAAAACGGAAGATATGTTTTAATGGATAAACTGATTTGGAGTAACGATGGATGGCCTTCCGTCAAGAGTAACGCACCTTCCATCTTGGAAGTGGCACCCTACTTTCAGAAATAAATATCCTATACAGAAAAACAAGTAATACTTATTGCTTATGCGATTTTATTAACATATTTAATCTAATTTATTATGAAACAAAAAGTAATGAAAGCCTGTTTGGGCATTTTATGGGGAATGTTTACATTGACCACTTTTCTATTACAGAGTTGCGATAATGGAAAAGAAGTCACTCCGGCTCAAGGAAGTGGTGGCAGTCCCTTTAATCCGCAGCTTCCTATTAGTGTCAAGGAAATCAGTCCGACTAATGGTGCTGCAGGTCAGAAGGTTCTTATTTATGGAGAAAACTTCGGCAATGACCCGTCTCTGATAGAAGTCACTATCGGCGGACAGAAGGCGCCTGTGGTCAACGTACAATCAACTGTCATATATTGTATTGTACCAACGAAGGCTTATTCGGGTGAAATCCAGGTAACTATCAAACAAGGAGAAGAAATCTATTCAGCCGAGGTAGCCGAAATTAAGTTTGAATATCAACGCCAAGTGGTGGTAAGTTCCTTGTGTGGTGCAACTAGTGAGCAAGGTTCCAATTCAGCAAAAGATGGTCCGTTTAATGATTGTGGCTCCATTACGAATCCCTGTTTTATGACTTGGGACCCGGAGGACCATAATTTGCTATATGATGCAGAAGACGCAGGGGACGCTGAAGGTGTAGGACAAGGTATTCGTTGTTTTGACTTCACAAACAAGCAGGTCTATACAATGATTCCCAAGAACTCATTTGTAGGCTCACAGCGTTGCCGAACCATTGATTTCTATAAAGATGACAATGGAAAATATCACATGATTGTAGGATTAGCGCAAGGAAATGTTAATAGTACGGCTGTTATGATGTTCGATCGAATTGAAGGAGGAACGAAGCCGTGTGGGTTCACGTGGGGCAATGGAAGGGTGATCGCACAGAACCAAGGATGCCAAGCTGCTGCAATACATCCTACTACTGGCGACCTCTACTTCTCCAATTACCAGAACAGTCTGCTTTATCGGGTAAAGAAATATGTTATAGAGGAATTTGCAACAGGAAAGAGAACAACCCCTGTCAGACCTGGTACAGCAGATGATGCCGCTCAGACAATATTAAAAGTGCAAGACAAAGAATGGGAGTTCAATATTATGATTCATCCAACTGGTAAATATGCTTATTTCATGGTCATCAATCGCAATTATATTCTTCGCTCAGATTTCAATGGGGAAACCTTTACCGCTCCCTATGTCATTGCAGGTGTTAATAGTAACAAAGACACTTATGTTTATCAGGATGGGGTCGGTAATCAGGCTCGATTCGGTAATCCCTACTCTGGTGTATTTGTAAAGAACCCAGAATATGCCGGAAATTCGGATGAATATGACTTCTATTTGACAGACAGGCATAATCATGCCATTCGTATCTTGTCTCCTTTGGGTCAAGTGACTACCTATGCCGGACGTGGTAGCGCTAGTTTGAATTCAAACCCATGGGGGTATGCAAATGGCCGCTTACGAGAAGATGCACGTTTTAACCGGCCTAAAGGAATTGCGTGGGATGAGCGTGATAATACGATATATGTGGGAGACGCCAACAACTATCGAATCAGAAAGATTGGCCTTGAAGAAGATGTGCCTGAAGAAGATATTAATGAATAAACACCGTATAAAAATGAAAAAAATAACAATTTTATGTATACTGTTGCTATGTGTAGTAACCGACACAATGGCTCAGAAAACTGTTACTGTATCGGGTATTGTTTCTGACAGTAATAAGGAACCGCTTATTGGTGTGAATATTATCGTCAAGGATGTTCCCGGATTAGGAGCCATTACTGATATCAACGGGAAATATACCATTAAAGTAGAACCTTATAACCGACTGGTCTTCTCATATATTGGATATAAGACACAAGAAGTATTGATTAAGGAACAGCGTTCGGTCAATATAAAAATGGAAGAAGATGTAGCTACTACTATTGATGAGGTTGTAATCACAGGTACCGGTGCACAACGTAAATTGGTACAAACCGGTGCCATCACTACAGTAGACATGGAACATCTGATGGCTAATCCGTCGTCTAGTGTTGTTAATGCTTTGGCAGGTAACGTTGCAGGTGTATTAGCCCGCCAGACTTCCGGTCAACCAGGACAAAATGTTTCAGAATTCTGGATTCGCGGTATTTCCACATTTGGGGCTGGAACCGGTGCTTATATTTTAGTAGATGGGTTCGAACGTAGCATGGATGAAATCAACATTGAGGATATTCAAGACTTTTCTATCTTGAAAGATGCTTCCGCTACTGCAATATACGGTTCTAAAGGAGCTAATGGCGTTGTATTGATTAACACTAAACATGGTAAATCCGGGAAAATCAAGATCGACATAAAGGCACAAACCACCTACAACATGCGCACTATTACACCTGAATTTGAAGACGGGATTTCGTATGCAAACCTATTGAATGAGTCACGAATTACACGCAATTATGAACCTGTATATCAACCGGAGGAACTGGAGATTCTAAAAAACGGATTAGACCCAGATCTCTATCCGAATGTGGATTGGATGGATTTATTGTTGAGGAAAGGCTCATGGCAACACCGCGTTAACCTGAATTTAAGCGGTGGTGGTTCTACTGCACGGTATTACGCCTCTATTAGTTACCTTGATGAAGAAGGCATGTACAACACTGATAAAGCGTTGAAAGACGATTACAACACTAATGCAAACTATCGTCGTTACAACTATCGTCTGAATACAGATATTGATATCACGAAAACTACACTATTAAAGTTAGGTGTATCCGGTTGGTTATCTAAGAGAAACAGTCCGGGACTGGGTGATGCAGATGTATGGGGTGAACTTTTTGGCTATACCGCCATTCGTACTCCTTTACTTTATTCCAACGGTCGTGTTCCGGCAGTAGGTACAGGCAACAAAACAAACCCATGGGTAGCAGCTACACAGACTGGATTCAATGAAAACTGGGAAAATGTGATTCAGACAAATATTACGTTGGAACAGAATTTGAAGTTTATCACCAAAGGTCTGAAATTTGTTGGACGCTTCGGCTATGATACCTATAATAACAATCACATCAATCGTCGTAAATGGCCTGAGCAATGGAGTGCCGAACGTTCACGCGATGAAAATGGAAATTTGGTATTCAAGAAAATTTCGGACAGTAGCAATATGCATCAAGAAAGTGGTTCTAGCGGTAACCGTCGTGAATTTTTAGATATGATGCTTAATTGGGAACGCGGTTTTAAGGCACATCATCTCAATGCTACGTTGAAATACACACAGGACTCGTACATCAAAACACAAGACTTAGGTGATGATCTGAAAAATGGTGTCAACAGACGTAATCAAGGATTGGCAGGGCGAATTGCGTATAACTGGAACTATCGATATTTCGTAGATTTCAACTTCGGCTATAATGGTTCGGAGAATTTCGCAAAAGGACATCGCTTCGGTTTCTTCCCAGCATACTCTTTAGCATGGAACATTGCAGAAGAATCATTTATCAAAAAGAATTGGAAATGGATGGGTATGTTCAAAGTGCGTTTCTCTTATGGTAAAGTAGGTAATGATAAGATTCGTCATAACAATGCAGATGTACGTTTCCCTTATCTGTACGCAATTGGCGAAGGCAATAGTTATGATTGGGCAAACTACGGTAGTTCTTATGGATTCACAGGATTAACTTACACAGAACTAGCTTCCGACCAAGTTACTTGGGAGGTGGCAACGAAGAAAGATTTGGGAGTAGATTTGGCTTTGTTTGATGACAAATTCAAATTGACAGTTGATTACTTTGATGAAAGCCGTAGCGGAATTTTCATGCAACGCCAGTATTTGCCTGGCATGATTGGCCTGCAAGGAAAGAGTCCTTTTGCAAATGTCGGTAAAGTAAATTCCAAGGGATTCGATGGCAATTTCTCTTTCAAACAGAGGTTCAATCAGGTAAGTTTGACAGTACGTGGTAATATGACTTACAGCAAAAATGAGATTATTGAAAGAGACGAAGCTAACAATGTATATCCCTATCAAATGCAAAAGGGCTATCGAGTGAACCAGAATAAAGGATTGATTGCATTAGGACTGTTCAAGGATTACGATGATATTCGCAATAGTCCTACTCAAAAGTATGGTCCTGTAATGCCCGGTGATATTAAATACAAAGATGTAAATGGTGATGGTGTAGTGGATGACAACGATATTGTAGCAGTAGGAGCTACTAATCGTCCGAATCTGATTTATGGTCTTGGGCTTTCTGTTAAATGGAAAGGACTTGATGTCAATTTGCATTTTCAAGGCGCGGGCAAGTCGCAGTTTTTCTTGTCCGGGAAATGTATCAGAGCTTTCAGCGAAGGGCAATGGGGTAATATTATTAAAGGAACTTTGGATAATCGCTGGGTAGATGCGGATACTGCCGAGAAATTAGGTATTGCAGCCAACGAGGATCCCAATGCTACTTTCCCCCGCCTAAGTTACACGGACCAAGGAAATGGAAATACAACGATTTATGCTTATACTAATAACTACCGCAACTCTACTTACTGGTTGCGTGACGGTTCCTACGTACGTTTGAAAACGGTTGATATCGGCTACACACTTCCCAAAGCACTGGTTAACAAAATACATTTTAATAATGTACGTATTTTCTTGACTGGAACCAATTTACTTACATGGTCTAGTTTCAAACTCTGGGACCCGGAAATGGGTAGCAATAATGGAGAGAAATATCCATTGTCCAAATCCGTAACGTTAGGTTTGAGCGTTAACTTATAAATGATTAATGATATGAAAAAAATATATATACTATTAGTCGCAATTTTTGCGATCAGTTCCACTTCTTGTTCCGATTATTTGGATTCTGATTACATTTTTGAGGATAGAGAAACAATTGATAAAGTTTTTACCGACTATAAAAAAACAGAACAATGGTTGGCACAGGCGTATACCTATTTGTTGGGACAATGTTGTGATGTTGCAAGTAAACGTAATACACCTTTTGTGTTTGATGATTGCATGTATTATGGCGATGATGATGTTACAGTGGATGCAACCAAAGGCGGTGCTTTATCTTATAATAAATTCCGTGAAGGAGCATACGATGAAAACACTTTCCAAGATACTTGGAACCGTTGTTATAATGGTATTCGACAGGCTTCTATTTTCATCCAGTATGCAGATATGAGCATTGAGCATAGTGCGGAGGAAATCATTGACCTCAAAGCACAAGCCCGCTTTGTTCGTGCCTATTACTATTGGTTGTTACTCCGGAAGTATGGTCCTATTCCACTGGTTCCGGATGAGGGTTTTGATTACAATCAGTCATACGAAGATTTGGAACTTCCCCGCAATACATACGATGAATGTGTAGATTATATCGCTAAAGAGATGGTCTTGGCAGCACAGGGTTTACCTTTGAAAAGAGACCAGCTTTCCATTACCCGTCCTACTCGCGGTGCCGCCTTAGCTACCCGTGCTTTGGCAATGCTTTATGCTGCAAGTCCGCTAATGAATGGCAACGATGATGCGTATGCACAGCAAATGACCAACCGTGACGGGAAACGTTTATTAAATCCTGTATACGACAACAGTAAATGGGCTAAAGCAGCAGCTGCTTGCAAAGATGTGATGGGACTAGGCGTTTACCATATTTATACAGCCGATTTCCGGTCGACTCATTCTATTGCTTTTCCTGCTACCATCGCTCCTCCGATTCACCCGGAATATAGTTATAAAAATTTTCCAGAAGGTTGGCAGAATATTGATCCGTTCGAATCTTATCGTTCTCTATTCAACGGACAGGTAACTGCTATGGACAATCCTGAATTGATTTTTACTCGTGGAAAAAATATTTCCGGTGAACGCATCAAAGATATGGTCATTCATCAATTGCCCACTGTAGCTAAAGGATGGAATACGCACGGCGCCACCATGAAACAGGTAGATGCCTATTATATGAGCGATGGCACTGACTGTCCGGGAATGAACTCTGAATATGCAGGTACTCCAGCTTATCAAGGACGCATAGATACTCGCCCTCGCGCAACTGGTTATACAACAAATAATACAGATCACAAACCGCTTCCAAATGGAGTATCTTTGCAATATGCTGAACGTGAACCACGTTTCTATGCGTCCATTGCTTATAATGGTATGTACTGGCATCTAGGTAATGAACCAGAAGTTCAGAATCAAGATCAACAAGTATTCTATTATCGCGGAGATGGAAATGGTTATGCAAATAGTATGTTCTGGTTGCGCACCGGCATTGGGGTAGCTAAATATGTGCATCCTGATGATACCTATTATAATAGCGATGCAGCCAAGGTAAAAGATAAAGATGAACCAGCTATTCGATATGCTGATATCCTGCTGATGTATGCAGAAGCTTTGAATGAATTGACTGCTAGTTATGAAGTTCCTTCTTGGGATGGCTCCATCACTTACACAATCAGCCGCAACGTAGAAGATATGCGTACAGGTATAAAACCAATACGCATGCGTGCCGGGGTGCCCGATTATGATGCAGATACATATAGTAACCCGATTAAATTTCGCATCAAACTAAAACGCGAACGTCAGATTGAGCTCTTTGCTGAAGGAAAACGCTACTATGATCTTCGACGCTGGAAAGATGCGGAAGTAGAGGAAGCAATGCCTGTTTACGGTTGTTATACATTTATGAGTAATGCCAATAAAGACCTGTTCCACACACCGGTTCCTATATCAAATCTTTCTGCTACTTTCTCACCGAAAATGTATTTTTGGCCCATCAAGCACAGTGAACTGAAACGAAATAAACTTCTGACCCAAAACCCGGGATGGACCTACAATGATTAATCTAAAAAAACTAGAATATGAAACTGAAAAATATCTTATTATATCTGTTACCCATAGCCGGCTTATGTAGTTCGTGCAATGATGAATGGGAAAATGAACAGTTTACACATTATATATCATTTAAAGCTCCCATTAACAGTGATGGTGTGTCTCGAATCAATGTACGCTATAGATCTGGTAATGAAAAGACGACATTTCAGTTACCAATCATTGTGAGCGGATCTACCACCAATGAACGTAACATTACAGTACATGTTGGTTTGGATACAGATACCTTAAAAGTACTAAACCAAGAACGCTTCAATAATCGTACCGACTTGTACTATCAAGTATTGCCAAAAAAATTCTACTCTCATTCAGAAACGGTGCAGATCAATGCCGGGCAAGATGTAGCATTAATGCCTATCGACTTTTCAATGGAGGGCATCGACTTATCAGACAAATGGGTATTACCATTGACTATCGAAGAATCACCTGATGGAAACTATACCCCAAACTATCGAAAGCACTATCGGAAGGCATTGCTTCGTGTGATGCCATTCAATGATTATTCAGGAAATTATAGTGCTGTAAATTACAAAACATATTTGAATGGTTCAGAAACAGATGCACCATACGTGAAGAATTATGTCATGATGTATGTAGTTGACGATGAAACGTTATTCTTCTATGCAGGTTTATTTGATGAAACTCGTCAAGACAGGAAAGGGTATCGGATTAAAGCAAAATTCAACAATAATGGAACAGTAACGCTTTCTCCGGCAGATCCAAATAATAAAATGCAGTTTGCGCTCGGTAAAGATGATTTTAATAATGAGATCACTGCTTCTTACAGTATCACGGAGTCAATGGACGCTATCCGTCCCTACTTAATGCACCGAACCATTATTATCAATAATATCAACTATACGTTCAAAGACTATACAACGATTCCCGGTGTCGAAACTGAATTTCATGTAATGGGTTCGTTGACATTAGAACGTCAAATCAATACTCAAATTCCGGATGAGGACCAAGCTATCGAATGGGAAGAAGGAAACTAAAGGTTGACCGAAAAATAAATAAACTATAAATGGGGATTGTAAATGCTGTGGATATTTGTAAATATCCACAGCATTTCAATCGTTTATTACTAATCGCAATGAATAAATATGTATTGTTTTTAATTTTTATATTTTCATGTATTGGCTGTGGAGAAACAAATGAACAGGATGCCAATACAATAGAAGGTAACACCGATACTTCGCAAATAACAATTGCACCAGTGACGAATTTGAAGGCTAAGATTACACAAAATCCCAATGAACTTTATCTAACATGGACGAATCCGATTACTGTGACCAATATGCTAGGGGTAGAAATCTATTATAAACAGAAAGGTTCCAATGACGAAAAAAGAGTGAATACGATCCAGAAAGGAGAAGGGTATGTACTCCGGTTGACATCCGCAGAGCCTTATTTCATATCTGTTGTTGTGGTGGATAACTACGGAAGAAAATCAGAAAGAGTCACCATTACTGCTATTCCATCGAATAAGGGAGTGCCTTTGGCAGATAGTTGTACGTATGTGCTTATTGAACAGTTTATGGATAAAACGAAAGGAACGTTTTGGGTATCACCCCAAAATATATCTGGAAATTCGGCTAATACTTATATTTATTGGCAACAGGCTCATGCTATTGATGTGGTATTGTATTCTTATGAACGTATCAAAGATAATAATCCTATATTGGCTGCGACATATAAAGAATATTTTGAAAGATGGTTTCAAAATCATGGAAATAATTATCATCACGACAACAACGATCCTACAGGCTTTTCAAATCCATATACTGATGATATGTGTTGGATTGGTCTGACTTTGTTACGAATGTCAGAAGTGTTAGACGATAATAAGTTTGCCGATACAGCCAAGAGGTTGTATGACACTTACATTATTACACGAAAATGGACAGATGATAAAGGAACTGGACTTCCTTGGAATAATGAAAATAATTCTAATGGGCGAAGCCGGAATATATGTACCAATGCTCCCGGTGCTTTGATGGCTGCCAAATTGTATAAAAAATACAATGAAGATAAGTATTTATCAGATGCTAAAATACTTCATAAATTTGCCTACGACAATAATTACTTAACATTGGGAGATGGTAGAATAGAGGAACCTCCTTTAACCTATACGCAAGGTACGTATGGAGAAGCAAGTAGGCAATTGTATCATATTACAAATGAAAAATATTATCTGACATGTGCAGAAAAAGTAATTAGCTATGTCACAACCAGTGATAGGTGCTTAACTAATGGCATTTTGCGTAATGAAGGTCCGTCTATGGACCAAAGCATCTTTAAAGCTGTTTTGATTCCTTATATAGTCAATTTGGCATTGGATGAAGCTGCTAATAGTACACTTAGGCAGAATCTGATTCTTTTCCTGCGAAAAAATGCAGAAACGTTGAGCGCAAACTTGATTCGTGGAACTTATCCGGAAATGTATTGTAACTATTATTGGGGATCCATATTTACTGGAAATATTGCTTCTATGGGCGCACAAGCAAGTGGAGCTTCTCTTTTGGAAGGTGTTCTCCGATTGAATACAGCACTAGAAAATAATTAGTCATAAGCATCACTGTTTAAAATGAAGCAATGCAACCTTAATTATTCATGCGAATCAGTTGTTGAATGTAAGTTCTTGTTTTTAAGAAATTCTTTGATGCTAAAATAGCTTTGATACGCTCCGTAGAACAGATAGAAGGTATATTATTGAATATAAGATAAATAATAAGCAGCTTGCCATTGTTTAAATCCAGCTCAATGACAGGCTGCTTAAATTATAATTACTTATAATATGCTGCAGATATGATTATAAAAGATCTAATATAAATAGAGAACTTTAAATTAAAAAACAGAGAAGTTTTGCAAATTCACTTTTAAAGATTAAATTTGCAAACAGTAAAATAAGAGCAGCAATGATAGAACGAATACTGAAATCCAAGCTAATTGAAATGGCAAATAAATATCCGATTGTTACATTGACAGGACCTAGACAATCTGGAAAATCAACATTATTGAGGAATTCCTTTCAGGACTATGAGTATGTGTCTTTGGAAGATCCTGATATGAGACTATTTGCTACAGATGATCCGAGAGGATTTCTTTCCACCTACCCGGATAAAACAATTATCGATGAAGTTCAAAGAGTTCCGTCACTTTTCTCTTATATCCAAACGCATACCGATAAAGAGAATAAAGAAGGTATGTATATGCTGGCCGGATCTCATAACTTCTTATTAATGGAAAGTGTGAATCAATCATTAGCTGGACGTACGGCAGTACTCAAGCTACTACCGTTTTCGCATTATGAAATGGAAAAAGGAGAAATATTGCCATCCAGTGTAAATGAAGAAATTTTTAAGGGAGCTTATCCACGCATTTATGACAAAACTATAAATCCGGATGATTATTATCCTTTCTATATACAAACATATGTAGAAAGAGATGTGAGATTATTACGTAATATTGGGGATCTAAGTAAATTTATTAAATTCCTCAAATTATGTGCAGGTCGCATAGGGCAATTATTAAATCTTTCATCATTAGCAAATGAATGTGGAATTTCTGTCACAGCAGCTACTAACTGGTTATCTATATTAGAAGCAAGTTATATCTGTTATTTACTGAAACCAGATTATAATAATTATGCCAAACGATTGGTAAAAACTCCTAAGTTATATTTTTATGATACTGGGCTAGCCTGTTCTTTACTTGACATACAAAATGCAGAACAAATAACTACTCATTTTTTACGTGGAGGATTGTTTGAAAATCTTGTCATCAATGAATTTGTAAAAGAATCCTATAATAGAGGTGTCGAACCGGGATTATCATTTTGGCGTGATAGCACTGGCAATGAGGTTGACTTATTAAGAATGGTTGGCGGAAAACAGTATGCCTATGAAATCAAATCAGGAGCAACTTATTCACCGGATTTCTTTAAAGGTATTTCAAAATGGGCTAAACTATCCAATACTCCAACGGAACAATGTTTCGCGATTTATAATGGAGATAGGGATATAAAAACATCTGTCGGTCAAGTGAATGGATGGAATCATTTTAATCTGTTTTAAACCGCCACTAATATATCATGTCTTTATTCCATCTTATTTGATCCCTGAAACTACATTTGGGGATATATTATTTGATATTTTATTCTAGAATTAGAATTTGTTGAAACAATCTGGGATACCCCAAATCCTAGAAATAAATCATTTTTATAGACTACAAAAACACTCGAAAAACCAACTAATTACAACACAGAAACAAGACATGTTAGCTATACATATCTGATAATAAACTAAATAACTAAAAAAAACTTAGTCTGGACAGGACCCGGAAAACCAACTTTGCACGGATGACTT
>NZ_JAHQVH010000009.1:0-149409 GCF_019052435.1 Bacteroides sp. MSK.20.12 | reverse complement strand
ATTCTGAATCCACCAATCCCATCCCGGTAATTTATCAGAGTGGATACCTAACCATTAAGGGGTATGATGAACGTTTTGGCATGTATCGCTTAGGTTTTCCCAACCGTGAAGTAGAAGAAGGATTTGTTCGTTTTTTGCTTCCTTATTATGCAAATGTAAATAAGGTCGAGTCCCCGTTTGAAATTCAGAAGTTTGTCCGTGAAGTGGAGGCGGGTGATTATAACTCTTTCTTCCACCGCCTGCAAAGCTTCTTTGCAGACACTACTTACGAAGTGATTCGGGATCAGGAACTACATTACGAAAATGTTCTTTTTATCGTTTTTAAACTGTTAGGCTTCTACACCAAGGTAGAGTATCATACGAGTGAAGGGCGCATTGATCTTGTCTTGCAGACTGATAAATTTATTTATATCATGGAATTTAAGCTGAACGGTACGGCAGAAGATGCTTTACAGCAGATTAACGACAAGAATTATGCTCTTCCTTTCGAAATGGACGGACGTAAACTCTTTAAAATAGGAGTAAATTTCACTGCGGAAACCCGTAATATTGAAAAGTGGATTGTAGAAACAAAAAACTAGCCCGGCAAATAGTGAGGCTAGTCTTTTGAAGTCATAAGTCTTTTTATTCTTTTATTTCTGGAACCAATATAAATTTCGTATCCGGGAAATACTTCTTCAACCAGTTTTGAATGAAGTTCATCGTATCATTTTGAATCGTTTTATCTTTTACGGTAGGATACATATTATAAAGTACTGTATCCAGTACAATACCGCGTTTTTGTATAGCTTCAAGGCTAAGCAAAGTATGATTGATACTTCCCAATTTACCGGAAGTAACAAAGATAAGTGGATAATTCTCTTGGGCAATGTAGTCTATTGTCAGAAGCTCTGTCGTTAATGGAACCATTAAGCCGCCTGCACCTTCGAGCAGAACTGAATCATAGCGTTCGCTCAATTCTTCTGTAGCACGTTTGATTTTGTCGAAGTCGATGGGACGGTTATCCAGTTGGGAAGCTAGATGAGGAGAGGCGGGATAAGAGAAAATTTCCGGCATAGTCAGTCCTTCTTTGTCTTCTTCTGTAAAGGGGATTCCCATAATACGACGATGCAAATCAATATCCTCGGAGTGACCGATGTTTCCTGTTTGGATAAACTTTTGAGTGATGGTACGCTGTCCGTTCTTGTTCCATTCACGAGCTAGAAATCCGGTGGCGTAGCTCTTGCCGGCATCGGTGTCGATACCGCTTACGAAATATACATTCTGTTTCATACTTTTTTCTTTTTTGCGATGATATAAATGGGGTGATAGGTCAGGGACACTGAAGTGCCTTGGGTGAATTCTTGTGTGTAACGTTCACTGAATAACTGCAAGTCACGACGTGTCCGCAGTTGTTGGGAAGAGGTGCCGGATATTCCGGTTACTCCTGTCTGCTTCAAATGATAAAGTACTTTTAGTGGGTTATCAAACGAAAGAGAAATAAGTTCTTCTTCCGAATGAAGTATGTCAAAGTGGGATGACAAGGCTTTAACAAGCTCTTCACGTGAACGATAAGGGAGTCCGTTTCCTGTTAACTCTCGTATCTCTTTCATATTCTCTTTACCGAAAGTGCTGAAAGCGAAATAGCCTTGGTTATTAAGCAGGGCGTTGCACCTTTTGAAAAAGTTTTCAGGAGATTCGAACCATTGCAGAGCCGAGCAGGAAGTAATTAATGTACTTTCAGCGGGGAAAGGAACTGTCTCTGCATCTCCCGGAAGAAAGGAAACCTGTTCTTTTCTTAATATATCCTCGCAACAGTACTTCATTTCCGGGCAAAGGTCGTTTAGCAATAATTCTTTCGGCCGAAGGGCCTGAAGTAGCATACGGGAATAAATACCTGTGCCGCATCCGAACTCAATCACTTTTGAACAGGGAAAAGAGATGTGTTTTGTAAGCAGGTGAATCATTTTATCTGCTATCTGCCGCTGTACGTTTGCTTCCTGGGGATAAGTAGCAATGGCTTTAGAGAAACGTTCGGCGATTAGTTGTTTATCCATAAATCGATCATTAGTTGATTTGCATGATTACACTATCAAAAAGGTCTTGTTGATAATGAGCGGCTTCTATATATTCAAGGGAATCCACTTGGTTTCTCCATGCCAACCATTGGCTATCCGGCAGGAAGATACGGTCGCTCTTTCCTATGATGGCTCTTTGCCATGCAAAATCCGATGGTGGCAATGATAAGTATTGCTTTTGTATGGCAGCAAGCTCTTCTTTGAGCTCTTCAACGGGACGTTGGGGAGCTACTGTCTGAAAAGCCTTGTAATCGGCTGCTGAACCGCACATTCTTCTTTGAAACTTTTGCAGGGATTGTTCATTCAGTCCTTGCAGGGTTCCTTCGAAAATGGTAGGAGTAATCCCTTTCGTTTCATGTATAGGAGAAAGAGTGCCATTGATAGCGATACTTTGGGAAAGGGGCAGGGATGGATATTGTTTCATTATCTGTGAGGCTGCCCATACTCCCATTGACCAAGCAATGAGGGTGATTTCGGAATATTCTTGCAAAATGTCGGCATCGAACTCTAATGAACGATAATCATAGCAAATCATCCAGTCCTTATCGGTCGGGTGAATTTGCAGGAATGGAGTTTCATCCATTCCCCAGCCTGCGAAGAAAAGCAATAGATGCTTTTGATTATTCTTTATGATAAAATACTGTTTCATCCGTTTATCAGTTTAATGAGTTGGTCGATTTCATGTTCGGTGATGTCCGCTGTCAGTGAGAAGCGGATGCGTGAAGTCCCTTCGGGAACCGTAGGCGGACGTACCGGCAATGCGTAAAATCCTTTGCGTTGGAGTTCTTCTGCTTTCAATATGGTATCTTCACTTGCTCCGACAATCATAGGGACAATATGGCTTACCGAGGGGCAATTGTATCCTTTGGTTGTAAGGGCTTCCTTTAGCTTTTCACTGATTTGTAGCAGGTGAGTTCTCTTCTGTTGTAAAGCTGGAAGACGTTCTAACACCCATGAAGTCCACTGAATATTGATAGGTGGAAGAGCGGTTGTGAATATAAACGTGCGCATTTTATTGATTAGATATTCCCGAATGAGTTGTCGGCAGACAATATACGCTCCTGCCGAGGCAATGGCTTTCCCGAATGTACCTACTAGAAAGTCTATATCGTTGATACATTCTTGTTCTTCAGCACATCCTAATCCTTTTTTCCCTCGTACACCAAAAGCATGAGCCTCATCTATATAAAGAAGAATATTGGAATAGCTCTTCTTGAGTTGAATGAGAGCGGGAAGATCAGCTTCATCGCCATCCATGCTGAAGATACTTTCGGTAACAATAATAATCTGCTCATAAGCGTTATGATTTTCAGCAATCAGTCGCTGCAACTGGGAAATATCATTGTGACGATACCGTATACATTTAGCTGATGATAATTTAATCCCGTCTATCAGGCTTGCATGCACCAGCTTGTCAGCAAGAATCAGGGTGTGAGTATTGCAAATGGCAGGAAGTATTCCTGTATTGGCATGATAACCACTATTGAATATGAGTGCACTTTCGGTTCCGAACATGGTGGCTAGCTGTTGCTCCAACTTCTGATAGTCACTAAAATTACCGGTCAATAACCGGGAAGAAGAGGAGGTGGGCAGGAAAGTTTCGGGAGTGAGCGTCCTTAAGAATTCCTCCCTCAATGAAATGTCATTGGCCAGTCCGAGATAATCATTAGAAGATAGGTTCAACATTCGTTGTCCGTTCAGCAGAACATCTCGCCCCTCGTGGATTAGCGGTGGGAGAGAACGGTAATTCTTTTTCTCTTTCAAGGTTTGGAGTTCCTGGTTTATATACTCTAATGTCATGAATTGTTATTTTAAGTAATCAGTATTCGATAGATGAATGATTGAAAGTGTAATCTGTTGCTTATAAGATGTTTATCGTCAGAAGGACTATCCCGGAAGTTTCTCACCGACCAAGGCATCCTTCCTCGGTGAGGAAAGGTCCGTTCCTCACCGAGGAACAGATCCTTGGGTGAAAATCCGGTAATATTCTTTTTATCTGTCATCTTTTTTGAATGACTTTAAGTAACCCGGAAGTCAGTTTGCTTAATTGTTCCGGAGTAATGATGAAAGGCGGCATTAGATATACCAGTTTGCCAAAGGGACGTACCCAGATTCTTTCTTCCACAAATCGTCGTTGCATATAGGCCATATTTACCGGACGCTTCATCTCAATGACTCCGATAGCTCCGAGTATTCGTACATCAGCTACTTCCGGAAATTTCCGTGCAGGTGCCAGTTCTTCTTTCAGTTGAGTTTCGATTCGCTTCACATTCTCTTGCCAATCGGATTCGAGTAATAGGCGAACGGAAGCGCAAGCCACTGCACACGCAAGTGGATTACCCATAAATGTAGGCCCGTGCATAAAAGCTCCCGGTACATGGTTGGAGATGGTATCTGCTATCCGGTTACTGGCTAATACAGCAGAAAGTGTCATATATCCTCCGGTCAGTGCTTTGCCGATGCACATGATATCCGGTTCTACTCCGGCGTGTTCCCACGCAAAAAGTTTGCCGGTACGTCCGAATCCCGTTGCTATTTCGTCGAAGATTAGAAGAATATTGTGCTTCCGGCAAAGCTTTTCTGCTTCACGCAGATACTGCGGATGATAAAACCACATTCCACCTGCTCCTTGTACCACCGGTTCCAGGATAAGCGCCGCCAACTCTTTTGAATGTTTTTCAATTATCTCTTGCAGAGGCAGTATATCTTCCGGATTCCATTCTCCGTCGAACCGGGAAGTGGGGGACGGGACAAAATAACGTACAGGCAATGCCGAACCGAAAAGACTGTGCATACCCGTCACCGGATCACATACAGACATGGCATTCCACGTATCACCGTGATAGCCGGAACGGATAGTCACGAAATTGTTCTTTTCCGGTTTTCCTGCTGCATACCAATATTGTACAGCCATTTTCAGTGCCACTTCTACGGCTACCGAACCGGAGTCTGCATAGAATATTTTCTGCATGGAGGGAGGAACCAAAGGCAATAATAGTTTCCCCAATTCAATGGCCGGTTCATGCGTCAGTCCTCCGAACATGACATGAGACATTTTATCTAATTGTTCTTTTGCCGCCTGATTCAATACCGGATGATTATATCCATGCACTGCACACCACCAGGAAGACATTCCGTCAATGAGCGTTTGTCCGTCTTCGAGGGTAATGGTAACACCGTCTGCCCGTTTCACTTTATATACAGGAAGCGGATCGGTGGTAGAAGTGTACGGATGCCAGATATGTTCGCGGTCAAATTGGGAAGCGGCGAAATGATAACCTTCTTCCTGAATCATCTTTTTGTCTTCCGATACTTTGGAACCGAGAGTTGTCAGCAGGTCACCTACGATAGCCGAGTTAATACCGATATATAATGCTTTGTGCATCGCCTCGGAAGAAAGTTGTGAACGTCCTCCGGCAAATCTTAGAAAAGCTGTCGGATTAATAAAACGAAAGATAGCGATGGTTTTAAGTATTTCTTCTTCGCTTAAAGGCTGCTCGTTTTCCAGTGGAGTTCCCGGAATCGGACTAAGCAGGTTGATAGGTATGGACTGAACATTCAGTTCTTTTAAAGTGAAAGCAAATTCAATCCGTTGCTCCATCGTTTCTCCCATACCGATGATACCTCCGCAGCAGATATCCATGCCTACACGACGGGCTGCATCAAGAGTAGCTCGTTTTTGTTCTTGTGTATGCGTAGTACAGAGTTTGGAAAAATAAGACGGAGCTGTTTCCAGGTTACAGTGATAACGGGTGATTCCGGCTTCGTATAGGGAACGTAGCTCTTCTTCGTTAAGTAACCCCAGAGAAGCACAGAGCTGAATGGACGAGTGACGTCGCATTTGACGAACGGTATCGCAAAGTTGGGTAATCTGTTTGGGAGATGGTTTTCGTCCGCTGGTAACGAGAGAGAAACGGTTGACGTCCTGGGCTTCATTGTATTTCGCCTGTCGGAGACATTCTTCAGCGGGAAGGAGATCGTAAATCTCGGCTTTAGTCTTGTAGTGAGAGGATTGTGCACACCATTTACAGTTTTCCGGGCATCGGCCGGACTTGGCGTTGATGATGGAACACATGTCGAATTCGTGCGAAGCACGTGCGACGGTAATCTCATGCGCGGCGGCATATAGCGCCTCGCTGTCAGCCATGTTGGCTAGCCAAGCGGCTTGGTCGGGCGAAATATCAATGCCTGCCAACACTTGGTCTTTTATTTCCTGAAGTGTCATAAATGTATGATAAGGGATAGTAATTTTAGCATTCTGCTTGCGAAGGGCAACGTCCACAACATTGATGTGCAGATGACCGATTTGGAATTCACGTCCCATACTCGCAAAAGCGGCATAGTTCTTTCTGCCCCAATAACGGAAGCGGGAAAGAAGGGTACGTGTGGTCTGTATGTGGCGTTGTTGCTTCATTGATTTTTTACTTTTGTTCGTTAGAACGTGGCAAATGTACAAAGATTCTTTGGATAAGCAAGCAAGTTTACGATTTCTGATATCCGTACTTTTATTTCTTTTTCCTGTATTCTTTGCGTAAGTTGAAATTGAATCCGGCATATATCTGAAGAGTGCCGAAACCATTGTCTACAGAGAAATTATTCCGGTGGTAATTATAGTTTTTCCCAACGAAAGAAGTACCTATAAAGTATTTTCCGTTATTATAAACAACCCCTGCACGGAGTAGAAAATCCAGATTAAATTTGCCGTACCATGCTTTTCCTTCGTGAGTTTCCGCATCTACATCAGAGGCTTTATAGGCAATGGCAGGGGTGAGAGACAAACATGCCAGGCAGTTGCGGGCAAAGACCCAGTTGTAGGCATATCCGAAACTGATATTGGCATTGGTATATTTTATATCCTTGACTTTCATACCGGGATTCATTGTCTGCTGTAGAAAAACAGGAAGTTCTGTGTAGTCGAAGTCGAGATGATGCTTTGAAATAGAAAAACCGGCAATAAATGTTCCCGCGTTGCGTCGTTGGTTGGTGGACTGGCTGAAGGCGGCCGGATAAGAGAATTTTCTGTTATTGAAGATATAATATAAGTTCAGCCCTTTTATATCCACCTTTATTCCACTGAAATCCTCGGAATAGTTGGAGGGAATATCTTCAGAAAATCCTCTGATCTTATGTATCTTGTAATTGTTTCCGGTACGGCGGTAGAATATATCTACACCAAGTTTGGAACTATATAAGCTAAGGTCAAATTCTGTACCTCTATTCTTCCGGTTGGTTTTCCGATAGATATCATCCACATCTACGGACCATCCCAGGAAAATCCATCGCCAGCCGAAATACAATCCTATTTTATTATGCGGGTTGGGAGAGAAACTAAGTTTTTGTGGTTGAGGCTGTTCGCTGGTGACAGAGTAATATTCGAAGTTGCTGAAATGAGTAGCCATCAACGCATAATTATAACGGTTCGGGCTGATATAGAGCGTATCGAAATCACTGAAATTCATAAATTTCTTGATTGCTCTTTTGAAAGGACTGGGCTGGGTGACCGTTGTGGAATCTATTCTTGTACTATCATTTGTAGAAAGGGCTTTCTTTTCACTTTGCGCCTGTAAGGACAGTGAAAATAACAGAAAAAGATATAGAATAACCCGTTTCCCCATGCGGTTCTTTGTTGTTTTAGATGTTTTTCGTTTCACGAATGTACTACCTTTCGTTGATTTATGCTAGTAATCTTCTAAAAAATGTTTCGTTTCCTAAACAAAAAAGTTCAATATACTGTTAGTTACAACAAGCAAATAAATCTTAAGCCACAAAATTATGAGAATCTATTTACGTTTATTAGTCGTGTCTCTTCTGCTTTTTGCAGGAAATATAGTATATGCGGAAGCACAGCAGGAGAAACGCGTGACGGGTACGGTGACTTCTGAAGGGGAGCCCTTGCCTGGTGTCTCCGTACAATTGAAAGGAGCATCCTCCGGCACCATCACTGATATTGATGGAAATTATTCAATTGAAGTTCCTGCTACCGGCACTTTAGTGTTCCGCTTTGTAGGAATGAGATCGGTAGAGCAACCGGTGAATAACCGAAGTGTGATTAATGTCACGTTGGAATCGGAAAGTAAAGAACTGGAAGAAGTAATGGTAGTAGCTTATGCTACCGCTAAGAAGTATAGTTTTACCGGAGCAGCTTCGACGATGAAAGCAGGTGAGATTGAAAAGCTACAGACTTCGAGCGTATCGCGCGTATTAGAAGGGACGGTGTCCGGAGTGCAGGCTAGTGCGGCAAGCGGGCAGCCGGGTACGGATGCGGAAATCCGTATTCGTGGTATCGGATCTATCAATGCATCCAGTGCTCCGCTTTATGTGGTGGACGGTGTTCCGTTCGACGGTAGTGTGAACTCTATCAATCCTGATGATATATCTTCGATGACAGTATTGAAAGATGCGGCTTCTGCTGCTTTATACGGTTCACGTGGCGCAAATGGGGTGATTATTATCACAACCAAGCAGGGAGATCAAAATACCAAAGCGACCGTAAAGGTAAAAGCCTCTTTAGGAGGTTCCAATCGTGCCGTGCGTGATTATGATCGTGTCAGTACCGATCAATACTTTGAATTGTATTGGGAAGCACTTCGCAATCAGTACGCCAAGAGCGCGGATTATACTCCGGCAACTGCTGCGGCACAAGCATCCAAAGACCTGGTTACGAAATTGATGGGAGGTGGACCGAATCCTTATGGTCCCCAATATGCGCAACCGGTCGGTACAGATGGAAAATTGGTGGCAGGTGCCCGCCCATTATGGAATTCAGACTGGAGTGATGCCATGGAACAACAAGCACTTCGCACAGAGTTGAATCTAAGCGTTTCCGGAGGCGGAAAAGCAAATCAGTATTTCTTTTCAGCCGGCTACCTGAATGATAAAGGTATTGCGCTTGAATCGGGTTATCAGCGTTTCAATCTTCGTTCCAATATCACCAGCGAAATGACTTCTTGGTTGAAGGGAGGAGTCAATTTGAGTTTTGCACATTCTATGCAGAACTATCCGGTTTCTTCTGACTCCAAAACCAGTAATGTGATTACTGCAGGACGTACCATGCCGGGATTTTATCCGATTTATGAAATGAATACCGACGGTAGCTACAAATTGGATGAGAATGGAGACCGCATTTATGACTTCGGCTCTTATCGTCCTTCCGGTTCGATGGCAAACTGGAATCTGCCGGCTACTTTGCCTTTAGACAAATCAGAACGAATGAAAGATGAAGTCTCCGGTCGTACTTTCTTGGAAGCTACGATTATTGAGGGATTGAAATTCAAGACTAGTTTCAACTTTGACTTGATTAATTATAATACGTTGGATTATACGAACCCCAAATTGGGTCCGGCTAAAGAAAACGGCGGCGGCGTCAGCCGAATGAATACCCGTACTTTCTCCTGGACATGGAATAATATTGCTACGTATGACAAGACAATTGGTGAACATCATTTTAATGTTCTTGCCGGTGTGGAGGCCTATTCTTACCGCTACGATGAACTGACGGCATCACGTTCCAAAATGGCGCAGCCTGATATGCCGGAGCTGGTAGTCGGTTCACAGTTGACCGGAGGTTCGGGGTATCGCATCGACTATGCGTTGGTGGGTTATCTGACTCAAGCATTATACGACTATCAAAATAAATATTTCTTCTCGGCATCCTATCGTCGCGACGGTTCTTCACGTTTTGCGCCGGAGACCCGCTGGGGAAATTTCTGGTCGTTGGGTACTTCCTGGCGTATCGACCGGGAAGAGTTTATGGCAAGTACTTCCGACTGGTTGTCTGCCTTGACTCTGAAAATGAGCTATGGTGCGCAGGGAAATGATAACCTGGGTACTTATTATGCGAGTAAAGGACTTTATACCATTGTTTCCAATTTGGGAGAAAATGCGTTAGTGTCCGACCGTATGGCGACTCCGAATCTGAAATGGGAAACAAACCTCAACTTTAATGTAGGTATCGACTTCTCCCTGTTCAATAACCGTTTTTCCGGTTCATTTGATTTCTTTACACGTCGTTCGAAAGACCTGCTTTATTCACGTCCGATAGCTCCTTCCCTGGGATATGGTTCTATTGACGAAAATGTAGGAGCCTTGAAGAATACAGGTATAGAAATGGTGCTTAACGGAACGATTATCAATCAGAATGGTTGGGTATGGAAACTGGGTATGAACTTGACGCATTATAAGAATAAGGTGACGGATCTCCCATTGAAAGATATGCCGCGAAGTGGTGTGAACAAGTTGCAGGTAGGTCGTTCGGTGTATGATTTCTATATGATAGAGTGGGCGGGAGTAGACCCGGAAAATGGAGATCCGCTGTGGTATAAGAATGAGGTGGATGCAAATAAGAATCCGACCGGAAAACGTGTCACAACAAATGATTATGGTTCGGCTGACTATTATTATGTCAACAAATCGTCTCTTCCGAAAGTATATGGCGGATTCAATACGTCTCTTTCTTGGAAAGGATTTGATCTTTCGGCTATCTTTGCTTACAGTATCGGTGGATATATCTACAATCGTGATGTTACAATGATTCTGCACAATGGAAGTTTGGAGGGTCGCGACTGGTCGACGGAGATTCTAAGAAGATGGACTCCCGACAATCGCTATACCGATGTCCCTGCTTTGAGTACTACTTCTAATAACTGGAACTCGGCTTCCACTCGCTTCTTGCAGAATAATTCGTATATGCGATTGAAAAACCTGACACTTTCCTATAACTTACCCAAACAATGGATTAGTAAGTTGTCATTGAGCAGTGTGCAGGTATATGTACAAGGAGATAATCTGTTTACCATTCACCGGAATCAGGGACTAGACCCTGAACAGGGAATTACCGGTATCACTTATTACCGTTATCCGGCTATGCGAACCATCTCCGGAGGTATCAATGTTTCTTTCTAAATTCAGACTAAATTATGAGAAAAATAAAAATTCAATCCATTCTTGCGGCAGTTGCCGGACTTTTCCTGGCAACGAGTTGTAGCAGCAGTTTTTTGGATACGGACCCCACAGATGCGGTAAGTTCGGATAAGGTATCTGTACCCGAAAATGCGGAGGCACTTGTGAATGGTGCCTGGTATAATCTGTTTGATTATTCAAGTACCTATGCCAATATCGGTTATCGGGCACTTCAGTGTCTGGATGATATGATGGCAAGTGATATTGTTTCCCGTCCGAAATATGGTTTTAACTCTTCGTATCAGTTTAATGATATAGCGCAATCCTCAAATGGTAGAACAGAGTTTGCCTGGTATCTGATATATAAAACGATAGATAATTGTAACACTGCCATTTCTATCAAGGGGGATTCGGAAGAACTCCGTCAGGCACAGGGACAAGCATTGGCATTACGCGCCTTTTGTTATTTGCACTTGGTACAGCATTATCAATTCACCTACTTGAAAGATAAAGATGCTCCGTGTGTTCCTATATATACCGAACCTAGCAATAGTTCCACTGTACCGAAAGGAAAATCAACAGTGGCACAGGTTTATCAGCTTATTTTCGACGATCTCACTTTGGCGAAGGACTATTTGAAAAACTATGTCCGCAGCGGTGATAATCAAAAGTTCAAACCAAATGTTGCAGTGGTTGACGGTCTTTTGGCTCGCGCTTACTTGCTGACCGGACAATGGGAAGAAGCCGCAAAAGCTGCCGAAGCAGCACGTGCAGGATATACGTTGATGACAACTACAGCCGAGTACGAAGGTTTTAATAATATTTCCAATAAAGAATGGATATGGGGATTTCCTCAAATTCCTTCCCAATCGGATGCCAGCTATAATTTCTATTATTTGGATGCAACATACGTAGGAGCATATAGCAGCTTTATGGCTGATCCCCATCTGAAAGATACATTTACCGAAGGTGATATTCGTTTACCTTTGTTTCAGTGGATGCGTGAAGGATATTTGGGATATAAGAAATTTCACATGCGTGCAGATGATACGGCTGATCTGGTCTTGATGCGTGCTGCTGAAATGTATTTGAT
Source organism: Bacteroides sp. MSK.20.12 (assembly GCF_019052435.1). Lineage (NCBI taxonomy): Bacteria > Pseudomonadati > Bacteroidota > Bacteroidia > Bacteroidales > Bacteroidaceae > Bacteroides > Bacteroides sp. MSK.20.12. The sequence continues at coordinate 137,361 of NZ_JAHQVH010000009.1, read as the reverse complement.
AGAAACGGAGGCGAAAGTTCGTGACGGCGTAGCGTTGGCCCAGGCTGTAGCTCCATTGAATACATTGCGTAATGCCCGTGGAGTAGGGGATTATGAGGTGACAGGAAAATCACAGGAAGATGTAATCAATGAGATTCTGATGGAACGTCGCCGTGAACTTTGGGGGGAAGGATTTGGTATTACCGATATACTTCGTACACAAAAGGCAGTAGAACGTGCTGCTTTATCGGATGAAATGCAGAAGACAGAAGTCGATTGCTGGCAGGAGGGTGGTAGCTTTGAAAAACGAAATCCTCTGGGACATTGGTTCCTCAACTTCCCGAACGGTAAACCGTTTACAGTAAATAGCACCTATTATTTGTATGCTATTCCACAGAAAGAAATTAACGCTAACCCTAACATATAAATAGCTCTCTTAATTTTTTGACTTTGACCTTAACTTGTAGACCGGTATACGTCGTGACGATGCATACCGGTCGTTTTCTTTGGAAAAGAGGGAGCGCAAAATGTGACACACCCCATTTTATTTAATCTAATCTTATTCTATTTTTTTCTTCTTCAAATTCGGTAAAAAGAATGTGACCAATCCTAGTAGCGGCATATAAGCACAGATATTATATACATATTCAATACTCGTTTTATCCGCTAAATTACCGAGTACGGCAGATGCTACACCGGCCACTCCGAAAGCAAATCCAAAGAACAAGCCGGATATCAATCCAAGTTTGGTAGGAAGCAACTCTTGGGCATAAAGCAATATGGCAGGAAAAGCGGAAGAAAGCATCAATCCCACACAGAAGCTAAGGATAATAGTCCACAGCAGATTGGCATGGGGCATTAGTAAGCTAAATGGGGCAGCTCCCAAAATAGAAGCCCAGATCACATACTTCCGACCAATTCGGTCACCGACAGGTCCACCAATTAATGTTCCGATAGCAGTAGCTACCAGAAAGATAAATAAATATAGTTGCGAATCTTGTACGCTTACATTAAATTTATGAATCAAGTAGAAAGTATAATAACTCGTGAGACTTGCCATATAGATATATTTGGAGAAAATCAGAATCAGCAATATCGCGATTGAAAGGGCTGTCTTATCCATAGGCAAAGGAAGATGAACAGGTTTTCTGACACTGACGGTCTGTGCTTTCATCCGGTTTAGATATGATTTATACCATTTGCAAATTGGGTACATCACTCCGATAGCAGCTAAAGCCACAAATGCAAATACGATGAGATGTTGTCTGCCATAAGGAGCCACCAACAGAGCAACCAGTAAAGGACCTAATGAACCTCCGAAGTTACCACCTACCTGAAAGAGTGATTGTGCTAGTCCACGTTTCCCGCCAGAGGCAAGGAATGTGATACGGGAGGCTTCCGGATGCAGTACGGAAGAGCCAATTCCGATTAAGAATACGGAGGCTAATATCCAGTATAGATTATCAGAGAATGCTAAGTTTATCAAACCAATCAGTGTAAAGCTCATTCCGATAGGCAACGACCATGCAACGGGATATTTATCAAAAATGATTCCGGTAATCGGTTGAAAGACCGAAGCCGAAAGCTGATAAACCAGTGTGATAAGGCCGATTTGCGCAAAACTTAATCCTAAATCATCTTTGAATAGTGGATAAGCTGCTGAAACAACGGACTGTAAAAGGTCATTGAGACAGTGTGAAAGACTTAATGCGATTAAGATGGAAAATGTAATTTTTCCTACGGGTTGTTCCTGATTTTGTACCATGATACCTATTGCTTTAGAAGTGTTCCTGAAAAATTGGCTGCAAAGGTACGCAAACTTTCCCGTTTCTCTAAGACTAAGGATTCTAAATTGTCGTTAATTCAATTTTGACTAACCGAACTATTCTCCGTACTTGCTGTTGTTAAATAAAAAAGGAGGATTATATGGGCTTTATTTGGTATATCATTATTGGTATTGTGGCTGGATTCCTCGCAGGTAAAGTAATGCGCGGCGGAGGTTTTGGTCTTATTATAAATTTATTACTTGGTATTCTTGGAGGTGTACTGGGCGGTTGGGTATTTGCCCTTTTCGGACTGTCAGCTTCAGGATTGATCGGAAGTTTGATAACTTCCACTGTAGGGGCTATCCTTGTATTATGGATTGCTTCCTTATTCTCGAAATCTAAATAGATATTTATATAATTTATTTTTAATCCTAAAAACAGAACTTAATTATGGAATGTAGACATGGAAATTTCTGGATTGGACTCGGAATTGGGTCAATCCTCGGCGCAGTAGCTTATCGTCTTTCACGTACAGCAAAAGCAAAACAGTTGGAAAGCGAAATTTATAATGCTATCCATCGTATAGGTCGCGATGCTGAAATAGCAGCTGCTCATGCTGAAAGAAAAGCAATGGATCTTGGACTTAAAGCAGTAGAAACCGGTGCGGAAATTGCTGATAAAGTAGCGGCAGAAGCCGACAAAATGGCCGGAAAAGCAAAAGATAAGTGGGAAAAGTAAGAATCCCAAAACGGGTAATCGATTTAAATATAATTGGTTACCTGTTTTATTTTTTGTATATTTAATCTTTTATCCCTAGCTTTATTTAGTCATCGTATCAATGTGTGTGCGAACACATTTAGGCTAATCTTCTTTATTATTATCGTTTCCTTCAAGAATTGGGAGTTACTTTCTCTCTAACTTTTCATCTGAAAAGAGTCTTTTTCTCTATACTATCTTTACTTTTTCTTATGTTTAACAACATGTATATTTTCTGTTTGTTGGAGTTAATTATTTGATTATTAATTGTATATGTTTGTTTTGATATAATGTGTGTGCGCACACACTATTGCTTAATTCAATAATTCATTTTACTTTTGCCGATGAAAAACAAGATGCTTATCAATATATGGATAAAGAGTTTTCAAATATTCGGATTGTAGACATTGCTAAGATGGCAGGTGTCTCTGTTGGCACGGTAGACCGTGTAATCCATAATCGTGGAAGAGTATCTGAAGAAAACAGGAAAAAAGTACAGGCTATCTTGGAAATGGTACATTACCAACCAAATCTGATGGCACGTTCATTAGCTGCCTCCAAAAAACAATATCATATCCTTGCAATAACTCCTTCTTTTGTGCAGGGGGAGTATTGGGAAGCTATTTCGGAAGGTATAGATAAAGCTGCGGCGGAAATGGAATCATATAATATCACCATTACCAAACTCTTTTTCGATCAATATAATAACAAGACTTTTGATGATATCATCCGAAATCTGCTGAATGAGAAAGTGGATGGGGTATTGATTGCGACTTTGTTTACAGATTCTGTTATCCGGCTTTCGCAGGAGCTTGACAGGAATGAAATACCATACGTGTATGTTGACTCCAACATTGGAGGGCAGCATCAATTGGCTTATTTTGGAACGGAATCTTATGATGCCGGAGTGATTGCTGCCAGATTATTGATGGACAGGCTTCCTTCTTCTTCCGACATATTAATGGCACGGATTATTCATAGTGGGAAGAATGATTCTAACCAGGGAAGGAACAGGCGCGAAGGTTTCTGTCATTATCTCACTGAAACAGCGTTTAATGGAAATCTGCATGAAGTAGAACTGAAAATAAATGATTCAGTGTATAACTTCATGAAACTGGATGAAATCTTTGAAGCTAATCCGAATATTAAAGGCGCTATTATCTTTAATTCAACTTGCTATATTTTAGGAAATTACCTGAAAGCAAGAGGAATGCAGGCTGTCAAACTGGTTGGTTATGATCTTATCGGCAGAAATACGCAATTACTTTCCGAAGGTGTGATAACCGCATTGATTGCGCAGCGCCCCGAGCGTCAGGGGTACGATGGTGTTAAATCATTGTGTAATCATTTGCTGTTCAAGCAGAATAGTGAGAAAGTGAATTTGATGCCTATCGATATTCTCCTTAAAGAGAATCTGAAATATTATCTGAACAATAAATTATAAACATATAAATTTATAAGAACCATGAATGAATTATTTAACGTAAAAGACAAAGTAGTTGTTATCACCGGCGGAGCTGGTATTTTAGGTAAAGGTATTGCTGCGTATCTCGCAAAGGAAGGCGCAAAAGTGGTTGTACTCGACAGAAGTGAAGAAGCTGGAAAAGCATTGGTAGACAGTATCAAAGCAGAAGGAAATGAAGCAATGTTCCTTTACACTGATGTGATGGATAAGGAAGTGCTGGAAGGCAACAAAGTGGAAATTATGAAAGCTTATGGCCGTATTGATGTTTTGTTGAACGCTGCTGGAGGTAACATGGCAGGTGCAACTATCGCTCCGGATAAAACTTTCTTTGATTTACAGATTGACGCATTTAAGAAAGTGGTGGATTTGAACCTTTTCGGTACAGTATTGCCTACAATGGTATTTGCTGAAATTATGGTAGAACAGAAGAAAGGTTCTATTGTAAACTTCTGCTCTGAATCAGCTCTTCGTCCATTGACTCGTGTCGTTGGTTATGGTGCAGCTAAAGCAGCTATTGCTAACTTTACTAAATACATGGCTGGAGAACTGGCATTGAAATTCGGTAATGGCTTGCGCGTAAATGCAATTGCTCCAGGCTTCTTCCTGACTGAACAAAACCGTACATTATTGACTAATCCGGATGGCTCTCTGACTGATCGTTCAAAAACAATTCTCGCTCATACTCCATTCAACCGTTTCGGTGAGCCGGAAGATCTTTATGGAACAATCCATTATTTGATTAGCGATGCTTCCAACTTCGTAACAGGTACAGTAGCTGTAATCGATGGTGGATTTGATGCATTCTCAATTTAATAAATGGGGAATTGGGAATTAAAAATAGAGAATTGGCTGCGTAGCATCCGTATGCCGACTCTCAACTTTTAATTTTCAACTTTGATTTCTTAATTCTTAATTTTCAATTCTTAATTTAATAACAATATGTATTTATGTGAACAAACTTGGCGCTGGTATGGTCCTAACGACCCCGTTAGCTTGTGGGATATTAAGCAGGCAGGCGCTACCGGTATAGTAAATGCTCTTCATCACATTCCGAATGGTGAAGTGTGGACAGTAGAAGAGATCATGAAACGTAAGCAAATGATTGAAGAAGTAGGTCTGACATGGTCTGTGGTAGAAAGTGTACCTGTACACGAACATATCAAGACACAGACTGGTGACTTCATGAAATACATTGAAAACTATAAGGAAAGTATCCGTAATCTGGCGAAGTGTGGCGTAATGGTAGTTACTTATAACTTTATGCCCGTACTGGACTGGACACGTACTGACCTTGCCTATACAATGCCTGATGGCTCTAAAGCTCTTCGTTTCGAAAAGGCGGCTTTTGTAGCCTTTGATCTTTTCATCCTGAAACGTCCGAACGCAGAAAAAGATTACACTCCTGAAGAAATAGCTAAAGCAAAAGCTCGTTTCGAACAAATGAGTGAAGATGATAAGAAACTGTTGGTTCGCAATATGATTGCCGGACTTCCAGGTTCGGAAGAAAGTTTCACAGTAGAGCAATTCCAGCAGGCATTAGACCGTTATAACGATATTGACGCTGAAAAGCTCCGTTCCAACTTGATTTTCTTTTTGAAAGAAATTGCGCCTGTTGCCGATGAAGTAGGCGTGAAGCTGGTGATTCACCCGGATGATCCTCCTTACACTATTTTAGGTTTGCCACGTATTTTGAGTACGGAAGACGATTTCAAAAAACTGATTGAAGCCGTGCCTAACGAATCCAATGGCCTTTGCTTATGTACAGGTTCTTTCGGAGTGCGTGCCGACAATGACCTTGCAGGCATGATGGAACGTTTCGGTGATCGTGTAAATTTTGTTCACCTGCGCAGCACACAACGTGACGAAGAAGGAAACTTCTATGAAGCGAATCATCTGGAAGGGAATGTAGACATGTACAATGTGATGAAGAGCCTGATTCTTCTGCAACAACGTCGTAAATGCTCTATCGCTATGCGTCCCGACCATGGTCATCAGATGATTGATGATTTGAAGAAAAAGACAAATCCGGGATATTCTTGTCTGGGACGTCTTCGCGGACTGGCAGAACTTCGTGGCTTGGAAATGGGTATCGCTAAATCTATTCTTTAGTTGAAGTTTTAATTAGCACTTTATTATAAAAACACTATGACTATTATTGATCGTGATAATAGTTGTAGTGTTTTTTTTATTTATTCTTTTTCACTTGTTGAGGGATAAGTGAGGCGAATAAGTCTCCAACATGCGTATCTTTATCGGCTTTTTTTGCTTTCTTCGGTTTGGGAGGATCGGGGATAATAAGCAAAGCTATTTGTGCACAAGCTTCTGCGTCAGCAATGTTATCAGATGTGCTTGACTTTAACGTTTGTTGGCTGTTGTGGCTTAGAAGCGTGAGATACTTTTCGATTTACTACTTCTAGTTGATTGTGGTGTAAAGGAATTAATGGTAAATTCACCACACCTAAAGTTGTATTTATCTTGTAATTCTTCCAGTGAATGGATTTCTGCTAGTTCCAAGCATTTAATAAAAACATTTGCACAACCGATAGAATCTCCTTCTGCTCTGTGGTGAGTGCCGAATGGTATTGTTAAAGCTTCGCATATATTGGGTAGAGAATAACTACTACAGCCCTTTACTATATATTTAGCGGTTCTATAGGAACAGAAGTGTTTAAATGTTGGGAATGGCATATTATTAGCAAGAAACGTGTCTTTTAGGACATACATATCGAAACTGCTATTATGAGCGACAACTACATTATTGGTTAAATAAGTCTCAACTTCCTTCCATACTATAGGGAATGGGGGAGCATATTCAGTCATTTCTGGAGTGATATGGTGGATGCAGATATTAAAGTAATCATACCTATTATCTTCTGGTTTAACAAGCCATGATTTACTCTCAATTATTTTAGAGTTCTTTACAATAGCAATACCAATTTCACAGATAGAGTTTCTATGAGAAGTAGCTGTTTCCAAATCAATAGCAACGAAATCTAAGTTCTCCATATATGTCTTATATTATGTGAGATACAAATATAGCAAGATTATGTTTGATTCTGATTATATATGCTATACTTCTTTATAATTGGGTAGCTCTAATAAAGTGCGAAGAAGTTCATCTTTATTCCTATCCTCATCTTTAATATGTTCTTCTAATTCTTTAATATTGGATTCTACAAGTTCATTACATATATCCTTTTGCACTTCCTTTAGCATATCTAAGCTGATTAAAGTTCTCATCTCAAATATATTAACATCCTCTAGTGGACTACCTAGTGTTATGAATTTATCAAAAACGAATATGTAGTTATCGGGATATTTGTCATACCGTATCATTGCTCCTACACTGAAACGCGCTTCATTCTCGAAGAATTTCATTATAACATCTAGTTTATTGCCATGTTTACGTTTAAGAATCCTATCTCTATATCTATCAAAGAAATGTGGTATATATGCACCGTTCTTACCTATTTTAATAGTGGTGCTAGGACAGGTCACTACATATATGCCTTCCGGTTGGCGGTAACATCTTGCAATTAATGGTATAAACTTATGCTTCCAGTATGCATTAAAGCTATATCTGATAATATATATATGACCTGTGTTGGTAGTAATCTTTATAGGTTTAAAAGTGAAATGGTCTATTCCTTTGGTCTGTATATACTTTAGGTATCTATCCTTCATTCCGAAGAAGTCTACTTCCCTCTCTCGGAGATATTCCTCATAATCTATCTTATATTCATCAAGGACTTTTGTATACAGCATAACCTATTAGTATTAACTAGAAAGGGTATCCAAATGGATACCCTAAAGTGTTTACTTAGTAGTATTAATTAGTAGAAGAAGTTAAAATAGCTTCTAGTATGTCTGCTGGAATATCTTTAAGAAGCTTCTTTTGGTTCTCTAATTTGAGTTCCTTGCAGTTCTTAATCCATTCCTCGTACTTCTCGATTTGCCTGTCACACCAACAAACCATATCAGCCGGTGATGCATTATTACCAAACCAAGAGCCATACAAATCAAATGATTGTTCACGACTTAATACTACACAAGTTGCTTCATTCTGATTCTCCATAATGATAAATTAATTAGGGTAAATAAATTAACCTTTAAATCTACTTAAAGGCTTGCCGTTCCTTACGGTATTAGTCCATAAGTTGTTTACAAGTAAACGAACATAAAGCGCAATTAAGCCATTATGGTATCTCTAAATGAAACGTCACAAATGTACGAATATATTTTAAATAAGCAATCAAATCCCATATAATTTATGCTATAAATTAATGTGTTATTGTAGATATATATCATAATAGTCTTGAATGATAGTATGGAACTAGGTATATATTCATAGTAGTTATAATACTTTATAATACCACAGTATCTTATAGTAATACAGCGTACTAATAGACTGTAGTAATCTCTATACATTCTATCAATGTCTTTATAACTAGAATTTGCCTGTTGTCATACTGTAAATATCCAATAAGTGAAAGCCTAATAGGAATAAATTCAAAATCTGATAATAAGGACTAAAATAACAGATAGACTTGAATAAAGTAGAACCTTCATGTCATAAATTCCAACTTTATGTGTACTTTTGAGCATGATTCGTTACAAGTGGGACAGAATAGTTCAGACCATAATATAGTGTACCCTGTGTAATTCTGTCCCATGTGAACAATAATTTAGATAATATGGAGAATACAGAGTTACACAGTACACTTGTTTACATTGAAGAGAAGGAATTTATGTCAGACCTCTATCCGGAAGGTTTGCCCACTAATACCATAATTGACAAGACACTAACCGCCAAAGGTGCGACTACTTGTGAATTGGAAGCAAAGCGTAACTCAATAATTGTTGAGCCTAATGTTCCTGTCATTGTAGGGAAACAAAATAAATACCCTAAAGCATTAGGAGTATGTGAAGGTGTTACAGATGCGACCATTAAAACATATCTACTTGATAAATCTATTCCTCATAAGAAGATTATTGTTACACCAGAAAGCTATTCTAAAGTAAAACGGGCAGCAGATTATGCAAGCATTAATTTATTTAAGGACTTCTTTCTACTGATAGATGAATGTGAGAAGGTTGTACAAGATGCGGAATTTAGACCGAATATAATTCTGCCATTCTTCGACTTCTTTAGCTTTGATAATAAAGCATTAATATCAGCAACTCCCTTGTTACCAAATTTGAAGGGATTTACGAACCATTCATTTACCTGTATTAAGATTATACCCAATTATGATTACAAGAAGGCTCTAAATTTGGTTGGAACCAATAATGTACAACAGGAGTTCATGAATCAGATATTCCAAAGTGGCAACAAGATAGCTATATTCTTAAATTCACCCGAATATGCGAAGGCGTTAATAGAGAAAGCCAATATCAGAGACTGCACTAAAATCTACTGTTCAGATACTGACGGGAATATCGGTAAGTTGCGTAAAGAAGGATATAAGGCAGCAGACCTATTTGTATCTGGTGAGGTATTGGAGCAATATAGTTTCTTTACCAGTAGATTCTATTCAGCAGTTGATTTGGAGACGTCCGACCGACCGGATATAATAATGATGACAGACTGTATCAGCAGACCCCACACAATGATAGACCCATATACACACGCTATTCAGATAATTGGTAGATTCAGAAACGGAATAGGGGATATAACCCATATAACTAATTGGAATAATGATTTGGAATTACAGTCTCGTGAAGAAGTTATAAAAGAGATGAAAGCACAGAAGAATGTCTATGATACTCTTGCTGATGTAAAGGAAGCTCTTAAAGGTAGAGAGAGGGAACTTCTGACGGAGATTCAGGAACGTATTCCCGTTTACAGGTTTCTATTTGAGAATGATGAATATAAAGGTAAGGTAAATCCATTCTTAGTAGAATGTTATATCCAGAAATTCAAGATTGCATCATTCTATCAATATCCACAATATTTAGAGAACGCTTATCGTGAAACGGGACATTTCAATGTATTGTACCATTATAAGCATTACAATGATGAACAACCTCAAACAGTTAACTCCAAGATTTTATCAAGGAAGAGGAAGATTGAAATACTAGAGCGTTTACAAGTTCTTAGACCTAAAGGGTTGGTATTTATGATTCCTTCAGAAGAACAGGAACAGGAATTAGCATCATTAAGACATGAAGCCCCCGAACTGTGTAAGTATTATGAGAAGTTTGGCATTGATAAGATTGTGGAAATAGATTATGATTTATCTACCATGAAACGAGAACTTAAAACAAAGCATAAGGCAGAGATATACCTTGTTCCGATAGATGAAATCTATAATACTATCGTCTTAGGCAAACCTTATTCAGAATCTGAAATCATAGCAACCTTGCAGATGATATATGATAAATATAATCTTGTTGATGATAATAATAAACCATTGAAAGCGAAGGCAACATATTTGAATAAGTACTTTAGAATCTCTGAACGGATAACAATACCGAAGTCTCGCCTCAAAGGGTATATTCCGTTTGAGAAGAAATATTCACTCGAATAATCGAAATGTGGGACAGAACTGTTAAGAGTTTGACTTATTACACTCCGAACGGTTCTGTCTCATTTTTCGGAGATTCATGGCTGCAAGCACTCTCACGTGTGTTTATCCATGCGGACGAGAGCGGAGAGGTGAATACGCAACGCTGACATTCCCTACGGCTTGTCAATCTTGAAATGACCGCTCCGCTCATCTTCCAGACTTGCCGCCATAAATCTAATTCGTTTCAAATGAGTGGGCTAACCTATCCGGCACTTGGAATTTGAGACTGTGACATATCAGAGACGCAAGAATTTACATCGGGCTTTGAACTGCCGACTGATACACCCAGAAGTGAAAAATAATTCAAAGCAAGGTGTGCACTGTTCACCTGCACACCATAAATCGGAGCAGGATTCGTTTACGAGTTCCGAAGCAGTTTCCAAGTTAGCAGGAGAGGGCATATTTTCACTTCACGAAGCTCCCAACACGAAGTTTTAAAATAGTTACCCAACTGTTATGTAGCCTTGCCGAAGTGCAGTATCTTTGCACTACCAACATGAGAATCACTGAAACTACTGAATAACCCAACTTGAAATATATCTGAATATACTTACCGATTCAATCCACCTTATCTTACCAGATTACCTATTTAATAATTATTCATGGTACTAAGAATGAGTGAGGAAACAGAACTTACATTCAAACAGTTACGTGAGCTTGCATTAGCCCACCATATAGCAGATAATAGAACGATGATTGGAATATGGGCTAAGCTCAATGGATATTCCAAGAGACGCAAGCAGAGAGATAACAAGGTTTACACCGTTTACATCAAGATGAATAATGATACATGAATAGTTTCTAATGAAGGGAGGACGGTATAAATGGTTCTCCCTTTTACCGTTAATAAGTGAGCATACTAGGCAGGGTATGTATTTGCAACTAATCATCTAATTAGTATCACTATCTACTAATGTGCTTACTAATACAGCAAAGTTATGTGCAGAAGTATTGATATTACCAGATTATAAAGGTGTGCTTATTCCCCCTTTAGCGGCGTGCTTAATCCCCTTTTGGAGCGTGCTTATTCACCCCCTGTCTACACTCCTAGATACTACACTCCATACAGCCATACTGTAAAGTTCTGACGAACTTTCAGTAGGTGGGATAAGTAGGATATATAAATCAATAATATATGTGGCATTATAATAATAATTTATATGAGAAACTAAGCGAACTAAGGAAAGTGAACAGACTAAGTTCCACTAAAATGAGATTCTTGTTAAAGACCAATCAGATTATTTTGATTAACCATATTGAGCGTTTGCCTTATGAAAGACACGAAACTCCCATTCAAGGAGTACACAGTAATGAGTAATAATCTGATTCAGAATCTAAACTGTTCAGATGTGTACAGGACTTATACCTTGCTACTGACAGCAGATAAAGATTCTTTGGAAACTAATACTACATTAAAACAGCTTGCAGGGTTTGTAGGGGAAGAACTGGATAATTACAAGAAGAGTAAGAGTACATTATCTTTCAATGACAAATTAAGGGCTACAGGCGAGGTTGTTGTACGTGATATAGATTCCAAACGGAAGGACAGACATTGGACTATGTACAGATTCAACCAAGTAGAGCCAGGCAATTATAGAAGAATTGGCAGAGAGTTCTACGATACTTACAATACTTTAGATTTGAAGCTAAGAGGATTCATATTAAAACTATTCAGTGTAACAGAGCCGCATAGCCATGTTATCAAATTATCACCCATAAGGAAATTGGAGAAGCGTATTCACATGGGACATGATACTATTAGTCGGTACATAGGACAGTTAAAGGATTTGGATTTATTGGATGAAATTGGTGACTGTCTGATTCTAAAGGTCAAAGGCTTAATAATAGACCAGCCTAAAGATAAGCAAGTAAAGAAACTAATTGCCATGTTCGACCACATGATAGACTTCAACGAAGGCAATAACAAACCATTATCCAGAGAATGTATGATTTATAAGAAGTATAAGGAGAATGGATTTAAAGATGTCAGGAATATCCACGCTTTTATGAAGTCAATACAAGCAGGTACAGTAGGAAGAAAGCGACCTGTTAAGAAAGATATATCTTATGAGATTATTCTGTAGTTAGTTTGTAAGCAATAAAGCTCCAGACCATTAAACGGGTTTGGGGCTTTTTATGTATATCCCCCACCCAAGAATATAGGTACCTAAAATCATACCCCCGCCCTTTAGATTTAAGTAGTGTTTCTATTTAGACTTTATGCAGTGATAGAGTGAAATATTTGATTCGTCAGTGAGCGTATCAAATGTATATCGTGCATAAGCCCCTTCTATTACCCAAAATACCCCTCACCAATCATTAGGAAAAATGAAAGGATAACATGAATCGCTATTCAGCCCACAAACCTTTTGAACTTCTGAAATGTGCGGACTTATCAACGATTTGTATATGTCTACATATAAAGATGCACAAAGGAAAGTGAATGAATAGTGCTTCATGTTAAGCCCTCATTTTGTCCTTAAATACACTATTTACTAATCTATTATTATGCGTATGGAGAATTTAAAGATTTTATTGACGTTTGGAATAATTCTAATTGTGCCAGTAGTCTTAATGCCACAGTTCTTTATTGGATTATTAATACTGATTGTGGCTTGCTTGGCTTTCAGACAGAGGAATTTCTAATATTAACTTAATAAATTACAGATTATGGAATCAACATTACAGATTATGCCAGTACAAAGAACTAGTAGAAACTTTGGTGAATATGCAGAAGAAGCGGTAATAATTGAAGAGCCAATTATTAAGCAGAAGCGACCTCTATTCATTGAAGCCAATACGATTGAAGCCAGTTTGGAGCATCTAAGGAATGATTGTATTATACCCGTATTCGCAAAAGACAACGAAGCTACATTATCTCATGTGGCTTTCATTGAAGCGGTACAGGATGCAACCAATACATTCTTTAGCGGTGAACAAATTGAATTGCCAGATATTCGTGTTTCTCATGTAATCAAAGGTAGGATTCCCGAAGCGATTCATAAGCCCGCCAATCAGTTACTAGAGAGTGACAAGACTATCTACTACGAAAGATGCGCTTTTGTTATTGAAGTTCCTACAATCTATGAGACAGTACACGGTAACAGGCTAACACTTACTATTGGTGGTGTCAGAGCTTATAACCATACCAATCTTTATTCAAAGAAAGGCGCGGAGCGGTTTAAAGTGTTTATTGGCTTTACTTGTAAGGTTTGCACAAATCTATGTGTATCTACGGACGGTTATCTTAGTTGCTTGGAAGTTACCAATACAAGGGATTTATATCAAGCGGTATTGGAAATGTTCCACAAATACGATGCAGCCAAACACATACATTTGATGCAGTCTTTAGGCAATACCAGTATGACGGAGCATCAGTTTTGCCAACTACTTGGAAGAATGAGACTTTATCAGTCATTACCGCAAGGCTATCAGAAAGATATACCTAAAATGTTGCTTACTGATACACAGGTTAACAATGTGGCTAAAGCGTATATCAATGACGAGAACTTTGGTAGCTTGGGAAATGATTTGTCTATGTGGAAGTTCTACAACTTGCTCACAGGTGCAAATAAGAGTAGCTATATAGATTCATTCTTGGATAGAGCCTATAATGCTACAGAACTTGCAACGGGTATATGTTCCGCTTTACATGGTGATGACAAATATCAATGGTTTCTTAGTTAGTGGTATTACAGAGTACTTAAAAGGGACATCCATATAATAAGGGCGTCCCTTTATTATTCATTACCTATTAATACTCAAAAGATTATGTTACAAGCATTATTAGTCGTTATATCTTGGATTATCTTGTTACTTGTTATGTGTGCAATTTCACCTGTTGTATTCTTCTTGATGATTATTTGGACTATATACAAGATTATTACGATGAAGTAGTACATGAAGAACTAATAAGGGTATCTATATACTATATATAGGTACTCTTTCTCTATTATTAGCCAGTAGTATAACATTCACTTCTGTTATTAGTGAATGTTTAGCTAGTAATCAGTAAGTTAGATATTCCAGTTTAAAATTAATATTCACTTTTATTAGTTTCACTATAAAACAGAACGTTATGTCACTTAAATATTCAAGTACAACAGCAGATTATCTGCAATGGAGCGAAGCGATGAACTTAATAAGAAAGTTGGCAAGGGACAGTAATTATAAGATGTCACTTCTTATCGCTTTGGGTTGTTTCACAGGTCTAAGAATTTCTGATATTCTTGCTTTGAGGTGGAATCAGATATTAGATGCAGAAGAATTTACCATTACAGAGATTAAAACAGGGAAGCAAAGGACAATTAGGATTAATATGCAGCTACAGCAACATATCAGAGATTGTTATGAGCATATAAGTCCAGTTGGCATAAATGCGCCTGTATTAATAAGTCAGAAGGGGACAGTGTACACAGTTCAGAGAATTAATGTCATGTTGAAGGAGATTAAGAAGAAGTACAAGTTGCATATAGGCAATTTCAGTTGTCATTCTCTTAGAAAGACCTTTGGCAGACAGGTTTATAATATGAATAACGATAATTCGGAGCTTGCACTTGTTAAGCTCATGGAACTATTCAATCATTCCAGTGTATCAATTACTAAGAGATACTTGGGATTGAGACAGGAAGAACTATTAAATACCTATGACTGTCTTAGCTTCTGATAATTGAGATTTGAGACAGAATGAATCGGACTTTACTTATTTATGCTCTGAATAGTTCTGTCTCAATTTATGGATATTCAGAGTAGAAATAGCTTTCAACTCTCATTTTAACAGATACATTTAATTGCAAAATAAAATACCTTTCATTATCTTTGTACCAATTCCAAGAACTTAGAGAGTTAAGTTGTTGGAAGGACATATTAACGAAAGGTGTTATTGAAATTATCTTCTTGTAACAAATCTCGCAAATTTGAAACGCTGTGAAGATGATAGCAATAGCACCCGCACTTTGGATATATACTTACCTTACGTTTGTAAAGTTTCTATATGCCGCTTGGTGTGGGTTGCTATTGTTTTATCCACAGCAAAGGCAATGCGAGAGCCCGTTACAAGGATAAAGCAAATAGTGTTCCCACACCTTTCTATATGTAATAGCCAACTATAGGGAACAGGTTGGCATAAATACAGGTATATAAGAAACAGACAGTCTATTTTACTACTCAACAGTTCTTTATTAAAGAAGTGTGCAACTCTATGTTGTGTTCCTCACACTATAATTAATAACTAAAAGCCTGTTAAGGAACAAAAGGGCATCTATTAATGATATGAAGAAAGTAATTTTATTGTATGTGATGATTCTAATTTCAAGTATCATATATGCAGATGAGATTAGAAATGTAAATGGAGAAGCTAGAGGTTTTAGTAATACCAGTGTAATTATTAAGATTAAAGTACAAGATAATGGTAAAATTACCGCCATAGCTCTGTATGATGATTATGCTATACTCAATAAAGACAAATGGATGAGTATATATGTACCTATGCGTAAGATTGAAGACGACATAGCTAATCCCAATATTCCTAAGGAAACAAAGAATTATCTGTTAAAGGACTATCCTAAGAAGAAATATTACGGCAATACTAAAATCAATAATAAGCCTGTGACAATTATATTCTAATCATAAATATCGCAGTTATTTATTGACAATTATTATTTAATATCCCAAAGGGGTTAACTATATATTAATCAGCTAAGGAGGAATTTACAATGAAGAGACCAAATGTAAACATATTGTATATCTGTGTAATATTTGCACTAATTACATTATTCAGTTGTAAAGGAAAGGGTGGTACTTATAGGGACGGTGTATTCTATCCAAATGATGAGAAACTGGCAGGTAGTAAGAAAGTTACGAAACCGGATGGACATGAATATATAATGTTTTACAATAGAGATGGGACACCACAAAGCGGAGAAGGAATGCATCATCCTACCTGTAAGAAGTGTAAACAACTAGAGAAAGAAGGGTACTATGAACATCAATTTATACTAAAAGACGGAAAGAATATTCATGACCCTAATTGCTCTGTATGTAAAGAATGGAACAACTAATACAGAAACTACTCTAAGGTAATGAAGAACGAATTTATAGCGTTAATAATATTGTTCTTATTAGTTTCCTGCCAATCTAGGCAACAAGTTACAGAGAATATCTCCACAATAGATAGTATATTACAAGTAAATGTAACTTCTCTACTGGAGAATAAACTATCTGAACTCGATGCTTTATCTGGGCAGGCTATAGTAATGGAAGTTCAATCAGGGCAAATAAAAGCTCTGGTTGGACTTACTAGGAAAGACAGTACGAACTACCAATCATGTGAGAACTTCTCTGTATGGCAGTCTACTGGTCTGATGCACCCAATATCGCTATTGGTAGCTTTAGAAACTGGTAAGGTGAAGTTGAGTGATAAGGTTGATACTGGAAATGGTATCTACCAAGTTCAAGGCAGAGAACTTAAAGACCATAATTGGCATAGAGGTGGGTATGGTGAGCTTACAGTACAAGAAGGATTGGCAGCTAGTTCCAATATTGCCATTTATAAGACTATGGAGAAAGCATTTGGTGATAATCCTCAAACCTTTTTCGATTTACTTGCTAATATGAGCTATGGTAAGCCAGATAGTATCACAGGAATAGCCAATCTAAAGCCTGTACACTTTATAACTCCTAAAGATAACAACTGGACTAAGACAGCCTTTGTATGGTCTAGTATTGGTTATAACCAACACGTATCGCCAATTCAAATACTAACCTTCTATAATGCTATTGCTAACAATGGGAAGATGATACAGCCTCAACTATTTAAGGATAGTGTAGTAGTTATTAATCCACAAATAGCAAGTAGGGTTAGTATTGATAGTTTGAAGAAAGCCCTAGTATTTAATATTACTGACGGATTAGGTCAACCTGCCAAGTCTGATAAGGTACTAGTTGCAGGTATGCAGGGAACTAGTTCATTATCTACTAATGAGGATAGTACTAAGGGTATGTATGCGGTAGAGTTCTGTGGTTACTTCCCTACTGATAATCCCAAGTATAGTATCATAGTTTCCATTAATAAGACTGGATTACCTGCAAGTGGTGGACTAATGGCAGGTGATGTATTTAAGAAGATAGTTGATAATATCATTGAAGAATAATCATTATCTTTATAGCACAATTATACACAAGAGACATGGGAGGAATGAATTATGATAGAAATGAGTAGTAGTGAATATAGTAAGCTGTTTGATGAACTTTATGCTAGATTTGAAGCAGGAGAGATTACAGCAGAGGAAGTATGTGCAGAATTGGATAAGATAGATAGAGTTTGGCTTGAAGACCCACGTGAACCGCATGATGTACCAGATGATTATATATCACCTAGTAGTAATTGTTAATATGATGACAGTAGAGACTTTAATAATAAAGTTAGGTGTAAATCCTAAAGAAATATCTAAAGCTGAAATAATACTACTCACTAGCTTAGTAGAAAGATACAATCATGGTTATATGCGTAGGTCTATCTACTTTAGTTATGAAGAGGTACTCATAAAAGAAGCAGAAGGTATTATACACGGATATTTACCAGAAATTGACGGTATTATATATGAGGATTAGATATGAGATGAATAACTATATCTAAAATGAATAAATATGATAACAGCAGAGTACAAGAGAGACGCAATTAACTCGGTATTGGATGACTATGGATTATCAAGAGAGGAGTTTTGGAAAGACCCTAAAGCATTTATTGATAAGTTGGACAATCAGGCAGCAAAGCTTATGCTAGCATTCTATATGGGATTATAATTATAAACCTTAAATGAATTTATGAGAAGATTTAACAAGTATGGATTTGGTACAGCAGTTGGAGTTCCTACTGCGGCTACTATTAATAATTATGACAATGGAAAGTGAGGATAAAACAATACCCGAGTGGTGCACTATTGAATGTGAGAAGATAGTTGAAGAAATAGCCCCCGGATTCAAATGTGTTAAGGATGCTATAACAGGTGAAATATTAGCTTTTATACATGAGGAGTTAGATGATGATATGCTAGATGAACAGGCAGATGATTAACTATAAACCTTAAATGAATTAATATGATAAATAAAGACGAAGAAGTTGCTAACAGATTTAGTGACCCAAGTAAAAAGTTAGTAGAGTACGTTACTGACTTTAGTGATATGAGAGATGAAGATATAGAGCTTACTAAACCAATTTACGAGAATTATGGTAATTTCCAACTCCTTAATGAAACTGGTATTATACGTACTGATGAAGAAATAAAGGAATTGTATAATTGTAAAGGAGAGTTTGGAAGTACAGATGAAGTTACAGATATGAGTTTCTAACCTATATTAATAAGAATGAATGATGATAATGAGTAACACATTTGTACCATGGTGGGGTGATAAAGAGGTAGTTACTGAATATGTAGCTCCTGGAATTAGATATATAAGAGATGCCAAGACAGGTGAGCTTTTGGCATTTATAGAGGGAGAGGAAGATGATGATATGCTAGATGAACAGGCAGATGAATAACTATGAATATGATAACAGCAGAGTATTGGATGTATGGAAACAATGACAGCAAGTGAGATAATGGACATCATGGAAGAGTTGGGTATTTGTGTAGATAGCTTCACGGATGATATATACATACCCACTTTAGAGGAACTATGTAGAATGTTTGGAGTTAATAGCTTAGAGGAACTTAGGAATATGCCTCATGGTCCAATGGCTTTCTGATATTAATAAGAAGAATTTATGAGAGTTATTAAATGAGCTAGGTAAACTAGGATATAAGAATGGAGGTAAATTATGAATATTAAAAGAGTAAAATGGAGCTATCTTAATATTAAGAAGCAGAAGTTAGAGTATAAGGAGGAGTTGAAACGTATTAATGACCCTACAGAAGTAGTTCCCGACCCTAAACGTGAGTTACCCAAACAACTAAAGGAGATGTTAGACAAGCTATTATTTAACGATTGATTAACATACCTCCATTAGTTTAATTCTCTAATAATCAGTAACTTTATTTCAAACATAACACGTATTATTAATTAATATAACTAATCTATGAATAATCAATCAGAGAATAAAGCACTCGACATCTTTACTCCTAATGCTCCAATTAAATATGCAATGGCAGGAGGAAGAGGGGTAATGATAGGCTGTGGGATTATAACAGCCTTATATGTTATAGGCGTAATTATAGGGCTGTGTTTGGGATATGGTTGGAGTAGCCTTCTTCTGCCTTTCCTGCCATTTATCATAATTGGATTTATTGGCTACATTTGGGAGATGTTTAAGAAGTTCTATAATCTAGGATATGCTAAGAAACGTAGGATATAAAGTCTTTGTATAACCATATATCCTACCTTACTTTAGTAAATTCCTATGTACTTGCTTCTAATAGCTCTATTAGTATGGACTAGTAGTATTATTACCTAGTAATAACTGTAATTTATAAGATGTTAATATATAAAGTAGAGGGTGTTTATAAATATAAAGCTAGTTATCAATGATAGCTAGCTTTAATTGTTTTATAGAATTTGGCTTTGTATATCCCATTGTTGGGGGGTAAAATTAGCTTCTAGTTCTTTGAAGCTATATTCGATATTCTCTATGTCGGATAGGTTAAATTCCTTTATAGAGGTCTGTTTCTTGGCAATAGTGACACGTATCTTTCTGGTTTCAGCATTGAAACTAAAACTACTTGGAAGAGGGGATATGTAACCTGTTGTAGTCTTATTGATAGCTATAATGTTCTCCAAGCCATTCTTATAGGATATGACAATGAATCCTCTGAAATAATCAATGGAATAGTAAACTACTTTAGATAAGACCTTTTGATATACATTAGCCTTCTCTTGGTCTGTAAGATTGGTTAATTGGGAATTATATGTAATGGAATTAATTTTAGTGATGTTGGCTTTATAGTTACTAATTTCGTCTCGTATGTTATTGATTTTAGCTTCTATCTCTGTTACTTTAGCTTCTTCTGTTACATATTCGTTCTCGTATTGCGTAATCAATCCTTTCACAGTCACTAATGTAATGGCTTTAGATAGTCTAGCCATTTCTTTCTTGTGTGAATCAATTTCATCTATCAATCCAGATATTCTGTCTTCTAGTCCTTCTATGATACCATTAATCCTATGTACTTCACTAGTCGTTTTAGTGGTGTATTCAGATAATAGTAACGTGTCTTTGACACATTTCCATACGGTAGGTAGTAGTACATGAGAGACAATTCCAGAGTTTCTACACTTCTTCCTATATTCTTTATCATTCTTCTTGCAACAGGTCATAACGAAATATCCACTACCGTCTTTTCTTATCATCTTATGAAGCATTAGAGCATACCCACAAGGGCAGAATACTAATCCTTTTAATGGATTGAAGTTCTTAGTAGTTTTACCTTTGAATAGTTGGTTCTGTGAGACGCAAATTTGTGCTCTATTCCAGTCATTATCGGATATAATTTTATCCATGAGAGGAAGATTTAGCCCTTTGAATCTTCTTCGTCCATTATAGATAGGATTCTTAATCATCTTACTAATTGAAGTTTCACAGAAGGGTTTGTTTAGCTGTGTCCTTAAACCTAGCTTATTAACTTCTTCTGCTGCATCACGTAGAGTTGTGCCATTGAGGACTAGTTGATATATGAATTGCACATCTTTGGTTTTGGATTCGTCTATTACCATTAGCTTTCTAGCGGGTATATTACACTTCTGTCCCTTGTAATCTGGGTTATCTATGACTTTAAATCCATAAGGTACAAGACTGCCAGTGTACATATATGGGTTAATATTGAGCTTAGTAATTTTACCTGTTCTCATTCTGGCGGTAATCTTATCTCTTTCTTCGGCTGCTGAATGTGCTTTTACTGTCAATGTTATAATGTCTATAACATTTAGTTCAGTGTAGGCTGAATATACTTTAGATGTATCATCCAAAAATAATACATCTAATCCATTCTCTAAAATATCATTTATGGTATTAAGGACTGTTAAGCACTCCTTCTCTCTGGATATACGTGATAGTTCTGACACTACGACCATATCAGCTGTATCTTTAGTGACAGCTAATAACTCATTAATACTTTCTCTATCCTTCTTGGCTCCAGAAACCTTCTCGGATATAATTTTAACGAGGTCGTAGTTATTATTACTACAATATTCCCTTATAAGTATCTTCTGTCTTTCTAGGTCTTGCTTCTCTGTAGATACTCTCGCATAACCTACAATTCTTTTTCTCATAATGCTTCTTCGCTGGTTAGTGGGTGCGAAGATAATGAAATCAGAGCACATTTGGAAACTTTGCGTCAGCAAGTGCGTGGTGGTGATTCTCTAAATTATATCCGCACCGTTCTGCTACCGTATGCAATTGATGATTGGGCAGATCTTTTCCGAAAACTTTTCTGGAAGTACGGCAGGTACAATAAAATTTGTAATTAGGATAAGTCATGTCATACAATTCGTGAACTGCCCGAAGACAACCTTCATCAAAAGGACTATTGTGTGCAACAAGTGGCAATCCATCTATCAACGGTTTGATTTCAGCCCATACATCAGGAAAATCTTCGGCTTCCATCGTATCGTCATAAGTTAATCCGTGGATAGCCGTTGTCCATTGCGTATAATAATTAGGAGCAGGACGAATGAGACGATAGATTTTATTCACGATCTTACCGTCTTTTACAATGACAACACCTACACTACAAACACTTGTACGTTTACCATTGGCTGTTTCAAAGTCGATGGCTGCAAAGTTCCTCATTTATTTCCTTGTTTTAGAGAAACAAAGATAATACAAAAAAGGGTCATGCAAAATATAGAAATAAGATTGATAACCAGGAAATTTATTGATTTTAATGAAAATGAATGTTTTTAATGGATGTTTTCAGTGAAATACCTTTCTTGTTGTGAAAATTATGCTATTTTTGCCAAACATAAACAAAAAAGCATGAACAAAACCTACTTCAAATATAAATACGTTTTAATATTCATTCTTTCATTGATTGTTTTTATAGGTGGACTAAATTATAAACACTGGTATGTTACTGACAATTTGATGGTAAAGCGTATTTCCCTGATTTACTCCATATCTAAAGATGATATTGGCAACAGAAATATAGAAAAGTTGTTGTATCAGGAGTTTCAGAAACAAGGGATAGAGGTAATGTTTGATAAGTTTTATTTTGATTGTAGCAAATATGATGAGAAAGAGCGGATAGAACATGTAAGGGAATATCTTGAATTTCTAGAAAGTAAATCGACAGACCTTATTCTGACCGTTGGTGACCAGGCAACTAATTCTTTATTATCTACCCGTCACCGGTTATTATCTTCTATTCCCGTGGTAGCTTGTAATGTGCATTTTCCTAATGAAGAACTGATAGAAGAATATGATTCGCAGAAAGTTTATGTATTGCGTGATAGTCCCGATCTGAAACGTAATATCGACTTTATAAAAACATTGTATCCCCATAATGATATGGAGATTATTTATAATATAGATCTGACCTTTCTTGGACATAAATCTTTCGATAGCCTTTCCCGAGTGGTTGACAGGAAGAATGTGAGAGTTCTGGGCTATCAAAAAGCATTTGTGCAAGAGTGTGATTATAAGCATTTGACGGAGATGATTGAATATTTTAATCTGACCCCCGGTTTGATAAATGATAATGTTAACAAGAATGGTCTGACAATAAGTCTTTGCCCCTTTCGTTATATAAAAGGATCTTCTTTGTTAGTAATGTTGAAACAATCAAAGAGAAGACAACAAAATCAAGCGTTTTTACTGGATAAATTAGATATGCTGGCAATTCCGATAGTAACAGCTTTAAATATTCCTTCTTTTAGTTGTATTCGTGAAGGTTTCGGTGAAAATGCTAAGATTGTCGGCGGTTATATGGCTACAGAGGGTATTACGGCGAAGGCTTCCGCTAGCCTTGCTGCACGCTTATTAAAGAAAGAAAAAATAGGAATGCCTAAAATAAGAGATTTAGAAAAAGAGTATGTACTGGACTGGACATATTTTTCTGAATATGCGGGTGATATTAGTAATGTTCCGCAAAATGTCCGTATAATCAACTATCCGTTTTACGATCGTTATCGAAAAGAACTTTATTTGTTGGGTGGGTTGTTTGTTTTCTCTTTTATTTTGGTAACCATTAGTTTGTTACGTACACATCGCCGTTCGTTGATGGAGCGTAAGAATCTTCAAATGCTGGAAGAAGCGCACAAACGATTGACTCTTTCTATGAATGGCGGGAAAATTTCACTTTGGAATATTCAGGAAGGTGTTCTTGAATTTGATGATAATTATGTACGATTGGTTGGCATGGAACAACGGAGATTTACAAAAGAGGATATTATGAGATATACCCATCCTGATGATGTACAATTGCTTAGCTCATTCTACGAAACATTATATCAGTCTCCCAGTATGCAAATACAACGAATACGTTTTTGTTTTGGAGGGAAAGAGGCAGATTATCAATGGTATGAACTTCGATGCAGTACCTTGAAAGATGCCCAGGGGGAGATTATGTTGGCAGGCATTATGCAGAATATTCAAAACTTGGTAGAGCATGAACAACAGTTGATTCTAGCGAAACAGATAGCAGAAAAAGCAGAGCTGAAACAGTCGTTTCTAAATAATATGAGTCATGAAATCCGTACACCGCTCAATGCTATCGTAGGTTTCACAAATTTATTAATAGGTGAGGGGGCTGATGAAATAGAACCGGAAGAGAAAGCTGCCATGATTGAAATAGTCAATAATAATAATGAGTTGCTTTTGAAACTGGTGAATGACGTATTAGAAATATCTCGTTTAGATTCAGGCAACTTATCCTTTGATATAAAGGAACATAACATTACGAAAATAATAAAGGAGATTTATGTCACTTACCAAACATTGATTCAGCCTTCATTATGCTTTATCCTTGAACTTGATGAAACAGTTTCCTTACCCGTTAACATCGATTGCTTCCGTTTTACTCAAGTCATCTCTAATTTCCTGAATAATGCAAATAAATTTACCAAAGAAGGAACTATTACTTTGGGGTGCAGAATATATAAAGAGCATCAGGAAGTTTGCGTTTACGTAAAAGATACTGGCAAAGGGATTGACGATAAAGAACTAATGATGATTTTTGATCGTTTTTACAAGACTGATGAATTTGAGCAGGGGAGTGGTTTGGGACTTTCCATTTGTAAAGTGATTATTGAACGACTGGCTGGACGTATAGAAGTGCATTCAGAAGTAGGAAAAGGAAGTTGTTTCTCCGTTATTTTGTCTTTGGCAAATATAATTTAGTACAATAAACAGAAGGTATTTAAAAGAAAAAAGCAAATAATGAAAGATAAGTTCAAACCCTGGCAGAGGTGGGTACTATTCGCTCTTGCAATGGCTGTTATTTTTGCATCGGGAGTAATTATTTCATTCCTGATGGAACACAGCGCAGAGGTTGTAAATGTAGACTATAAGAAAAAGATAAAAATAAACGGAATAGAAGCACGCAGCATTATTTTTGCTGAAAACTATCCACGTGAATATAAGACGTGGGTGGATACGACATCGACCGATTTGCACAGTAGATTAAATGGAAGAACTTCTATCGATGTTTTAGCGCAACGTCCTGAAATGGTCATATTATGGGCTGGATATGCTTTTTCTAAGGATTATTCAACACCGCGCGGGCATATGTACGCTTTACAGGATATTGTTCATTCACTTCGTACTGGTGCGCCTATGGGGGATGCTGACGGTCCTCAATTTGCAAGTTGCTGGGTGTGTAAAAGTTCTGATGTTCCCCGTATGATAGAAGCTATTGGGGTAGATTCCTTTTATAATAATAAGTGGGCTGCATGGGGAGCCGAAATTGTAAACCCTATAGGATGTGCCGATTGTCATGAACCTAAAAATATGGATTTGCATATCAGCCGTCCGTCGCTCACTGAAGCTTTTAGCCGTCAAGGTAGAGATATTACTCATGCTACTCCACAGGAAATGCGTTCATTGGTCTGTGCACAGTGTCATTCGGAGTATTATTTCAAGGGGAATATAAAATATCCTACTTTTCCTTGGGATAAGGGATTCACTGTTGAAGATTTGGAAAAGTATTATGATGAAATCGGATTTACTGATTATATTCATAAATTGAGTCGTGCCCCTATACTAAAGGCTCAACATCCTGATTATGAAATTTTCAAGATGGGCATACACGCCCAGCGTGGTGTGTCGTGCGCTGACTGTCATATGCCTTACAATGATGAAGGAGGGATAAAATATAGCGATCACCATATTCAGAATCCGTTAGCTGTGACTGAACGCACTTGTCAGACTTGTCATCGTGATAATAAAGAGACGCTCTGTAAAAATGTATACGAACGTCAGCAAAAGGCAAATGAGTTGCGTACACTTTTAGAAAAGGAGTTGGCAAAAGCACATATTGAAGCGAAGTTTACTTGGGATATAGGAGCTACAGAAAATGAAATGCAAGAAGCCTTGCTGTTAATTCGTCAGGCACAGTGGAGATGGGATTTCGGCGTATCTTCTCATGGCGGTTCTTTTCATGCCCCGCAGGAAACCATGCGTATTTTGGGGCATGGCTTAAATAAAGTATTCCAAGCTCGTATGCTTATCAGCAAAGTGCTTGTAGCGCATGGGTATACAGATAATGTACCGCTTCCGGATATTACAACGAAAGAAAAAGCACAGCAATATATCGGTTTGGATATGGCTGTTGAAAAGGCGGACAAAGATAAATTTCTCAAAGAAATTGTCCCTGAATGGCTTCAAAAGGCTAAGGCAAACGGGCGTATTGTGAATTAAAATTTATTTTCACTATATTTGTCCGCAAAACAAATCAATGTACACAGAATATCAGCCCTCCCATTTGCTTGCTCCCTATGTTGATAATTACTGGGAATTGAAAGGTACTCCGGAATATGGTATGCGTATCCATATCCTGCCGGATGGGTGTACTGATTTTATTTTTACGCTGGGAGAAGTAGCTGAAGCAGTGGAGAAGGAGAGCCTGATTATGCAGCCGTATCGTTCTTACTTTGTAGGGCCGATGACAAAGTTCTCCGAATTGGTCACTTACGCCGAATCCATTCATATGTTTGGTATCCGCTTTCTGCCTTGCGGGTTGTCCTGCTTCACAAAGTTGCCTTTGCATGAATTTGTGAACAGCAGAATCAGTACAAGGGAGATGAGGGCTGTTTTTGATGATACTTTTGTTGAAAGACTATGCGAACAGGAGCATATAGGAGGAAGGATACAACTGGTGGAAGGATACCTGCTGGCGTATTTGGCCCGTCATTATCAATCTGCCGATTCCCATGTCGCCATGGCGGTAAATATGATTAACCAGTCCGGTGGCAAACGTTCTGTCCGCAGCCTGATGGACGAAGTTTGTTTGTGCCAGCGCCATTTCGAACGGAAGTTCAAGCATTACACCGGATACACTCCTAAAGAGTACAGTCGCATTATCAAATTCAAGAATGCCGTAGAATTGTTAAGGAATACCGCACCTTCCAATCTGTTGACTACGGCGATTAATGCGGGATATTACGATTTAGCGCATTTCTCGAAAGAAGTGAAATCATTGTCGGGCAGTACTCCTACGTCATTTCTTTCACTTACTGTGCCGGAAGATACGACGCTGACCTATATCGAACCTGGAAAGTAGGCTGGTAAAAGTCGATTTTTTACAATAGAAAAGAACTTCATGCCGTTATCTTTGCAATCGTAATATAAATCCAATAAGATTATGTCAACAAAAACAATGAAAGAGAAAGCAACCGAGTTGTTGCAGAGGTGTGAAGTGGTAGTGCTTGCTTCTGTAAATAAAGAGGGGTATCCCCGTCCTGTGCCGATGAGTAAGATTGCAACAGAAGGAATTTCTACTATTTGGATGTCTACCGGATCGGACTCATTAAAGACTATTGACTTTCTGGCAAACCCGAAAGCCGGATTATGCTTTCAGGATAAGGGAGACAGTGTAGCATTGACGGGAACGGTGGAAGTGGTAACCGACGAGAAGATGAAACAAGAACTTTGGCAGGACTGGTTTATCGAACATTTTCCTGGAGGTCCTACCGATCCGGGCTATGTGCTGCTGAAATTTGAATCGAATCACGCAACTTATTGGATTGAAGGGACATTTATTCATAAGAAGCTGGACTAATCTCTTCATACGGTCCTATTCCCGTGCGATCTGGAAATAAGAAGAGAGAAACATTCTTTCCTTTCGAAGAAGAATGTCTCTCTCTTTTTGATGATAGTTGGATAGATAGTATATCTATTCTTCGTGTTTCATTTAGAATTCGAACTTCTCCAGTTTCATTTCAGCTAATTCCTGAATGATACCTACGTACTTGCTGAAATGAGAAGATTTCTCGTGAGCTGCCAATACTTCAGCATTCTGCCATGTTTCACAAATCATGAAAACGTCGTGACGGGTACTGCTTTCGAAAGTATCATAAGCAATGCATCCTTCTTCCTTCAGAGAACAAGCAGTCAGTTCTTTAGCTGCCTCAATCGCTTTTTCGCGGTTTGTCTCGCTTACGCGGACGAAAACATTTAATCTAATCATAGTCTTTATTATTAAATGATTAAAAATAGCTTTATCACATCTTTGGTAATAAATCGCAGGCAAAGATACTATTTTTGTGCTTTTTCGGATACCTTGTTCTTTAAATTTCACCAAAACGTCATATAATCATAAAAAACGATTATATTTGCCCTTGAAATCAAAAAGCAACTATTTTGGGCGCAACTCTTAAATTTGTTCTGGCTTAATATTAGCCTCACGAACCACAGGCTAATTTCTTTCGTTTGAGTAATTCCACTCGAACCGGTTTTTCATTTTGTTATTTTTATTATTTACTGCATGGTTTCTCGAAACGTATGCGATATGAAAACGAATGGAAAATTTCGTAAGAAATAGTAAGCAGAACATAGAAAAAGAGATTGAAAGAATTGAGCGACAGCCGATTGCCCCACTAGATAAGATTAAGCAGATTATTGATGTCATACAGATGTCTCTTATTCTGTTGAAATCCGCCGTTGCCGAATACCAATTCCCGAATCCGAAAGAAGAGATTCTTTTCTTTAAGACCTGGAAACCACAGATTTCCGGGCTGTTGATGTTTTATGTCCGCTTGTATCAGATTGAAAATAAGCGTATCGGCGAATCTCCGTCTTCCCAATGCAAATATCTGAAGTCGGAACTGGAGAACCTGAAAAAATACTTCCTGAATAATTCTTTCTATGATTATTACCATACCGGCAGGACGGAACTCGACGAACAATATTTTGTCAGAAGAAACTATGATATTCTGGCAGACACCCGTTTCGGGTTGCTGGACAGGGATTCTTCTTTCACTACCCTGCATGATTCAAGTGTGGCTGAAATCATAGCCAACAATCGTTTGGCGGAATACCTGTCTGCTCAAATAGAGATATTATCAGAGGAACTTCATTTGAAATTCACCTCAATGGTAGAAAACCGGCTATTGCAGTGGACGGACAGCAAGGTTGCTTTGGTTGAGTTTATCTATG
Organism: Bacteroides sp. MSK.20.12; assembly: GCF_019052435.1. Classification (NCBI taxonomy): domain Bacteria; kingdom Pseudomonadati; phylum Bacteroidota; class Bacteroidia; order Bacteroidales; family Bacteroidaceae; genus Bacteroides; species Bacteroides sp. MSK.20.12. Next base: position 108,243 of record NZ_JAHQVH010000009.1, on the reverse strand, counting down.
CCCTGTATGCGGGCAAATGCTTCAATAATGGAAATACCAGTTTAAAAGACATAGCCTTCTGCTGCGAGACTCTTTTCAATATTGAGATCGGAGACTTTTATCGCATATTCCTGGAAATCAGAAACCGGAAGAAGAGTCGGACGCAGTTTCTTGATAAGTTGAAAGATAAAATTATAAAGATGATGGATGAGCTGGACAAATAAATTTCATGCCGTCTTGTGACATCTTGTGAATTATACAAATGGCTAATATCCAACTTTGCGGAGAAAAAGATTTGATTCACAAAGAAAGATAATAGCTTTTGTATAATTATGGAAACAACATTTACATGGGAGATAAAGGTGAAGAATACTCCTTTATTGATTAAGAAATGCAGCCACTGCGACGGTGACCGCTTTTATTGCAGTGATAAGTTCAGAATGAATGCACAGAAAAAGAACATTGATGTCTGGCTGATTTACAGATGCGTGAAGTGCGATAACACTTGTAATATGACTTTGCTGTCACGCACCAAACCGAACTTGATTGATAAAAAACTGTTTCATAGCTTTTCTATGAATGATAGGGAAGCGGCCTGGCAGTATGCTTTTTCAGCCGGAATGGCAAGTAAGAACAAGCTTCAAATAGACTACGATAGCGTTGAATATGAGGTGATAAGTAATATCTCCTTCGAAGATATTATGAATATGAACAACGCGATAATAAGTATTCGGATCGAATGTGATTTTGAATTGAACCTAAAATTATTATCATTGATAAAAAGGTGTTTTTCTCTTTCCACTACCCGGTTGAAGCATTTGTTTGAAGAAGGAAATATTTCTTTGCTTTCCGGTAAGACGTCTCCAAAGTGTAAGGTAAAGAATGGAGATATAATTTTGATAGATCGAAAAAGCTTGATTGATATTTGGGGATAAGATCGATTTTACAGTTTTTTTTAATAGCTTTGTGATATAATCATTCGGATGCTGTAAATGAGGTTGTACTATAAAATCAAAGATATGAAAAAGGTATTTTTATTAGCTTTTGTTTTGTTTGCATGGAGTATGGTTGTCAATGCTCAAGAGAGTGATGGGAAATATATTGAAGTGACAGGTTCTTCGGAGATTGAAGTCGTTCCGGATGAAATACATTTTCTGATTCAGATTAAGGAGTATTGGCAGGAAGAGTACACAGGTAAATCTAATAAAGAAGAAGATTTTCGGACAAAAGTGCCATTGGCTATGATTGAAAAGGATTTGCGTCGGAGTTTGCGCAAAATCGGAATAGCGGATGATGCTATCCGTACACAGGAAATAGGGGATTATTGGCGCCAGAGAGGAAAGGAATTTCTGATAGGTAAGCAATTGGATATCCGGTTGACCGATTTTGAGCAGATTAATTCCATTATCCGTTCTGTCAACACATGGGGAATTGAGTCCATGCGCATCGGAGAATTGAAGCATAAGGATTTGCTAATGTATCGGAAGCAAGGTAAGATTGAAGCATTGAAAGCTGCCCGTGAAAAAGCATCTTACTTGGTGGAAGCGATGGGGCAGGAATTGGGTGAAGTGATTCGTATTGTAGAACCTGTTGATAATAATATAAGCCGTTATCTTCCTTTTCAGGCACAGAGCAATGTCAGCATGGGGACGGCTGCTACCGAACAGTACCGTGTCATCAAGTTGAGATATGAAATGACTGCCCGTTTTGCCATCAAATAAAAAATGCCTATCTTTGTGGCATGACTAAAAATAATAAATCGGATTTGGTTTGATAAACAATCTGTGTTTCTGACACAGGTTGTCCTTTCGTTTGCTCTCGGATGATTCCATTCGAGGGTGTTTTCTATGTTTTTATAAATTCAATTTTTAACTTGCGTACAATGGTGTGAAAAGCATTGTTATGCTTTTCAACGTGTGCGCTCTATATATTAAGATCATGAATAACGAAAATCAAACAATTCACAAATCCGACGATAACCTAACTATTTATGGTTGGAATGAGAAACTCAATCAGCTAAAACAAGAATCAATATATAGTGCCCTTGCTCATGGGCGTGTTTCCATTGTACACCGTACTTGCTACGAGGTAATTTCCGGAAACGGATTGTTTCAGTGTGAACTCACGGGAAATATGATGTATGGAAAATCGGATGATGAATTACCTTGTACAGGTGATTGGGTCATTTTTCAACCGTTCGATGAACATAAAGGGATTATAGTTGATAGTTTGCCTCGTGAGCGGACATTGTATCGCAAGAAAAGTGGCACGGTTGCTGATAAGCAGGCCATTGCTTCTTATGTCGATAAGGCATTTATTGTGCAGAGCCTTGATGATAATTTCAATGTTCGCAGGGTAGAACGCTTTATGGTTCAGATAATGGAGGAAAATATCAGCTCTGTATTGGTTCTTAATAAAGCCGATTTAGAATTTGACAGACAGAGTGTTGAGGAACAAATAAAACATATCTCCAGTCAGATACCCGTATTTTTCACGAGTATTCATCAGCTCGAAACAATTGTCCGGTTACGGAAGTCCATATCGGAAGGCGAAACGGTTGTGTTTGTCGGTTCTTCGGGTGTCGGGAAAAGCTCTTTGGTGAATGCTCTTTGTGAAAAGCCGGTATTGCTCACATCTGATATAAGCCTGTCCACAGGAAAAGGCCGTCATACTTCGACCCGTCGTGAAATGGTATTGATGGACAGTTCGGGTGTTTTAATCGACACTCCGGGCGTCCGTGAATTTGGCTTGGCCATTGACAATCCCGATTCTCTTGCCGAAGTGTTGGAAATCTCTGACTATGCTGAATTGTGTCGCTTTAAAGATTGCAAACATATCAACGAACCGGGCTGTGCTGTTTTAGAAGCAGTCAACAGTGGTGTATTAGATTATAAAGTTTATGCGAGCTATCTGAAACTTCGCCGGGAAGCGTGGCACTTTTCTGCTTCCGAACATGAGAAACGCAAAAAAGAAAAATCATTTACCAAACTCGTGGAAGAAGTGAAGAACCGCAAGGCAAATCGTTGATCTCTATTGAGACGATGCAGGTATCTCCGGATGCCTGCATCGTGTTATACTAACTTAAGCTTATATCTATTGGGGATTTACATTTATGAAGAGTTTTTTTATTACTTATTGTCGTATCTGCCTGTAAAAAGCAGTTTCCCTTTCTGTGTATATTGTTTTACGAAATCACCTTTGTGGGAAGTGTACATATTTCTGTCATGTTCATATTGTTTCCATAAATCAAGTTTAAGCCGTTCATATTCTTTCGCAATAGCTGTATTTGCTTGAAGATAATCTCTGAAATACAATTCATCATTATCTCCCTCATAACATAAGTGTAGATGAAATACCCGTTCAGCAAATCCTTGTAATGTATAACCTTTATTGAAATCAATGCGACTGTCGTTCTCTGCCATGCAGATATAGCCGCATCTTTCAATTGTACCTTTCAAATTGACGACTTTTTCTTCTCTTGGGATTTCCACAAGTATATCTATGGTAGGCTTTGCCCAAATTTCTTTAATTGCTGTGCTACCTATATGGCTAATACGTTCAATACAGGGAAGTCTCTCTTTCAGCAACTCCGCTTCTTCCTTATACCAATCTGTCCAATAGTCTTGGTGTGCAGTCAGGGTTATGGGGAATAATTGCCAAAGCTCGTCTAATGATAATTCAGTTAATTTCTTTTGTTCCATATCATGTGGCAATTGTTATTAATAATAGGTGACATAGCTATATAGATAAATTACAGCCAAAAATCAATTAATTCTTTTATTTCCTATTTCATTATCAACATTCTTTTTTGTATTAATGTTTTATGCTGATAATGGTTTGCAGCTTGCCGCCGTTAGGCAGGACAGGTGTATGTTGTAAGCTAAATTTCGTATTCAATCTTGTAATCTTCATATACATTGAATACCGTTTCACAATCTGATAAAATACTTTCAAGCAAAGGTTTGACCTCACTATTCCAATCTAACTTACCCAGCCCTGCACCTATTTTCGGTAGCGACACGGTTTTGATACCTCTGCTTTCGCACACTTTTTTCAAGCGTTTCAAACCTTTATTCAGATATGTGAGTTCCGCATGATACATATCGGGTTGTGTAGCGATGTAGATTATACCCGGAGAGAAACCTTTGATTTCTCCTATAAACACATTGCCAGCCTGGAACTTAGTGTTTCGTGTGTACTTCTTAAAGAGTTTTTGGATTTCAGGGAATTGACTTGACAGCTTAAAGGCAAGCCCAGTTCCTAATCCTTCTTGTGAGCCAACAGCTACACCTTGTGCTATGTACTCATCTTTACTCTGTAATATATCTCCCGAAATGTATTTTATCATATTGTTTCCGTTTTTCTATTGCTTATAATGGTTAGAAAGGAGCATCGTCAGATGCTATCTTTCGTTGTTAGCAACCTATTTGAAATAATTAATCATTTTATCGTTATTAGGAATATTCCCAGTATGCCACAAATGGATTTGTGACTTTATTACCTTCAATTTTTCCATAAACATATATACAGCCAGCCATGAAAACGGAAATATCTTTCATGCAAATTTCGTTGATTTGAAAAATGAAGCTATTTCCATCTTTAACCACTTTACCATCATTATCTAATCCCCATTGAATAGGCATTACGTTACCCCCAAACTTGATTACACAATTTTTTTCAGGCATATCTTTTTCCGTACTCATTTCGTATATTGAATAAATTTCATCTATTTCGGGGTGTTTATATCTATCACTTTTACTTTGGCTACTTAATTCATGTTCAACCAACAACAATTTACAATCGGGATATGTGTTATATTCCAATGCAATATCAAAATCCGGAGTGAAAATAGATATTTGCTTGTTCGGATTTAGAGGGTTTTGAAATGTTAGATAAAAATAGAGATTATCTTTGTCCGATAAATACTTATCATCAAAACAAGCTGGAGCATTTCCACCAACCCAACCAAAGCAGTCTTTTTGGTATTCACCAATGCCGTAGTATATTGCATTTTCTCTTGTTTTAAGTATTCTTTCTATATCCATAATAACGATAATGATTTGATTGTTGCTAATGCGTTAATAACCACACCTCATAGTGTAGTTCCTAATCTCTATTATTCTCATATATTTACTACCTATTAGTTTCATATTATCAGTCCTTATCAATAGGAAATGAAAGTAAGTCATCAATCATTCTGCTTTGAATCTCGGTCACCCCATTTCCCCAAAGTAAAGCTAATCTTTTGATAGCTTTAACTCCCTGTTCTTGTAATTTGGGTGAGAGACGCCCAGTGATTTTTATTTGTCCAAAGGCAGTAGCGTAAGTCACCATGTCGCTTTGTGTCATATCCATTTCTTTCTTTGAAGCTAGTTTTTTAACCACTTCGGGGTCAAGACTTTCAACAGGAATATATTCCATGCCCCAGTCGTGTTCTATCAGATACTTGGGATAATCAAGAAAGTTGAGTTTGGGATTTTTTCTGATCGTTTCTTCAAGAGAATCTAACGTATCACTTCCCTCATCGCTACCAAAAGGTGCTTCTTCGTCTACGCAATCATAATAGAGTTCTTCCGTGAAGTGTTCGGTAAATCGGGGATGAGAAGTTTTGGGGTGCAAACCATATTCTTCGGAATCAATATAAAATCTGTGCATGAAGTCGAAGTTGGCATCTTCTACATATCCTTTTTTCTTTTTCGAGTGAATAAGTTTCTCTGCTTGTTTCAGGCATTCTTCTTCTGTATCGAAGTCTTTGATTTCAAATTTACCGATACTGTCGAACTTACCATAGTTTACAGCAAAATCACAGCCACTATAATCAATCCACCAAAATTTATGAGATTTCTCATCTTTATAAATAAATGCTCTTTTCATAATATTGTGTGTTTATTGTTGGGAGAGAGTAATGTCTCTACTATACACAAAAGTAGGAAAACTGTTGAGTTATCACCTATATGTCTTCGTATTTCTTCTGTATTTTTACAAAATAAGTCTTGTTTATTCATTTTTTACTATTTTTTCGAGAAAACAGCAAAAAAGTTTGAGTTACGCAAAAAGGTTGCGCACCACTACGCCTATCTTTGTCGAAGAAATAAGAAAACAGGTCAAGTACGGGTTACTTCAACACACTCTTTAAGGTAGAACATTACCAGTACGATTATCTGTTTTCCTGTTTCGTAAAGGGGCAGTAGCTCAGTGGGTAGAGACGGTCGTCGGTTCGACTCCAGCCTGCTCCACAAAAAAACAAATATAGAGGTAGGACAGTAGCTTCGGGATTATCTGAAATGAGGTCAACCGGGGCTTACTTCTTAACGGTGGATATTGCTGGTTCGAATCCGGCCTGTTCTACCTCTTTTTATCAACTTAAGGTCAAGGAAGACTTACTTCAACACTGCAGGAATGCTCCATTGATTCACAGTCTTCCGATTACCTTACTTAAAACACAATGTATGAAAAAAGATTAGTTGAAAGTACCTATCAGTCTAATTGTTGATCTCTATTGAAACGATACAGGTATCTCCGGATGCTTGCTTTGTAGATTGAAGTGCTGTTTGTTATTGTTATCAATATCGTATATCCGCGTGTTTATTATCTTTTCTTGATTTAAATTTGCCTTTTTCCTGTCATATCCGTAACTTTGTAAACTAAAGAATCCTATATGAATCAGGAGTTATTAGTAACAAAGCCGATACAATTCTATTCTTCGTAGATGCGCTTTCGGTGGTAAGAATTAGGATAGCCGGGAAACGAATTGTCAGGCTATTGAGAAAGAATGTACGATTAAGAATACAAACTAAAAATAGTGGCATAAATGATAACTTCCTGTATAGCAATAATATTCGGTTTTCGCTTTTTCGGCAGAGGATTGCATGAAATCTCCGGGGAAGAAATGGTAATTATTGCATTTTTCATGTTGTTTCTGTTTGTTCCGTGCCTGTGGCTTGTCAGGTATTTAAAAGATGACGAAATAGATTCAAACAGACAGGATAAGCTGGTGGAGATACATATTGCCCTGACCATCGTTCTGACTGTTGCGGGTGGTGTCTTTTCCCGGATGTCCGTACTTGTCAATAAGTGGATAGACGAACAACCGTTCATTGTTGCAGCTTACATAGCGTTGGCACTTAGTGTTTTTGGTGTCGTTATCGGCAAAGCTATTGATTTATGGGTATATTATTTGAAGAAAAGAATATTCTAAAACAGTATGATAGAGTACATGAATATTCCGGTTTTGGTTTGTGTCTCCCTGTTAGGGGTGGGGGCTTTTGTTATGATAGTAGGCTCGCTATTGAAAAAGCAGTGGGCTACGGATGGGAAAAAGACTTCGTTATCCATTTACCTTTTATATCTTTTCGCAATGTCAGGTTCCGGCTGGACATGGTACAATAGCATACATAAAGCCCGTGCGTTGGCAGAAGGCAATCGATACACTTTAGCCACTTATGAAAAAGTGTCGGGTGTCATTAAAGGGGGACATAAGGTACGCCAGTTCGGTTTTTATGTGGATGGGGTGAAATATAATACTACAACGACATATCCCAAATTTTTGGGTGTCAGCAATCCTTTGCGCATCATAGTGAGGTATGCCGTCAGCAACCCTGAATACAATAAGGCTTTGGGGGACGAGTTTGTCCCCACATGGGTACTGTCCCCACCGGAAAGAGGTTGGAAACAATACCCGCCTGCTATTCATTGGGAAGGTGCTGTGCTGGATTCTGTTTATATGCAATCATTACAGGGTAATAATTAAACCGATGACGGTAAGTGCCGTATATACGCAGTTGATATAAAATGCAGCCATCAACAGCCAGGGGATATATTCCGACTTTTTGAATAAAGATGCAGGCTGGATGATTAGCAAAGTAAGAAAAAGAACAATGCTAAAACCGACCTGACTCATCAGCAACCATTGCGGATATTCCGTAATGACAGCCGCAGACCATGCTTGGAGCAAGGGAGTTATATTTTGCAGAAATACGTGAGCCGCAAAATATCCTAGAGAAGAAATGGCTTCTTTCCTCTGCCGTAGGAGCACATTGATAGTATAAACGCCTATTCCGGCTTGTCCCAGCAGTATGGATAACTGAAAAAAGTCGAAAATCCAATAGATGGGATTGCTGGTAGTGCCATCGTTGGCAAAATAATCATAGAAACAGAGTGAGGACACGCAACTTGCTGCGACCAATCCTGCACAGATAAATGAAATGATTCTTATATTCATTGTATTCAGCATAATAAATCGGAACTAAAGCCCTGTACTTACTTTCTTTTTACACCTTTCCCGATAATTGAATCCGCAGCTACGCATCCTTGCGAACGGCTGTCAATCGAGCCGCCCCTGTAATCCCCCGCAACGAAGTAGCTGCCCGCCGGGACGACAACCGCAGTCGTGGTAGCCGTTGCCGAATCTATGGGTACAACGCTTTTACAGATGTTCACCTTCATGCCATTGGGCAGACTTTCGCAATACTCTTCACATTCATCTTCTTCATAGAAAAGTTTCCGTATGAATACCCATTCACACTTTTTGCCGTTCACGATACATTGCTGATCCTGAAAGCGGACAGTATCGCCCGGTAGTCCGACAATTCGTTTAAATGCCCTTTCCTGAAAGCCGGGAATGTATGAATGATATGCGATTACGTCCCCATAAGTCAGAGAATCCACCGGAATAAGATTTACTATTTCACCCACTTGATAGTTCGGGTACATTCCGGCACTGGTCAATTCAACTTTTGGGTTACATGCCGCCAATATCAATAGCATGACAAGCAAATACAATAACTTTTTCATAAGATTGATTTCATTCATCCAGAAAATCATCATTACTTAGATAATACTCAATAGCCTTTATACAATCTTTGTATAATGTTTTGGGATTCAATTTATATTGAAAGCTCAATATATCCTTAAATGTTTCAACATCGACCAACGAACTCATGCCCAAATCGTATGCTTGTTTGGGGACTTCACCATCTTCTGTTTCCACATATCCATCCTCTTCTTCCGATTCAATGACTAAATATTTGCCATTCTCCAAGTTCTCTGTTTCAATAACACTTTTTGAGCAATAGATATAAGCGTCACATGGTATTGCTTTATAAGCATTGATTAAATCTCCGATAGTTCCAAATTCTTTCATATATACTAATATTAATACATTATTTTTTTTCTTTCAGATACTTTTCCAATGCAATATACACTTCTTTCCGATAACTGACAAAAATAGTTTTATCTGTTTGGGACGAATTTTTCTTTTTCCCGTCATAGTGCGGAATATTGGATAAAAACAGGCTATACGAGAAAATCATGTTCTCCTCTATTTTACGGGAAGGTTTGAATGACTTGGCAGGTATGTAAGAATAAATACCCTCTTTACAACGGTAGGGCTTATACATTTGCACAACTCCCCACGAGTTTATCTCATCCACCTGGATGCTTCTTTTCCCGAACAGGCTTCGTGCTTCTATTCTATCTTCGCAAAGCAAAATCTTACTGGGTAGTGCCCAACAGATTAACAGGATAGACAAAGATATGGGCAACAGGAAAATAAAGAGGACTTTATTCTCACTTAAATTGGCTACACATAAAAAGTAGATCATAAATGCACAGAATATACTACATATGACAACTCCTGCCCAAACAAACTTATTTGTAGGGTAAATCCAGAATATCTTTTTCCCGGAATCCTTATCTCTCATTTTATCATTATTCTTTTATATTCTCCTTATACCCTCTAAGGCACTATATCGTAAATGGTCTGATCGTTATTCTTGAAAATGGTTTGTTCAATCAATTTTCCAACATGAACGATGCTGTCAATATCCGCATTGACTTTCAGGCTTAGAACCGGAGCAAATTTCACATGATCGTAATCTATGGGCGTGTTGTTATAGGTCGTTTCGATAATTGGGTAATTATGCTCTTTGGCAAACTGCTTCAATGTATCCAGATAGGGAAGTTGGTCTTTGCTCATGGCTTCAAAATCAATGTAGAACTTTCCGTTATCTAGCATGAAATAGATACAATTCACACCATTGGCACAGATACCCGTAAAATCATATTCCGTTCGTCCTGCCTGTACGTTTTTCAGCACGCCCGACAACTTATCCATTGTAATCTGTGCGGCTACCGGAATATAAGGATTTATACTCTCACTCTGCGTAGCTCGCTTGTTTCCATATCCACATCCCAGTAAACTCAGAATAGAGGCAAGTATTCCCATCGTTATTATTTTAAAGTGTTTCATATTCAAATTACTTTTATGATTTCATCTATTTCATTGAAGTAGACTGCAAATATACGTTATGTGCTTCAATCCTATACTCTGATTTTTATCATATATATTCTGATAACGTCTGGTGGCTAATCGACCATCAGGGCGATTCATCCGCTTGTTTTCTGTATTATTTTATTTCTAAACAATATGTATGACACCAATAAACAAAGTAAAAATGGTATTGTAGTATCATACAAGCACATTGTTCCAGAAAATAAAATCATCAAAATAGGGATAAGAAAAAATGATAGAGAACTATACAGTATACTGTTTCTAACTCTTGCAAAGCAGTTCAAGAACAAAGTGATTGCTCCGATAGATAATGCCAAAATTCCCAAAATTGACCAAGCCAATGCCATGCCTCTATAAGAAGTATCCATATCTGGTACAGGTTTTATGTTTTGAGTCCTTAGCCAAAGAATACCCGTGGTACACAATAGACTAATACATAATATTCCAAACCATATTTTCAATAAGAGTTTGATTATATAGTATTTCTGTTTCATTTTTCGTTTATTTATTATCAAGTTAATGTCCGGTGGCAGCATTTTAATTCAAGCTATCTTTCATCATTATTCGTAGTTGTTTTTGTGTAGGTAATGTTTTCCATCCTTTATCTGGTGCTTTTAGAGTAAACCAAGATGGTACGCTGTCTAATATAAGATGTCGGTCGGGGGCTTTGGCTAAGAATGTTACAAAGTAACGGGTTCCGATTGGAGTGTTTTTACTCTCGGCAAATGATATAAAAAAACTTCCTTCATATAAAGTCTTATTATATATAAATTCATATTTTGCACTTTGCCCTCTATAAGCAGAACCGTATTTGACAAGAGTTACGATAGAATATATGCCATCTTTTCTTACATTGTTATTTCTAATTGTTGAGACAGCATACAATAGAATGAATACTACAATAGGGATTATAAATTTTAAAATCTTGGTTTGCTTAATCATATTTATTGCTATTCTATATACTTTCATTTTTTTACTCTGTTGGTAATGTTCGGCAAATAATCGAATATTAAGGTGCTTTATCTGTTTGTTAGCAATCTATTTCATTTCCATTTAATGATTCTATATCTCCTAATGCTTTATATTCCCTGTCCAAATCTTCTTTTGTGAATAGGTAATAGTTATCCTCAAATCTTGGCATATCATAGCCTTTTACAAAAGATAAGAAAGAGAATATTTTTGCATCTATATCTATACCTTGATTACCCTTGTTGTCCAAAGTAAATAATAGATTATCAGCTTTCATCGAAACTCTATTTCTAATGCCTTCTACATTATATTCTTCGTTATCAGGTAACTCTTTAAGTATCTGATAGAAGTTTATTATCTGTTGTTTTACTTTCATTCTTAATTTGATTAGTGATATGCTAATGCTTGACAGCGTGCCGCTTTAAGCGGTATGCTGTTTGTTAGTAACCCATTTCACCATTCTTCAAAGTTCTCTTCTATAAAAACTTCAAGTGATGAAGCTAAAATTTCATTCTCTCCATTATCATGATAAAATATTAGCACTTCTCCTTTAGGATTAATCATAATTGGATTTCCTGCTCCATCATCTGCAACAGCATAGTTTTCTGAAGTTTCCGCATGAACTTCTCTCAAAGATTGAGTATAACCTACAACAGTTTCATTACCTTCAAAAGCAAAAATTTCAATGTCTGCCCAAGCACGACCAAAGTGTTTGATAAAATCAATATAGTCAGAACTAAACTTTACATTCAACACTTTTTCGGCTTGTTCTATTTGTTCGTCCGTAGCGGGAGTACCACGCATTTTATGTTTATTGAGAAATGTACTCAATCGTTCTATAAGTTTTTGTTTCATATTCTTCGCTATTTTTATGGTTACTAATGTCCGGCAGCGTTCCGCTTATTCAGTCGGTTAGCTATGTGTTATCGGTATCCAAATATTTTTATAATTAGTTTTTCATTATCAATATCATATTCAAATTTCCCAATCTTTTCAATTAAATCTTTCATTCTGGATAATTCGTTTATTGATTCAAAGGGGATAATGACATATTCTATATTCTTAGTCCTTATTGCCCCAGCTATGCCATCTGCTGTGTATTTCCCATTCCCAAGATAATCTGCAAGAAGTATATGCCAAAGAGTATCACACACAAGATCTTTTGCAAGGACTTCACTTGCAATGTACTTAATATCTGATTCTGCAATAGCTTTTAGTAACTTAGACCATTTGGCATTGCTCATATAACTACTTTTTAAAGTTACTGCTCTTTTAGTCATTTTATCATAGTTCTTCATCTATAATATGAAATTGGATTATTCTCATTATTTTAATACCGATAATGGCTGGCGAATAACTGATTGTTAGGGCAGTTCATTCGCTTGTTAGCAATAACTTATTATAATCCAAAATACCATTCCAAAAAAGAATTGAAGTCTTTCCATTGTGGAGACAACTTTCCATTCTGAAAATTGATTAGTTTCTCTCCCAATTCAATTTCAAGAACTTCTCCTGTATTACGGTTATAGAAAAAACCGCCTTCACCTTCAAAGCTATCAAGAGGTAAGTATTCGGAGGGAATGCCTAACACTGCTTGCCTTTCTATACCATAACTTAAATCATTAGAGTAAATTTTAAACCAACACACATTATAGATTTCGCCACATTGTCCTCGAAATGTTATTTCGGTAGTATTTAGATTAAACAGTGCAAAATCACTATTTAAATCAATTCCTAAATCAATCAAAGCCTTTTTATATGCTTTATCTTCTTTTTCTGAATATACACCTTGTTTATTCAAATAGTCTATCACTTTATTACTTAGCATGATTTGATGATATTTTATTTGTTTTACTTTATTGCTAATGTCAGTGGCTAACCGACTTTTTGGGGCGGTTAAGCCATTTGTTAATCGTTTTACAAAACCTCTAAGTCATTTATTTTTATCTTATTCTCATTTTTGAAACAAGAAAGCGAAAGAGTGAGGTCGCTTTGACCTTCTTCTTCACTCCATAGAGGAATGTATATATCTACCTGTTTATCGGAAATTTGATAGGACAATGCCAAATCAAACGCTTTTACAGGTAGAGGTATAATTGTACAACCGTATTCCTCTATAACTCGCCGTATATCTTGAATAGGCACACTATTAGCCAACATTAGATTATTTACGGCTTGATAGTCTTTACGGACTAAACAATATATAAATTCTTGTATTCGTTTTTTATATTCTTCTATACTTGCCATTGTTTTTAGCGATTAATGTTTGGCAGCGTTCCGCTTATTCAGTCGGTCTGCTGTTTGTTATCGGTTTTTAATATTATAGTGGCTACTTTTTTATTGCCTGCATATACATCTACGGATTCTATGGTATTTAAAACTTCATGAGGTGCATGATCAACCAGAAAAGCGACCAAGCAATCACTTACATATTTATCAGGCTCAAGAATAAACATTTTAATGCTCCATGCTGAAGGCTCCACTTGCGGTAAAACTGTAACAGCATAACACAACTCATAAGTCGGCAGATTTTTCAATCCGCCTTCTTCTGGTTTGAGCCAATATATTACTCCTTCCTTTTCCATTTTATTAAACCGATAATGTTTGGCGGATAATTGATCATTAGGGCAATTCATCTGTTTGTTACCGATAGATTAACTTCCCTAAAAATTTTCCTGATAGAACTCCTGTATTCTTCTCCATCAGGGACGATTTTTATGATTAAATAATCATCTGTTTTATCACTTTTTAGAAAATGCAAATTAACTCCATTGCTCAAGAATAAAACCTTTTCCTCTTGGTCTGATACTTCACCGACAATTTTTAGGCTATTCATGTATTCTGATTTTTCAAGCTCTTTAGCGTAAAACAATCCTAATCTATGTACATACTTGGGGAAATTTCTTAATAACCCGATATTGAAATTTAAAGAATCGTGTACATAATAATGATCTTTATTATCATATACAATCTCAAAAGTTGTCACTTTGTTTATGTTTATCGAAATAATTATTGAATCAGACTCAGGCGTTGTCCATATTTCTGTTGCCATCTTTTTAAATTCATTTATTTTAAAATCGGCATATGGATTAATATGTTTAATGCCACCTGACAACAAGTAGTCTTTAATTGTAATATCTAACGTTTTATCTTTCAAATTCATTTTTATTATTTTATGGCATTATTGGTAATGGGTTGCAGCTTGCCGCCGTTAGGCGGAGCAGGTGCATGTTATAAGCTAAATTTCGTATTCAATCTTGTAATCTTCATATACATTGAATACCGTTTCACAATCAGATAAAATACTTTCAAACAAAGGTTTGACCTCACTATTCCAATCCAACTTACCCAAACCTGCACCTATTTTCGGGAGCGACACAGTTTTGATACCTCTGCTTTCGCACACTTTTTTCAAGCGTTTCAAACCTTTATTCAGATATGTGAGTTCCGCATGATACATATCGGGTTGTGTAGCGATGTAAATTATACCTGGAGAGAAACCTTTGATTTCTCCTATAAACACATCGCCAGCTTGAAATTTAGTGTTTCGTGTGTACTTCTTAAAGAGTTTTTGGATTTCAGGGGATTGACTTGATAGCTTAAAGGCAAGCCCAGTTCCTAATCCTTCTTGTGAGCCAACAGCTACACCTTGTGCTATGTACTCATCTTTACTCTGTAATATATCTCCCGAAATGTATTTTATCATATTGTTTCCGTTTTTCTGTTGCTTATAATGTCCGGCGGATAATCAACCCTTATGGAGATTAATCCGCTTGTTATCCACCACTATTTAATAAGAGCTATTTAACATTTTGATATTAAGATTGGAAAATAGTTCTTCATTTTCAACTACCCAAACATCTTCAAGAGGACAATCAATATATCCCCACTCATGCCAATTTCCTACAAGCCATTTAGTGCTCACTGCATAAGTTTCATAATTAGCATCTGAAGGTAATTTGTGCAATATCATACCTGCATAATATCCTGATATAGTCCATAATTGATATGCTTGCACGCCTATTTGCTCCGCTACCATAAAATATAAGGTATCTTCATAAGGGTATTTACCCTTACATTTTAGGATTGCTCCTCTTGAAAGATATTCTGTATAATTAATTAATTTAACCATTTTATTTTTTTATTCTTGGTGAATAATGGGGTTCAACTAACTGCGTTTAGCAGTTAAGGTGATTGTTACAAGCGTGATTAGCTTTCAGTTTCTGAATATTTAAGAAATTCCTTAAAGTAATCCATAAATGAATCATATAATTTTACAGGTTTACTCATATGGGGGGTATCATCTTCCCAATATACATCAGCTCCCCAAATAGAAGAATCTTTCAGATTATTACCAACTGGAATTTTATATAAAATGAGATATTCTCCTACCTCATAACTTAAAACGATCCAATCCATAGATAATTGAAATTGTTTTTGAATTTCCTTGGTTAATTCAATTATAGGATATGAAATAATTTCTGAATCTTTCGCTATTCCCGAAATGCAAACATCACTCCAGTTACACATTCCGCATTGAGATAAAAAAGTTTTGTATTGCAATGGGAAAGATATGCCTAATTCCTGTTCTGCATATTCTATTTCTTGTTCTGTTGCACCATCCCAATGAACAAAGCCTTCTTTATCTTCTATTAATTTCAAATATTCCATATTTATTAATTTGCTTGTAACGTTATGCTAACAGCGGTCATTTAATGTTTCGCTGTTGTTTTTATATTCTTTATTTCATCAGGCATATTATCTATATTATATGACTACCTATAAGTTGTCTCCTTGTCTATCCAATTACAATATTTGATAAATTTACACTATATGCTATAATTTCTTATTCTGACTTTTAATGTTTTGTTTATCAGTAAATTATATTCATATTGTTTTGCTGTATATAATTATGCCTCTAAAAATACGGTTTTATCTAATTATTCACAAAGGAATCTGTTAGTTTTTTCCTCTATCCTATACAATTTCATCCTTTGGCAGCCAATAACTTGCTTTACACTTATGAAAGCCAGTTCGGTGTAGTAGAGACAATGGCGCGTATCGAATAAACATTGAAAAATATGGGAATCCCAGTATTTGCGAAATTCGACCACGGCAAGAATGCTCAAGATGTGATGGCGACAGAATATGGGCTTGATAAAGAATCGGTGATTGGAAAGATGCAGAAGTTGCTGGAAAAGATTGTTATTCAATCGGCCAGCGTTTATTAAACAAGAAATATAAAACAAGATACTTTATATTTTAAATCATATAGAGATTGTCCCCTTTTCCGAAAAAAAAGTTTGAGTTACGCAAAAAGACTGCGCATCACTGCATCTATCTTTGTCGAAGAAACAAGAAAACAGGTCAAGTACGGGTTACTTCAACACACTCTTTTAGGTAGAATATACCAGTACGATTATCCGTTTTTCCTGTTTCGCAAAGGGGCAGTAGCTCAGTGGGTAGTTACGGTCGTCGGTTCGACTCCGGCCTGTTCTACCTCTTTTTTATAAACTAAGGTCAAGGAAGACTTACTTCAAAACCGCAGGAATGCACCATTGATTCACAGTCTTCCGATTACCTTACTTAAAAAATACAACGTATGAAAAAAGATTTGTTGAAAGTATCTATCAGGCAACATGCAATTTATTTGCCAGCGATAGAAGGAACAGAAAAGCGCGAAGCATTGACTTCGACTACTGTAACATTGGTTGCTCAACTTCGAAAAGTGGGATATAGCTTATCCGAAGAGTTGCTGCATGCTGTCAATCAGTTGTATCCGGCACAACAGGTGGAGATTCTTCAGGTGATGAAAGAAGTATTGGGTGTGTCACTCAACTGGGCTCCATTGGTGAAAGGCTGGGATACACCTACCGGAGAAACACGTTTGGATCATTGGATTACATGGCTTGCTAATATGTTCAATAGTAAGAAAGGTGTGAAACTATCTTGCGGACACGTGATTCCTGATAATACATTCCCCTTGGAACGATACAACGGTTGTCCGTTCTGCGGAACTCCGTTTGAAACGGCATCTACAGAATATTTCGGACAAGCCAGTAAACTGAAAGTGTTGGAACTTTGGCAGGAAAAAGAGCTGAATGTTTTCTTTGGTGACTTGCTGGAATCACGTACGGCTCTTGATGCAACACAAGCGGACAGCTTGAAAATCTTGCTGGCTGAACTTCCGTTGCCGGCAGTCGGAATCAAGATGAAAGAAACTCTGATGCTGGTGATCGACACACTGGTAGAGCAGGATAGGGCACAGGAAGCGCAGATTTATTTCTCTGCTCCGAATGATATATTGCGTTATTTGTGGTATAAGAAAACCGGATTCTTACAAATCATAGAGCCTAAGACCCTCATTCGTAAAGCGGGTAGAAACAATGCACATCTGTGCAATGCTTTGGATAAAAGCCGTTCGGCTGCCCAGGCAAAGCGGGAAGAATTAAAACTGAAATATACCCGTCGCGAGTGTAAAATGGTGGCTCTTTGGTTGAACAATTTGGCGATGACACCGGAGAAGTCTTGTGAAATGATGCATTCGAAAAGGGAAATGTGGGTACGTATGATACGTGCATTGCGTTTGGCGGAATATGCTCGTAAACCGGGATTCGAAAATTTGAAAGAGTTGATGGACGTATTCTACTGTCAGGCATATACAGTTTGGCAGGGAGAAGTGGAACGTAGCCGTTTGAAAGCAGATGCGGCACAGACATTCGCTTTGTTGAAGCAACGTCCGGGTATGTTTGCACGTTCCTTGTTTGCCAATATGCTTTGGTTCGGTCCGGAAGAAACGTTGGCGGCATTTAAAGAAGTCGTTCATTTGTTGCCGGCTCGTTTGGTGGTCACTTTGGGTATGTATGCGGAGAGTTACTTTGAGCAAGGACATAAGAGAATGGTGAAACCTTTGGGTGGTAATGCGCTTTTGATAGAGCCTCACTATTTGGTGAGTCTTTATATGGAAGACCAGCTTAAAGAGATGGTGAAAGAGGTACAGGATTTGTGTAAAGAGGTTGTTGCTACCCGCTTTGCCAATGCGGGTGCCGGAAGTGGAAGCGCAAGTATGTATATTGATCCTATGTTGTTTCATATTCCATTGTCTATCGGTGACCGTAGCGAAACGGTTCAGGATACTTCCTGTGCCTTGCAGGGTACACGTTTCCCGGTGGAAGGAGATAAAGTTCGATTGTTTATGCAATGGGGAAAGGGACTTCCGGCACAGCATTTGGATATGGACTTGAGCTGTCATATCGCTTTGCCCTCAACGACAGAAGTATGTTCCTACTTCAATCTGAAAGCTATTGGTGCTAAACATAGCGGAGATATCCGAAGCATCCCCGACAAGAAAGGTACTGCCGAGTATATCGAATTGGATTTGAATGATTTGAGCCGTGTAGGTGCGCAATATGTTGCTTTCACCTGCAATGCGTATAGCAATGGGGCTATCTCTCCTAATCTGGTGGTAGGTTGGATGAACTCCGCTTACCCGATGAAAATATCGGAGAGAAACGGAGTGGCTTATGACCCTTCTTGTGTTCAGCATCAGGTGCGAGTTTCTCAAAGCGTGCAGAAAGGACTTGTTTTCGGAGTCCTGAAAGTGAAGGAACGGGAAGTGGTATGGTTGGAAATTCCTTTCGGCGGACAGACGGTTCTTTCTTTGGATACACAGACTATTGAAAAGTATCTGGATAAACTGGAAGCCAAAACCACTGTGGGCGAACTGTTGGCAATCAAAGCACAAGCACAGGGTTTGAAGTTGGCTGATACACCGGAAGCCGATGAAGTATATACCCGTGAATGGGCATTGAATACGGCTGCTGTGACTAAGTTGCTGTTGGGTGATTAATTTCTAGCGGTTAACTGAATCTTTTCTTCCTAATATTTATAAGTTGTATTGCGATAAAGTATATCTTTGTATGCAATAAACTAATCGTCTGACTATAGTTACTTTTTCGTCTAACTATAGTCAGACGAAAGAATAACTATAGTTAGATGCAAGTTACACTATAGTCAGACGAATAAATATATGCTAGCCAAGAACTAATGATTGGTATAAGAGAGATTAAATATCAGGCAAGAAAATGATAAATGATAATCAATAAAATATAGCTGCTTATGAGTGCGTATTATGATTTGTATGAGACACCGGACGTTCAGAATACCGGCGAGAAGCAACCCCTTCATGCGCGGATAGTTCCGAGCGGGACTTATTCCCAAAAAGAGTTTATAGAACGTGTGTCACGTTATCAACATTTTCCCCAGAATATGGTTGACGGGGTGTTGGGGGCTGTAATAGATGAACTTGGTAGTCTCTTGGCGCGTGGCTATATTGTGGAGCTTGGAGAGCTGGGACATCTTAGTGTCTCTTTGAAATGCACTCAGAAGGTAATGACTAAAAAAGAAATCCGTTCTGAATCTATCTGTTTTGACAATGTACACCTGCGTACTTCCAAAAATTTTAAATTGAAGGTAAGACGGGAAATGAGACTTGAACGTGTTCCCAAATCGGGACGTACTGTCAGTAAAACGGAGATACCTATTGAACAACGTCTTCAAATGTTACAGGAGTTTTTGAAGAAGAATGGAGGAATCACCCGCATAGAATACAGCAGACTGACAGGAGTAGCCCGGCTGAAAGCTGTTGATGATTTGAATACTTTTATTCAGGAGGGAAAACTGCGTAAGAGAGGGGCGGGAAGGAATGTGTTTTATGTATGGAAACAGGAAGAATAATATTATAATAAGTAATTGTCCTTCTTTTTGCTAACAATTTTGTACCTTTGTTTGTATATAGAGAAAATAGTAAGATTATGGCAAGAATAACTATTCCTTATGCAGTAGCGGATTTCATAGATTTGCGTGAACGTGGTTTTTATTATGTTGATAAGACTGATTATATTCCTAAATTAGAGGATTATAATGCTCCTGTATTTCTCCGTCCCCGTCGTTTTGGAAAAAGTTTGTTGGTTTCTACATTAGCTTGCTATTATGACCGTACAAAAGCGCATCGGTTTGAAGAACTGTTTGGGGGAACCTGGATAGGTAACCATCCGACAAAAGAGCATAACAGTTATATGATTATTCGCTACGATTTTTCGAAAATGGTAATGGCGGATACTATTGAAGGATTGGCTCAAAACTTTAATGATTTGAACTGTGGTCCGGTAGATGTGATGGTAGAGCATAACAGAGATTTGTTCGGTGATTTTCAGTTTACTACTCGGGGAGACGCTTCCAAAATGTTGGAAGAAGTTCTTAATTATGCCCGTTCTCATGAATTTCCAAAAGTTTATCTATTGATTGATGAATATGATAACTTCACTAATCAGTTGCTTACAGCATACAACGATCCGCTTTATGAGGAAGTGACGACGAATGACAGTTTTTTTGCGTACTTTCTTTAAAGTGATAAAAGCCGGAATAGGTGAGGGGAGTATCCGTACCTGTTTCTGTACAGGTGTATTACCTGTTACGATGGATGATTTGACCAGTGGATATAATATAGCAGAGATATTGACTCTTGAACCTAATTTTCTGAATATGCTCGGGTTTACATACGAAGAGACAGAGACATATCTGCGTTATGTACTTGATAAATACTCCACAGGACAAGAACGTTTTGATGAAATCTGGCAGCTAATTGTAAGTAACTATGATGGTTATCGTTTCCGTCCCAATGGTGACCGGTTGTTCAATGCTACTATCTTGACTTATTTCTTCAAGAAGTTTGCGGCCAATGCCGGTAGTATTCCCGACGAACTGGTGGATGAAAATCTACGTACCGATATTAATTGGATTCGTCGGCTTACCCTTTCACTGGATAACGCGAAAGCGATGTTGGATGCATTGATTATTGATGATGAGTTGCCTTATAATTTCTCTGACCTCTCAAAGAAGCTTGATAAACAGAGAGTTTTTGATATAAGATTTTATCCTATTATTTTATTCTTTTATGGAGTGATAACTTTAAAAGATAAATATTATATGGCTTTTCCTGATAAAATAATGCGTAATATTCTATTGGCATAGTTGTGTATATCTCCATTTTGGCATTGAAAGAGATTAAAATCGAATAGGGTGTGTTATTGATTCTTTTTGATCGTTCACGATAACACATATTAAGCCTGATAATTTGCACCTTCTCTTTCATACATCTATATTTGTCCTCGCTATTCTATATTATCAATAGAGGGAGAATGTATCAAAAGAGAGACATAAAGGTAATAGCGTGGGTGTTGTTGATGACATTCATTCCCTTCTTTGTGGTGAAAACCTTTCACTATCATGGAAGTGAAGATGAGACATCATGTTCCCATGCAAAACATTCCCATAATCCTTCTGATGATTGTGCGATATGTAAATACTCCCTTTCTCTTTTTACGGAACCTCAACCGGTAGAATTTCATTGTACATTGACGCTCGTCCCATACGAGCCGGTTATTTATCAGGATAAGGTTGTTTGCAAACGAACTTATTCGCATCACTTACGCGGACCTCCCGTCGCTTGATTACATAATCATATTTTCAAAGGAGATAGATTGACCTTCAATCTGTCCTCCTATTCATTTTACACATTATATAAAAGATTGTAATTGATGCGTATCGGAATTATTTCGGGCGTAATAGGGTTATTTGTAACCTTATCCGTCCATGCACAGAAATCCGATTCAATCAAGAGTATGCTTTTGCCTGATGTTGTGGTGACCGAAACGTACCAACAACGTCAAGCTAAAAAGTCTGCCCTTACGGTTGATGTAGCAGATCAGGATTTTCTGCGCAAACATTTTACAGGAAACTTCATGCAAGCGATGGAGAACATTTCCGGAGTACAAGCAATGGATATTGGTTCTGGATTCTCCAAACCGATGATTCGCGGAATGGGATTCAACCGGATTGCCGTATTGGAAAACGGAATCAAGCAGGAAGGACAACAATGGGGAGCCGATCACGGTTTAGAATTGGATGCCTTCAATATAGGAGCGGTCAATGTTTTGAAAGGCCCCTCCTCATTGCTTTATGGCAGTGATGCGATGGGAGGAGTGATAGATGTTGTTCCACCGGCCGTGCCTGTGGATAATCGGGTGTTTGGAGATGTCACACTGCTTGGTAAATCAGTCAATGGAACCGTCGGAGGATCACTGATGCTGGGAATCAGGAAAAATGCATGGTACTCTCACATTCGTTATTCGGAACAGCACTTCGGCGACTATCATATTCCTACGGATTCTATTGTCTACCTGACACAGAGAATCCCCATCTATGGGCGTAAACTGAAGAATACAGCAGGCATTGAACGCAATATCGGACTCTTTACCCAATATCAGCGAAGGGCATATAGAGCGAATTTCTCCGTGAGTAATGTCTATCAAAAGACAGGTTTCTTCCCCGGAGCGCATGGCATACCCGATGCGTCCCGTGTGGAAGATGATGGAGATAGCCGTAATATCGAATTGCCTTATAGCAAAGTGAATCACCTGAAGGTGACCATCCATCAGCAATATGCGTGGGAGAAACTGATCTTGTCAGGTGATTTGGGTTTCCAGAACAATCACCGTGAAGAATGGAGTGCTTTCCATACTCACTATGGCTCGCAACCCGCACCAGAGAAAGACCCCGACAAAGAACTCGCATTTAATCTGAACACCTTCAGTGCTTCAGTGAAAGCTCGTTTTATCGGATCTTCTTCATGGGAACATACATTGGGGTGGGATGGACAGCATCAACGGAATAACATTGCCGGCTATTCGTTTTTATTGCCCGAATATCACCGTTCCACCACCGGAATGCTCTGGCTTACAACGTACAGACCTAACAATGTGCTCTCCGTCAGCGGAGGAGCTCGGTATGACTACGGATACATAAATATTTCTTCGCATGAAGATGTTTACCTTGCCGATTATCTTCAAAAACAGGGATATACCCAGGAACAGATAGACCTTTATAAGTGGAACAGTCACCAGGTGAAAAAACACTATGGTGATTATTCTCTTTCTCTGGGATTGGTATGGACTCCCTCCGACAAGCATCTGGTAAAGGTGAATATCGGGCGTAGTTTCCGCCTGCCCGGTGCGAATGAGTTGGCTGCCAACGGAGTACATCACGGCACTTTCCGCCATGAACAGGGAGATGCCAATTTAAAATCGGAACAGGGCTGGCAACTGGACGCTTCTTATCATCTGAAGTACCGGAGAATTTCTTTCTCCGTCTCTCCATTTGTCAGTTGGTTCAGCAATTACATCTTTCTGCGTCCTACCGGAGAGTGGTCTGTATTGCCTCATGCCGGACAAATCTATCGCTATACCGGAGCGGAAGCACTGTTCGCAGGAACTGAAGCTACCGTAGATGTTGATTTTCTGCGTAACTTCAATTATCGGATTTCCGCTGAATACGTTTACACCTATAATTGTGATGAACATATTCCATTGAGTTTCTCGCCGCCACCTGTTATGCGCAATACATTAACCTGGCAAAAGAACCGGTATATGTTGTATGCAGAATGGCAGAGCATTGCTCGGCAAAATAGAGTGGACCGTAACGAAGACCGTACAGCCGGAGCAAATCTCTTCCATTTGGGCGGATCTTTAAACATTCCGATAGGTGGAAATAATGAAATTGAAATTACCCTGACCGCCCGGAATATATTCAATACCCGATATTACAATCATCTTAGTTTTTACAGGAAAGTTGAGATTCCCGAACCGGGACGTAACTTCCAGATATTAATCAAAGTTCCATTTAAAAAATTACTGAAATGAAAAATAAATTTTATCTCCCAATGGTTAGCCTTTTGGCAACAGTTACTTTCATGTTTTCCTCTTGTGATAATGATGACTCCAGCGATACGATCAAACCTTTGATTGAACTTCATGAACCGGAAGAAGGTCAGGCATTGGAGATCGGAAACGAACATGGAGTTCATTTTGAGATGGATTTGTCGGATGATGTTATGCTGAAATCCTATAAGATCGAAATTCATAGCAATTTCGACCATCATTCACACGGCGGTAATAGTAGGGCTGTGCAGGAAACAGTAGATTTTAGTTTTAACAGATCGTATGATGTGTCAGGACAGAAAACAGCACATATTCATCATCACGATATTGTAATACCAGCCAATGCGACTGCAGGGGATTATCATTTGATGGTTTATTGCACAGATGCCGCAGGCAACGAATCTTATATCGCGCGCAATATTAAATTGAGCAATGAGGTGGAAGATGAAGACCACCATCATAATGAATAGACAACTATATAAAGGAACTGGAATATCTGTTGGCTACAGGACGATAGATAGGCTGTTTTTTGTATAAAGAGTATTTTTTCTTTCGAAAGGTGTAATAGATATTACACCTTTTTTGTTTCCAATCCTTTACTTTTGTGAAAAATTCTATTTCGTATGATGAAGTTTCCAATAATAAATCGATTCTTTCCTTCTTTTAAATGGAAAGTAGCGGCTGTCATCATTGGCGGTGTTATTGTGGGTGGAGGGGCATTGTTTATGTACATGCTCCGGGCGCATACCTATCTTGGAGATGACCCAGCTGCCTGTGTGAACTGTCACATTATGACTCCTTACTATGCAACTTGGTTTCATAGCTCACATGCCCGGAATGCCACCTGCAATGATTGTCATGTGCCGCATGAAAATGCTGTGAAAAAATGGACCTTTAAAGGGATGGACGGAATGAAACACGTAGCTGCATTTCTTACCAAAAGCGAGCCGCAGGTGATTCAGGCTCATGAAGCCAGTTCCGAAGTGATAATGAATAATTGTATTCGCTGTCATACGCAACTCAATACGGAATTTGTGAAGACGGGGAAGATTGATTATATGATGTCACAAGTAGGAGAGGGGAAGGCTTGCTGGGATTGCCATCGTGATGTTCCTCATGGTGGAAAAAACTCTCTGTCCGGCACTCCGGGAGCTATTGTTCCTCTTCCGGAATCGCCCGTTCCCGAATGGCTCCGGAAGATGGTGAATCAGAAAGATAAATAGGAAATGAAATACGTAATAAAATAATAAAACCGATATACAATGGAAAAGAAATTAAAATCATGGCAAGGATGGCTGTTGTTCGGAGGTTCAATGGTCGTTGTATTTGTTTTGGGATTATGCGTTTCTGCGTTGATGGAACGGAGGGCGGAAGTTGCCAGCATTTTCAACAACCGTAAAAACGTCATCAAGGGGATTGAAGCGCGAAATGAACTATTCAAGGATGATTTCCCCCGTGAATATCAAACTTGGACGGAAACTGCAAAGACTGACTTTGAAAGCGAATTTAATGGGAATATAGCTGTGGATGCCTTGGAAAAACGTCCTGAAATGGTGATTCTATGGGCGGGATACGCTTTCTCTAAAGATTATTCTACTCCACGGGGGCACATGCATGCTATTGAGGATATTACGGCATCGTTACGTACCGGTGCACCTGTGAACCCGACGGATGGTCCGCAACCGTCTACTTGCTGGACTTGTAAAAGTCCGGATGTTCCCCGTATGATGGAAGCATTGGGTGTCGATTCTTTCTATAATAATAAATGGGGAGCTATGGGGGCCGAAATCGTAAATCCGATTGGCTGCTCTGATTGCCACGACCCGGAAACAATGAATCTTCATATCAGCCGTCCGGCTTTGATTGAAGCTTTCCAACGCCAAGGTAAAGACATCACCAAAGCTACTCCGCAAGAAATGCGTTCATTGGTCTGTGCGCAATGTCACGTTGAATATTTCTTCAAAGGTGATGGCAAATACCTGACTTTCCCTTGGGATAAAGGTTTCACGGTAGAAGATATGGAGGCTTATTATGATGAGGCCGGGTTCTATGATTATATCCATAAATTGAGTCGTACTCCGATTCTGAAAGCACAGCATCCTGATTATGAGATTGCTCAAATGGGTATTCATGGGCAAAGAGGTGTTTCTTGTGCCGATTGCCACATGCCGTATAAGAGTGAAGGCGGTGTGAAATTCAGCGATCACCACATTCAGAGTCCGTTGGCTATGATTGATCGTACCTGCCAGGTTTGCCATCGTGAGAGCGA
Organism: Bacteroides sp. MSK.20.12; assembly: GCF_019052435.1. Lineage (NCBI taxonomy): Bacteria > Pseudomonadati > Bacteroidota > Bacteroidia > Bacteroidales > Bacteroidaceae > Bacteroides > Bacteroides sp. MSK.20.12. Next base: position 81,959 of record NZ_JAHQVH010000009.1, on the reverse strand, counting down.
AGAGACTTTGCGCAATAACGTTTACGAACGACAACGCAAAGCGAACGAAATCCGCAACCGCTTGGAACAGGAATTGGCGAAAGCGCATATCGAAGCTAAATTTGCCTGGGATAATGGAGCGACAGAAGCTCAAATGAAAGATGTTCTCGCATTGATTCGTCAGGCACAATGGCGTTGGGATTTCGGAGTGGCTTCACACGGCGGCTCTTTCCATGCACCACAGGAAATTCAGAGAATCCTTTCTCACGGACTTGACCGTGCTATGCAAGCCCGTCTTGCTGTATCCAAAGTATTGGCGAAGAACGGATACACTGGTGATGTTCCGATGCCGGACATCTCGACGAAGGCAAAGGCACAGGAATATATCGGCTTGGATATGGACGCTGAAAGAGCAGCGAAAGAGAAATTCCTGAAAATAACCGTTCCCGCCTGGTTGGAGAAAGCAAAAGAAAATGGACGTTTGGCGCAGATATAAAACAAATATAAGCATAGATATATATGTGGAGCAAACCGTGGAGTTATAAAGAAGGGTTGGCGATTGGCGCAGGATTACTGATAATAGGCATATTGCTGCAAATGACAGTGGGTGCTATTAACTGGGATTTGTTTGCCTGTCCGGTCAACGTGATTGTGCTGCTGGTTTATATCGTTGCCTTGATAGCCATGCACCTTCTTCGTAAACGTGTGTATTTATTCAGTTGGTTAAGCCATTATTCCGCTGCTGTCTCGTCTCTATTGTGGGTGGTCGGCATGACGGTGGTGATGGGACTGATCCGGCAGGCTCCTTTCGGTCATGCTTCGACCGATCTGTTAGGATTTTCGCAGATGATTGCCTCCTGGCCTTTTGTTCTGCTCTACTTCTGGATGGTCACTATATTGGGACTGACGATTCTTCGTGCAGGTTTCTCCTTGAAGGTCAGCCGGATTTCTTTTCTTCTGAATCATATCGGATTGTTTATTGCATTGATAACAGCCACTTTAGGAAATGCCGATATGCAAAGGTTGAAAATGACTACCCGGATGGGGAGTGCCGAATGGCGGGCTACTGACGATAAAGGTCAACTGATTGAACTTCCATTGGCTATCGAACTGAAGGATTTTACTATCGACGAATATCCTCCAAAACTGATGCTGATTGACAACGAAACCGGGCGTACGCTTCCCGAAAAATCTCCTGAACATGTATTGCTGGAAGAGGGAGTGATAAAGGGAACATTGCAGGACTGGCAATTGACAATCGAACAATCTATCCCGATGGCAGCTTCTGTGGCTACTGAAGATACCTTGAAGTTTACAGAATTTCATTCGATGGGAGCAACTTATGCTGTTTATCTGAAAGCAGTCAATCAGAAGAATCAAACAATAAAAGAAGGCTGGGTAAGCTGTGGCAGTTTTCTTTTTCCTTATAAGGCAATCCGACTGGATTCTTTAACCAGTCTTGTGATGCCGGAACGGGAACCGCAGCGATTTGCATCGGAAGTGAAAATTTACACACAAGAAGGAACGATAACGGAAGGTACCATTGAAGTGAACCGTCCGATGGAGATAGAAGGATGGAAAATCTATCAACTTAGCTACGATGAGACAAAAGGACGATGGAGTGATGTCAGTGTCTTCGAACTGGTTCGCGATCCGTGGCTACCGTTCGTTTACGCAGGAATTATAATGATGATGGCAGGAGCTGTCTGCTTGTTCGTCAGTGCACAAAAGAGAAAAGAGGAGGACAAAGCATGAATTGGGAGTACTTTATATTATTTGCAATAGCTGCACTGGTTTGTTGGGCTTTAGGAGCTTTTGCTGCCTGGAAAAGAACAAAACCGGGATGGGCTTATGGATTTACTTTCTTAGGGTTGGCTATTTTTTTCAGCTTCATTATCGGAATGTGGATTTCATTGGAACGCCCTCCGATGCGGACCATGGGGGAGACCCGGCTGTGGTATTCTTTCTTCCTTCCGTTGGCGGGATTGATAACCTACGTACGTTGGAAGTATAAATGGATTCTTAGTTTCAGTTGCATCCTTTCGTTCGTCTTTATCTGTATCAATATCTTCAAACCGGAGATTCACAATAAAACGTTGATGCCCGCTTTGCAAAGTCCGTGGTTTGCTCCTCATGTCATTGTGTATATGTTTGCTTACGCTATGTTGGGAGCGGCGACGGTGATGGCTGTCTATCTGCTTTGGTTCAAGAAGAAAAAGATTGAACGGAAAGAAATGGATTTGTGCGATAACCTCACTTATGTAGGTTTGGCATTTATGACATTAGGTATGCTTACAGGAGCTATCTGGGCGAAAGAAGCCTGGGGACACTACTGGGCTTGGGACCCGAAAGAAACCTGGGCAGCGGCGACTTGGTTTGCTTATCTGGCATATATCCATTTCAGATTGGGAAAGCCATTGAAGGCACGTCCGGCATTGGTTATTTTATTGGTCTCTTTTGTCTTATTACAAATGTGTTGGTATGGAATCAATTATCTTCCGTCCGCACAAGGAGTCAGTGTACATACGTATAATTTGAATTGAAATATCGAATCATTTAAACTGCACTATCAATGAAAACATTTTATTGGTCATTCTTGCTTATGCTATTGCCAAGCATGGCATACACACAAAACACGGAGAAAGAGAATGAATTTACGATGTCTATGCAAATCAGACCTCGTGCAGAGTATCGGAACGGTGCCTTGACTCCACGGGATGAAGGGGTGGCTCCTACGTCCTTCATCAATAACCGCGCACGTTTGTCGATGGATTATAAACGTTCGGATCTGGAACTGAAGATGTCGGCACAGCATGTAGGTGTCTGGGGACAGGACCCGCAGATTGAAAAGAACGGGCGTTTTATGCTGAATGAGGCTTGGGCAAAGATGAACTTTGGCGAAGGATTCTTTGCCCAACTGGGACGTCAGTCGTTGATTTATGATGATGAACGTATTTTGGGAGGATTGGACTGGAATGTAGCGGGTCGTTACCACGATGCGTTGAAGCTGGGGTATGCCAACAAAAATAATGAAGTGCATTTGATTCTTGCTTTTAATCAGAATAATGACAATAGAACAAGCGGAGGCACTTACTATGATTCTTCTACGGGACAGCCTTATAAGAATATGCAAACCGTTTGGTATCACTATAAGGCGGACAATGTTCCGTTCGGGGCTTCTTTATTGTTTATGAACTTGGGATTGGAAACGGGCGATAAAGCTACGGATGATTCTCACACCCGTTACTTACAAACAATGGGAACCTACCTCACTTATAAGAACAGTAACTGGAATCTGGATGGTGCTTTCTACTATCAGATGGGTAAGAATAAAACTGCTGATAAAGTTTCAGCTTTGATGGGAAGCATACAGGCTGCTTATACGTTTGACCATACATGGGGAGCTGTGGCTAGCTTTGATTATCTAAGTGGTGATAAGGGAAATGGCGGTAAGTACAAAGCTTTCGATCCTCTTTATGGAACTCATCATAAATTCTATGGAGCAATGGATTATTTTTATGCTTCTACCTTTGCGAACGGTTATGCCCCTGGATTGATGGATGCCCGTATCGGAGGCCGTTTCCGTGCTTCTGACAAAGTGGATATGGAACTTAATTATCACTACTTTAGCACAGCCGTAAAGGTTCAGGACTTGAAGAAATATTTAGGTTCGGAAGTCGATTATCAGATAAACTGGTCGATAATGAAAGATGTGAAACTCTCTGCCGGATATTCTTTTATGCGTGGTACGAAGACGATGGACGCTGTGAAAACCGGCAATCATAAAAGCTGGCAGGACTGGGGTTGGCTATCGTTGAATATTAATCCGAAGATATTGTTTGTGAAGTGGTAAATCCAAGGGAATAGATAGAATTTAAATAAAGAGAGAGTTTTTGAAAGTTTTGAATTTGTAAAATCATCCTTGCCACAGTATATCTGAAGTGAGGATGATTTTTTGTTTTAACCACTTCTTGATAGCTACACTCTCATTGTTACGTCTGTTGTTACGGATATTTTTCTAGATACGTCGTTACAGATACTTTTCCAAAGTTGTTTTATCTAAAATCTCGATTCGTTTTCCTTCCATGATGACGAGTCCTTCTTTCATCATCTTATTGATTTCTTTAGATAGAGCAGGGCGTGACACATTTAAATATTCGGCGAGCTGGGATTGGGTGTGCATGATATCTACTACTAACGCATCTTTTTTCTTATGTTCGTATAGATAGACAATGAACCTTTCCCGTACGGTTTTGCGTGAAAGAGGTTTCAGACGGGATACGGTACAGATGTTACAATTACCTGCGATACAAAGAAAATTATGAAGAACTTGTGGGTCCTGACTAATTACTTTGAAGGTTGAATCTTTGGTTGCCATAAGTATCACACTGTCCTCAAGAGCAGTGAAAGTAGCCGGCAAAGTATTGTTCGAATTAAAAAGATGAGGAGTGGCGAAGGTACGTGGAGCGATAATGTATTCAATCATCACCTCATTACCTAATCCGTCAATAATATCTGTACGTAGTTTTCCTTCCAAAAGTACAAATAACTTGTTGCAGGGTGTTCCTTGTGTAACGACTATCTCTTTTTTATTAGCCGCATAGATTACAAAATCCAGCTTTTCTAATAAGGATTCTTTGATGTTTAAGGGTAAATCCCTGAATAAGGGGATTTGAAACAGCTTTTCTTTATGTGAGTCGGTCAGTTGTATTTTTTTCATTGTATCATGTTGTCTGTATCACGGGCAAAGATATGAATTATATATTAGTGAAAGAAACTTTCAGAACTATTTGTAGAATAACTATATACAAGAAAGTTGTTAAAACGAATGTAAAATATAGAATCTGTAATTATGGTATCTTTCTCTGTAATTTATCTACATGCAGGATACCTTTATTTGTCTATTTTTGCAACATGAATTATTGATAAAAAGAATTCTGAAAATAAAAAGTAATAAAAGAAAGTTATGGCTAAAAAAGTTTTGATCATTTCGTCCAGTCCACGTAAAGGTGGTAATTCGGATTTGCTTTGTGATGAATTTATGAAAGGTGCTATCGAGGCGGGCAATGAAGTAGAGAAGATTTTTCTGAAAGACAAAACGGTTCATCCTTGTACGGGATGTAGTGTTTGCAGTATGTACGGTAAACCTTGTCCGCAGAAGGATGATACAGCGGAAATCGTGGAGAAGATGATTGCTGCCGATGTGATTGTAATGGCAACTCCTGTTTATTTCTATACCATGTCCGGGCAGATGAAGATTATGATTGACCGTTGTTGCGCACGTTATACGGAAATAACCAATAAGGAATTTTATTTCATTATTGCGGCAGCAGAAAACGATAAAGCAATGATGGAGCGTACTATCGACGGCTTCCGTGGCTTCCTCGATTGCTTGGAAGGACCACAGGAAAAAGGGACGGTCTATGGAATCGGTGCATGGAAAGTAGGAGAGATTAAAGATACTCCCTACATGCAGGAAGCATATAATATGGGAAAGATGGTGTAACTGTTTGTTTTCCATATTAAAGATATTCATAAAGAATATGATAAATGGATTTGTTCGAATATTTGAGATATAGTTTTGAACTTAACTTTTAAAACCTGACGGGAAATCTGGAAAAGACGGTTATGTTTTCCAGATTTTCCCCTTTTTACGATTACTTAATTGACTGGATTGCTTGTTCTGCCACAGAATTATTATAATTTTGTGGCAGAACTTTTTATTTTGTATAATTCGTTTGATAACTAACTAAGTATCATGGGCTATAAAATAACGACTCTTGTGGAGAATTGTGTCTATGGACGTAAATTGCAGGCAGAACATGGTCTTTCTCTATATATCGAGACTCAAGAACATAGATTACTTTTCGATACGGGAGCATCTGACTTGTTTATCCGTAATGCCCGCTTGTTGCATATTGACTTGCAAAAAGTCGATTATTTGATATTATCTCATGGTCATAGCGATCATACGGGCGGACTACGTTATTTTTTGGAATTGAATACGCAGGCAACCGTTGTCTGTAAGCGTGAGATTTTTTCTCCTAAATTCAAGGATGAACGTGAGAACGGGATGATGCATACACAAAATCTCGATCGTTCCCGTTTCCGCTTTATTACAAAGCAGATCGAACTGCTTCCCGGAGTTTTCCTTTTTCCCTCTATTGATATTATAAATCAGGCAGATACCCATTTTGAACGTTTTTGGGTTCAGCAAGAAGATGGATGCAAAATACCGGATACTTTTCAGGATGAATTGGCGGTGGTATTGGTGGAACCGGAAGGATTTTCCGTATTAAGTGCCTGTTCTCATCGGGGAATAACCAATATTTTGCGTACGGTTCAGGCTGCCTTTCCCGAATCTCCTTGTAAGTTACTTCTGGGAGGTTTTCATATCCATAATGCGGAAAAACAAAAATATCAGGTCATTGCAGATTATTTACAGGAATATCTTCCCCGACAGATTGGCGTTTGTCATTGTACGGGAGTGGATAAATATGCCTTCTTTTATAAAGATTTTGGTGACAACACATTTTATAATTACACGGGAAAACTAATTCAAACCGATTTATCGGAATAAATTTATAATAATTTGATATGAAGAAACTAATAACTTCTTTAGCGCTGGTATTATCAGCATTATCCAGCTATGCAATTACTCCTTTGTGGATGCGTGATGCACGTATATCACCGGATGGATCAGAAATTGTTTTTTGTTACAAGGGTGACATTTATAAAGTCCCTGCACAAGGAGGAACAGCTGTTCAACTCACCACACAAACCTCTTATGAAGCCAATCCGGTTTGGTCGCCCGATGGCAAGCAAATTGCGTTTGCCAGTGACCGGAATGGAAATTTTGACTTATTCATTATGCCTGCTGACGGAGGTGCCGCCCGGCGATTGACCTGTCATTCTGCATCAGAAATACCGTCGGCTTTTACTCCAGATGGAAAGTATGTCTTTTTCTCTGCCTCTATACAGGATCCGGCAAGCAGTGCCCTGTTTCCTACAGGAGCAATGACGGAATTATATAAAGTTCCTGTTGCCGGCGGACGTACCGAGCAAGTGCTGGGTACTCCTGCCGAACTGGTCTGTTTTGATAAAACAGGGAAGAACTTTCTTTATCAGGATCGTAAAGGGTTTGAGGATGAATGGAGAAAGCATCATACTTCTTCCATTACGAGAGATATTTGGTTATATAATACCCAAACGGGAAAACATACGAACCTGACAAACCGGGGAGGAGAGGACCGTAATCCTGTGTATGCACCTGATGGTAATGCTGTCTATTTTTTAAGTGAGCGTGATGGAGGTTCTTTCAATGTGTATACTTTCTCTTTGAATACTCCACAGGAAGTGAAAGCTGTGACTACTTTCAAAACTCACCCGGTACGTTTTTTGTCTGTCAGCGATAAAGGTACCTTATGTTATACCTATGATGGTGAGTTATACACACAGAAGTCTGGTGCACGTCCGGAAAAAGTAAAAGTAGAACTGGTCCGTGATGATGGGCAGCAGCTTGCTACACTTAAATTCTCACAGGGAGCAACTTCCGCTTCTGTATCTCCGGACGGTAAGCAAATTGCTTTTATTGTACGTGGTGATGTGTTCGTGACTTCAACTGATTATGCTACCACCAAGCAAATCACAAATACTTCGGCAAAAGAAGCTGCCGTTTCTTTTGCTCCGGACAACCGGACACTGGTTTATGCCAGCGAGCGAACCGGTAACTGGCAACTTTATACCGCCAAAATAAGTCGTAAGGAAGACCCGAATTTCCCTAATGCCACTCTTATTGAAGAGGAAGTATTATTACCGTCTAAAACGGTAGAACGTACTTATCCGCAATATTCACCGGACGGTAAAGAATTGGCTTTTATCGAAGACCGTAATCGTTTGATGGTACTCAATTTGAAAACAAAAAAGGTACGTCAGGTAACGGATGGTTCTACATGGTATAACACCGGAGGTGGATTCGATTACGAATGGTCGCCTGACGGTAAATGGTTCACTCTTGAATTTATAGGCAACCGCCACGATCCTTATTCGGATGTAGGCATTGTCAGCGCACAGGGAGGGGCAATTACTAATCTGACAAATAGTGGATATATCAGTGGTGCTCCGCGTTGGGTACTCGATGGGAATGCTATTCTTTTCCAAACCGAACGCTATGGTATGCGTGCGCACGCTTCTTGGGGATCGCAGCAAGATGTGATGTTGGTGTTTCTCAATCAGGATGCTTATGATCGTTACCGTTTGAGTAAGGAAGATTTCGAATTACTCAAGGAATTTGAAAAGGAACAGAAGAAAGTAAAAGAGAAAGACGATGAGAAGACGAAAGACGGAAAGAAGTCTAAGGCGGAAAAAGCAGATAAAGGAAATGCTGACAAAGACAAGATCGACGAGGATAAGGCAGACCAAAAAAAGATACTTGTCGAGCTGAACGGCATTGAAGACCGTATCGTACGTCTGACTCCCAATTCATCCGACTTGGGTAGTGCCATACTTTCAAAAGACGGGGAAGATCTTTACTATTTCTCTGCGTTCGAAAATGGATATGACCTTTGGAAAATGAATCTCCGTGAAAAAGATACGAAGCGTCTGCACAAACTCAATACCGGTTGGGCATCGTTGATGCTGGACAAAAAAGGAGATATCTTTTTGTTGGGAAGCCGGATTATGCAAAAGATGGATGCCAAGTCGGATGCGTTGAAGTCCATCAGCTATCAGGCTGAAATGAAAATGGACTTGGCTGCCGAACGTGAAACGATGTTTGACCATGTGTACAAACAGCATCAAAAACGTTTCTACAATGTCAATATGCACGGGGTTGACTGGGATGCTATGACTAATGCTTATCGTAAGTTCCTGCCTCATATTGATAACAATTATGACTTTGCAGAATTATTGAGTGAGTGGTTGGGTGAGCTGAATGTTTCACATACCGGAGGACGTTATTCTCCCAAAGGAAAAGGAGATGTCACTTCTAATCTCGGACTCTTGTTCGACTGGAATTATCAGGGAAAAGGAATGCAGATTGCTGAAATAATAGAAAAAGGTCCGTTCGATCATTCACGTACCAAAGTAAAGGCTGGTTGCATCATTGAAAAGATTAATGGAGAAGAGATAACTCTCGATAATGACATAACTTGTTTGCTGAATAATAAAGCAGGGAAGAAAACATTAATTTCAATCTACAATCCACAAAGTAAAGAGCGTTGGGAAGAAGTGGTGATGCCGGTCACCAACGGGCAACTGAATGGATTGTTATACAAACGTTGGGTAAAACAACGTGCGGCAGATGTTGAAAAATGGTCGAAAGGACGTTTGGGATATGTTCATATTCAGTCGATGGGAGATGACAGCTTCCGTACTGTATACTCGGACATTCTGGGAAAATATAACAACTGCGAAGGCATTGTGATTGATACCCGTTTCAACGGTGGTGGCCGTCTGCATGAAGATATTGAAATACTGTTCAGTGGTCAGAAGTATTTTACACAAGTGGTACGCGGACGTGAAGCCTGTGATATGCCGAGCCGTCGTTGGAACAAACCTTCCATTATGTTGCAATGTGAGGCCAACTACTCGAATGCACACGGAACTCCGTGGGTATATAAACATCAAAAGATTGGCAAACTTGTCGGTATGCCTGTTCCAGGTACTATGACAAGTGTGTCTTGGGAAACTTTACAAGATCCTTCACTGGTTTTTGGTATTCCTATCGTCGGTTATCGTTTGCCTGACGGCAGTTATTTGGAAAATACCCAATTGGAACCGGATGTAAAGGTTGCCAATAATCCGGAAACAGTAGTCAAAGGAGAGGATACCCAACTAAAGATGGCTGTGGATGAACTTCTGAAAGAGATAGATAGTCAGAAGAAGTAAATACGAGTATAATTATATCTAAAATAAAGAGTCGCTTCTTTGAAAGAATCAATCAGATTCTAACAGAGAAGCGACTTTCTTTTATAGTGATTTTCTTATATTGACCTTTTTATATGACTTCTTTTATAAGGCGTTTATTTTAAATAGATATAGGGCTTACTTCCAGACCGGCAGTAATCTATGGAGGGTTTTTCTAGTCATTATCTTCTGATTCAGGAAGCTGACGATATACCCCGTTATACAAGCGGCAATGAGTGATCCTTCGCGTACTCCCTGAATACCTTGAGTCAGCAGGAGCGAGAGAATCACGGCTAATGTAACCAAAGTAATATCAAAATAAACTTTGAACTTTCCAAATTCCTTGTTATAATGGCGGGATGCATATTTCACAAATGCTTCTGCGCTCATCATGGCTACTTTTGGTTTCAGTTCAAGCACTACTCCGATAGACTGCACCATGCATCCTGTAAGTAATAAAGCAATCGACATACCATAATTAGCGGGATGCAGTTCGCTTGTCAGCATCATATTGAAATCAATGAATGCCGAAAAGATAAAAGAGAACGGTAGTTGAAGAAGAATTTCAATAATATCCTGTCGGGTTCTATTCTTTCGGATTAACCAGAACTGTCCCAGGATAAGTACCATGTTGATGATAAATGTGCAAGTACCCAACGATAAAGGACTATTCAGGCTTAATACATAATTGATGCTCGATATGGGAGTAGTTCCCAATGCCGAGCGTATAATCAACACGATACCTGCCGCTAAAAAATAGAGTCCGATAACAAACACTAAATACCTCTTAAAAATCTCTTTCATTTCCATGTCTTTTTAACCTCTTTCTATTGATTCCTTTTTCATGTATTGAAAAGGATATGCAAAGGTCTTGTTTTTTACTCTGAAATAGATTATCTAATTCCATACAGTTTTTGTCATATCCGAAACAAATCGTATTTTTACGTCATAAAATAAAGGTGTAAATGGTAAAATCTCGTATATTTGATAATACACAGTTGTTGAAGGAGCATCCTGAACTTCCTCATTATAAAGAGGAGGTAGTCTGTTTCCGGAGTGAATATAAAGATAGAAGTTATCCGGCAAATGAATGTTATTTCAATCGGGAGCTTTATATGATATTCGTTCTTGAAGGCCGTTCGGAAATTCTACTGAATGGAGAGTTTATTGCGATAGAACCGAATATGTTACTTATTCACGGAGCAAATTATCTCACGGAACATCTTTATTCAAGCCGGGATATTAAATTTATCACTCTCGCCCTTTCCGAATCTATGCGGACGGACGATTCATATCTGACACAAATCACGGCAATCCTGTTGGCAACCATGAGGCGGAATAAGCAATATACGATTCAGTTGACAGAGTATGAAGCTCAAATCATCCATAAGGAGCTGGAAGTATTGATGCATCTGATGAATATTGAACATCATTTCCTTTTCCGGCGTATACAGGCAGCCTGCAATTCTCTGTTTTTGGATATAGCAGATTTTCTTTCTCGAAAGACCGTTATCAAAAAAGAGATCAGTCGTAAAGACCATGTTCTGCAAGAATTTCATGCACTCGTTACCCGTAATTTCAGGGAAGAACATTTCGTGAGCTTTTATGCGGATAAACTGGCTATTAGTGAACAGTACCTGGCACGCATTGTACGTCTTGGAACAGGTAAGACTATCAATAGCCTTATTAATGAATTGTTAGTAATGGAAGCGCGTACTTTATTGAGTTCTACCAAATTTACGGTTGGCGAGATTGCTGCTAAACTGGGGTTTAGTGATGCAGCCGGTTTTTGTAAGTTCTTTAAAAGAAATGCGGGACAGACTCCGTTGAATTATCGGAAAGGATTATTGATTTGAACGGAAAGGATTGCTGAACTGAATGGGGAATTACTGAACTGAATAGAGAATATAATGAATTTAAATAATAAGTTGACTGATTTGAATGAAAATGGAAGTAGGTTGATGCAACTGTCCTTAAAGACCGTATACATCAACCTACCTGAATATATAGTGCATGGGTTTGATTTTAACCGATCACTGCTGTGATATCTTCTACAATCTGTTCATCCGTCAGATGATTGGCACGGAGAAACTCCTGTATATCATATCGGTCAACAAATTCTTTTTTAGCTCCAAAGTTCAGAACTTTCATGTTTGTAGCACCATAATAACGGGTAATCTTTTCACCGAAACCGCCATCCAATACACCGTCTTCCAACGTAATCACTAATTCGTGATCTGCTTTCAGTTCATCCATCAGTTCGTTGTCTACACCGGTGATATAACGTGGATTGATGAGTGTTGCGTCAATATTGGCTTTTTCTTTCAGAAGTGATGCAACCGACTGTCCCAATCCATAGAACGAACCTAAAGCAAGAATGGCTACTTTCGCTCCACGATGCGTCACTTTATAGCGATTGAGAACACTATAATCAGTCTCCACCGGTTCCCCACAAGTAATAACATCTGTTGCCGGCACACGGATTGCAACCGGGTGTTCATTTTGGCGGATGCTCCATTCTAGCATAGCAAGATATTCCTCTTTGCAAGTCGGTGCCAGATAAACCATATTCGGAATATTACTGATAAGCGGAATATCGAAGAAGCAGAGGTGAGTTACATCATTCATTCCGGACAGTGTACCCCAGAATACCAACAAAACAGCCGGGTTATTATTGATACAGAGATCTTGCGAAAGTTGATCGTATGAACGTTGGATAAATGTACTATACACTCCGTAAACAGGTTTTCCGCCATTGGTTGCGATACCCGAAGCAAGAGCTACTGCGTGTTCTTCTGCAATACCGACATCTACAAACTGTTTGCCAGCTTCCTGGCGGCGGTCCGGAGTGAATCCGAGAACGGCAGGAGTACCCGAAGTGATTGTCACCACACGAGAATCTTCTTTCATCTTTTTTAGCAGATATTGAGCGGTTACTTCGCTGTAATCTTCTTCCTCATAACTGACTTTTGCTTCTCCGGTTTCCGGATTGAATGGAGTGCGCCAGTGATAAGTCTCTTTATCTTGTTCGGCATGTGCATAACCTTTACCTTTTAAGGTATTAATATGCACTACTATCGGATGCTGAATATCTTTCACTTTGGAGAATGCTTCAATCAACGCCTGTACATCGTTACCGTCATTTACATATATATAGTCCAGTCCCATCGCCTTGAAGAAGTTACATTCGCACTGACCGTTACTGTCACGCAATTCTTTCAGGTTCTTATATAGTCCACCGTGATTTTCGGCAATAGACATCTGATTGTCATTGACAATAATAATCATGTTTGTACCAAGCTCCGCCATATAGTCCAATCCTTCAAATGCTTCGCCGCCACTTAAGGAACCGTCGCCTATCACAGCTATGATATTCTCATTGCCACCGATCAGGTCGCGTCCTTTTGCCAATCCGCTAGCCAGGCTGACGGAAGTGGAAGTATGACCGATAACAAAAAAATCATGCTTACTTTCTTGTGGTTCGGAATAACCGGATACGTTGTCATACTCTGCCGGATAGAGAAAAGCATCTTTCCGTCCGGTCAGCATCTTATGTACATAACTCTGATGCGATACATCAAAAACAATCTTGTCTTCTGGTGAGTTGAATACATAATGTAAAGCGATAGTCGCTTCCACCATTCCGAAATTAGGGCCGAAATGCCCGCCGTGTTCACTCAACTTTTGCAGGAGTGATGCACGGATTTCATTACTTAAATCATTGAGTTCTTTAAACGATAACTTCTTTACGTCTGCGGGAGAGTAAATATTTTCTAAATACATATCAATTTGTTTTTTACGTTTATACCTATTATCTTTATCACACTGCAAAGATACTGCTGATTTTAGATTCGGTTTGTATATAGATTACGGATTATTTTACCTATATTACCGACCTTGGAAAATAGGACTGACGATAAACATAAAAATAGTAGATAATATATATTGGAGGACAACATATATGAATAGTGATTATAAAGTGGGCGATTTAATTTATGATGCAAATATTTATGATGCGATGAATACTAATCTAGATGATTGGTACTTTTATAAGCGATGGCTGCCGGAAAACAAGGATGCCCGGATACTTGAACTTTGTTGTGGTACGGGCAGGCTCACTCTGCCCATTGCAAAGGAAGGATATGATATTACTGGGATTGATTATACCCCTTCAATGCTTGCCCAGGCAAAAATTAAAGCTTCCGAAGCAGGATTAGAAATAAGTTTTATCGAGGCAGATATCAGAACTTTGAATTTGCCGGAAAAATACGACTTTATCTTTATTCCGTTTAATTCAATTCATCATTTATATAAGAATGAAGATTTATTTAAGGTATTTAATGTCGTTAAGAATCACCTCAAAGACGGTGGCTTATTTCTGTTTGATTGTTTTAATCCGAATATCCAATATATAGTTGAAGGTGAAAAAGAGCAGAAAGAAATTGCTGCATATACAACCGATGACGGTAGAGAAGTATTGATAAAGCAGACAATGCGATATGAAAATAAAACTCAGATTAACCGTATCGAATGGCATTATTTTATCAATGGCAAGTTCAACTCTATTCAAAATCTGGATATGAGAATGTTCTTCCCTCAAGAGTTAGATTCATATTTGGAATGGAATGGTTTTCATATTATTCATAAGTATGGCGGATTTGAAGAAGAGGCATTTGACGATAATTCGGCAAAACAGATATTTATTTGTCAATGTGACTTAGTGTATTGAGATTTTATTAATAAATAAGTGAAAATGTAATTTGTCGGCAATCAGTATGGTAGCGTGGTTGCCTAAAGGCCTTTTGGGGCTGTTTTCATCCTTTTGAACTGGAAGTACTCATCAGAATTCTTTTTCAGTTTTGACTTTTCTCATTTTGTTTAATGATTCTTTTGTTACTTCTCGTAATAAATTTGGCGTTCGCTAAAGTAGGAAGTCTGACTTTGGCTTCCTTGGTTTTGATACTTACTTCATTTCCTTAAATAGGTTAGAATAGATATTATAGCAGATTGATAAAAAATAGAATCTGTAATTCGGGTAATAATGTCAGTAATTCATCTACATACAGTCTCTTTCTTTCATCGTATTTTTACAATGTAGAAAGTAGACAATCAATTCTTTAATAATTAAAAATAAGAGATATGAAACGGATTTTATTATTAACAACTGTATTTATGATGATGCTTGGAACTAGTTTTTCTTCTGCACAGACAGATGCAGATAACTTTTATAAAAGTGATTTGGTAAGTGTGGAGAAAGTTTCTTTTTCCAACCAGTATAAAATGAAGGTAGCCGGAAATTTGTTTCTGCCTAAGAATATGAAAGAAGGGGACAAATACCCTGCAATCATTGTCGGACATCCAATGGGAGCTGTCAAGGAACAGAGCGCGAACCTTTACGCAACGAAAATGGCCGAACGGGGTTTTGTAACACTCTCCATAGACCTGTCTTTTTGGGGTGGGAGTGAAGGCGAGCCGCGCAATGCTGTTCTGCCGGAAGTTTATGCGGAAGACTTTAGTGCCGCAGTTGATTTTTTAGGTACCCGTCCGTTTGTCGACCGGAATCTGATTGGAGTAATCGGAATTTGCGGCAGTGGAAGTTTTGCTATCAGTGCAGCGAAAATAGACCCTCGCCTTAAAGCCATTGCGACAATCAGTATGTACAATATGGGTACGGCTAGCCGTAACGGGCTAAAACACTCATTGACATTGGAACAGAGAAAGCAAATAATGGCTGAAGCAGCAGAACAGCGTTATGCTGAATTTTTAGGTGGAGAAACTAAATATACCGGTGGCACTGTACATCAACTGACAGAAAAGTCCAGTCCGATTGAACGGGAGTTCTATGAGTTCTACCGTACACAAAGAGGAGAATTTACCCCCGACGGAGCAACTCCTATGACCACCACTCATCCTACACTTTCAAGTAATGTGAAATTTATGAATTTCTATCCTTTCGAAGATATTGAGACTATTTCACCCCGCCCTATGTTTTTCATCACCGGTGAAAATGCCCACTCACGTGAATTTAGTGAAGACGCTTACCGATTGGCCGCCGAACCTAAAGAACTGTATATAGTACCCGGCGCCGGACACGTAGACCTTTACGACCGTGTAAGCCTTATACCATTTGACAAGCTGGAATCTTTCTTCAAGGAGTATCTGAAGAAATAGTGATAACAGGAAGTGTAAATGTAACTTTTGAAATAACAGATTAAAGAATAAACTAATGGAACAAATAAGAAATAAAGAATATGGAGGCGAACGTCCTCTGTTCGCGACCCACGACCTTCAACTGGAAGATGTAACAATTCACGCCGGTGAATCTGCATTGAAAGAATGTAGTAATATTATAGCAATCAACTGTCGCTTTGAAGGAAAATATCCTTTTTGGCATACCAACGGATTCATTGTGAAAAACTGTCTCTTTACAGAGGAAGCCCGTGCTGCTCTATGGTACTCTCAAAGTCTGCAAATGGCAGATACCTTGGTAGAAGCACCGAAGATGTTCCGTGAAATGGACGGAATAAAACTCGAAAACGTGCAGTTGCCTAATGCTTTGGAAACGTTTTGGTATTGTCGTAATATAGAGCTGAAGAACGTACAGATTGATAAAGCGGATTACCTTTTTATACACAGTGAGAATATTAAGATACAAAACTATGCCCAAAACGGGAACTATTCGTTCCAATATTGCAAGAATGTAAAAATCCGTAATGCAGTTATCAACTCCAAAGATGCTTTCTGGAATACGGAAAATGTAACAGTCTATGATTCCGAGCTGAACGGAGAATATCTGGGCTGGCATTCTAAAAACTTACGTCTGGTAAATTGCAGGATTTCGGGGACTCAACCGCTTTGCTACGCACATGATCTGGTGATGGAAAATTGTACGATGGCGGAAGATGCTGACCTTGCTTTTGAACACAGTAGTGTGAAGGCAACGACTAAAAGTCCCGTTCATAGCGTAAAAAATCCTCGTACGGGAAGTATTGTTGCCGAAAGTTTCGGAGCAATCATTTTGGACGAAAATATTAAATCACCAGCAAATTGCGAATTGAAACTTTGGGACGATCTAACCTGTTTTAATTGAAATATGAAGTATAATTTCGATGAAATTATTCCACGCAGAGGAACGAATTCTTATAAATGGGATTCGGCTGAAGATGCGGATGTATTGCCGATGTGGGTAGCTGATATGGATTTCCGTACGGCTCCCCCTGTCGTGGAGGCATTGAAGAAACGGGTGGAACATGGGATTTTCGGTTATGTACGTGTACCTGATGCATACTACGAGGCAGTTCTAAATTGGTTTGCTCGACGGCATGCCTGGCAGATAGAGAAAGAATGGATTATTTACACCACCGGTGTTGTGCCAGCAATATCTGCTGTGATTAAAGCGTTGACACTGCCCGGAGATAAAGTAATGGTGCAGACACCTGTATATAACTGTTTTTTCTCCTCCATCCGTAATAACGGATGCGAGATGATTGCCAATCCTTTGGTATATAGAAACAGGGGCTATCAGATTGACTTTGATGATTTGGAGCGGAAAACTTCAGACCCGAAGGTCAAACTTCTGTTGTTATGTAATCCGCACAATCCCGCCGGAAGAGTGTGGAGTAAGCAAGAGTTAAGGCGGATAGGTGAGATTTGTATTCGAAATAATGTCTTTGTGGTTGCGGATGAAATTCATTGTGAATTGGTATTTCTGGGGCATGAATATACTCCTTTTGCTTCTATATCAGAAGAATTCCTACTGAACTCGGTCACTTTTGTTTCGCCTAGCAAAGCCTTTAATTTGGCAGGACTTCAGATTGCCAATATCATTTCCGCAGATGCAGATGTACGGAGGCAGATAGATAAAGCGATTAATATAAATGAAGTCTGTGATGTGAATCCTTTGGGAGTGGAGGCGTTGATAGCTGCTTATAATGAGGGTGAAGAATGGCTGGAAGAACTTAAAATCTATTTGTTTGCGAATTACATCTATTTAAAAGGTTATTTCGAGACCTATCTTCCGGAGTTTCCTGTAATGATGTTGGAAGGTACGTATTTAGTTTGGGTAGATTGTTCGGTTCTGCATCTGGCGTCAGCGGAAATAGTCAAAGACTTGTTGAAGAAAGAAAAACTTTGGGTAAACGAAGGTAGCCTGTATGGAGAGGCTGGTGAAGGATTTATCCGTATCAATATTGCCTGTCCGCGACAGCGGTTGATAGATGGATTAAACAGATTGAAGCGGGCTTTGAAATAATAAAATAATTGTCAGTTTATTGAGAGATCCCCCTTCTCACTCCCCGTAAATACGAATGAAAAAAAGTAGTGGCCTTGAAAGACTTTTTGCCTTTCCTTCTCGGAGCACTCTAGTTTATGGCTACCGGGATTATATTTCTTGGAATTTGTCATTTGCGGGGAGAACAAATTATAAAGTTATAAAGAAAAAGCTTGGTCAAACGTTCTCATTTTAATGATATAATTCCTTATATTTGTATCAGGATGAATAAATCAATAATTTGAAAAATGAGAACGGAAAAAGAAAAAATGTTAGCGGGAGAAGTTTATGATTGTGCTGATAATGAGTTATTGACCAGATGGCATAAAGCAAAGCAGCTTCAACAGGAGTATAATAATACTCTCACTACTGATGCAGGTAAAATTTCTGATTTATTAGATGAATTAATCGGTTCAAGGGGGGATAATGTTTGGATTAGTGCTCCTTTCTTTGTGGACTATGGTGAGAATATTTATATCGGGAAGAATGTAGAGATCAACATGAATTGCGTTTTTCTTGATTGTAACAAGATTGTTATCGGTGATAATTCGGGGATTGGGCCGGGAGTACATATTTATACTGTTTTTCATTCTACAAAGGCATCGGAAAGAACCTCTGAAAACAGTACTTTTTGGAAGTCGCAGACAGCTCCGGTGATTATTGGCAATAATGTGTGGATTGGTGGAGGATGCATCATTCTTCCGGGAGTAACTATTGGCGATAATACAACTATTGGGGCAGGGAGCGTTGTCACAAAGTCTATTCCGGTCAATGTGCTGGCGGTTGGCAATCCGTGTAGAATCCTTAAACAGATAGAGGATTGACGCTTCTTTTTTCCATCTATATATTAAATAATTTACCTGTATTGTGGTAAAAACTTCTTGTTCGTAATGTGTAGAAAATGCACATACTTCAAAATCTGTAATTTGGGTTTCTATATCCGTAATTTGTATCATAAAGAGTTGGAACAGAATAGCTAACTTTGCATTATCAGAGAGTTCATAAATAATAAACCATACGTAGTTATATGAGAAAATTGTTTTTTATTATTGTAACAGCTATCGGAATGATGCAAATCCCGATGCAATCTATAAATGCACAGAATATGAAAAAAGAAGAAGTACCTCAAAACATCAGCGCATTTCCGGTAGGAAAAGCGAATACAGGATTCGAACAATATTTCACGGGTAGATCTTGGCTGGCACCGCTGACTGGTAACAAAGACTTGAATGTACCCATGTCCAACGTTACTTTTGAGCCTGGCTGCCGGAATAATTGGCACAGCCATACGGGTGGACAACTCCTGATTGCCGTCGGCGGTGTGGGATATTATCAGGAACGTGGTAAAGCGGCGCGCCGTTTACTTCCCGGTGATGTGGTTGAAATTGCTCCGGACATAGAACACTGGCATGGCGCCGCTCCCGATAGTTGGTTCTCACATCTGGCTATCGGATGCAATCCGCAGACCAACCAGAATACATGGTTGGAACGAGTGGATGACCAACAGTATGCCGAAGCAACGAAAGGTAACGTAGCAATCGGACTGCAAGCTACCGATCCTGAATAGGACGATATATTTAGTAATTTTACAAAAGAAGTGCAAGAATACGGTGCACTGGACATTAAAACCCGTCTTATGGTAACATTGGCATCCAATATTGCTTCACAAGCGCAGGCCGAATACCGCATCACACTCGAAAGCGCACTTAATGAAGGCATTGCTCCGATAGAAATAAAAGAAATCCTTTACCAGTCAGTAGCCTATGCGGGCATGGCTAAGGTCAGAAATTTTATCGGTATCACCAATGATATATTGCTCGCCCGTGGCGTGCGTCTTCCTTTGGAAGAACAATCGGTTGTATCATCCGAAACACGTTTCAATAAGGGACTAGAATTGCAGAAATCCATATTTGGTGAACGGATAGAACAGATGCATAAGAACGCTCCCGACAATCAGAAGCACATCCAACGTTACCTCTCCGCCAACTGTTTCGGCGACTATCAGACACGTAGCGGACTGAATGTAAAGACCCGCGAACTGATTACATTCTCGATACTTGTTTCTTTAGGCGGCTGTGAATCGCAGGTAAAAAGTCACATACAGGGAAATGCCAACGTAGGGAATAATAAAGATACGTTGCTGGCAGTCGTAACGCAACTCTTGCCATTTATTGGTTATCCGCGCACACTCAATGCCATAGCCTGTCTGAACGAAGTGATTCCGGAAAAATAATAAAGACATTGATGCATCCCGAAAGATAACGATTAAAATCTATCCGGGACTTGACAAACGCTTTTTAATGTTATATATTTGTAGTCCGGGAAAGTATGAAACGAATGATTACTAAATGAAAAAAGAGACGGAATATGGATATGAAATGGATGGAAAATAGTATAATATTACAACGAACTTAGCTCATTCCCTTAGCTTATACTAGGGGATAAGGCAACAGATATAGCCCAAAGGCTGCGAACTTTATAGAGTTCGCAGCCTTTTTTGTAACCTATTATTGAATATATTTTTGCAAATTCAGATTTTAAAGTTTATAATAAACAGGGGGGACGTTTATAATAAACGGTCACAGTATTTATTAATAACGCTCTTTATGTTTATGTGGTAGGTTGTTATCTTTTTTGTATAACCTTTCTCTAAAGGGTAGAAACTTGTGTGGTTGTGGTAATAATAATTGATATGTTGACTGGGTAATTTAATTTTATAAAATATAGTTCCTCCACTATTCTTGTTATTGTTACTCTATGTTATCTATCAGCTTTGTTTTGAAATGCACCTTGAATACCTGTTTTTATCTGTCGGAAACTTTGCAGGACGAGATAATAAAACCTCATATTTGATGATCGATTCACTGTAAGATTTGTTATCTTTGCAAAGGTTTCATTTATAAAGAGAAGAAGTTATGGATATCATGGACCGTTTGAAAGGCCCCCGGCGCAATCTGCCTATCGGAATACAAAGTTTTGAGAGACTTCGTCGCGACGGCTATTTGTATGTTGACAAAACAGCATTTGTCTACGAACTTGCCTCAACGGGCAATCCATATTTCCTTAGCCGTCCGCGTCGTTTTGGCAAAAGTCTGCTGCTTTCTACGCTGGAAGCGTATTTCTGTGGAAAGAAAGAACTTTTTGAAGGACTTGCCATTGAACAGTTTGAAACAGAATGGAACGAACACGCTGTACTGCATCTTAGCCTGAATGCCGAAGACTACTCTGAAATAGAAGGATTGAGAAACGGACTCGAATTGCAACTTCGTAGTTGGGAAAAAAACTATGGAATCAGCGAGGAAGGCTTGAGTTATTCCGGTCGTTTCATGCAAGTTATCAAAGAGGCATACCGACAGACTGGTCGTGGTGTAGTTGTTCTTATTGACGAGTACGATAAACCGCTGCTCCGCTCTATGCATAACCCGGAATTACAAAGTAAGTTCCGCGAAATGCTCACAGCTTTCTACACTGTATTGAAGGATGCAGACCCCTGGTTGCGCTTCGTCTTTATCACCGGAGTGACCAAATTTGCTCAAATGGGTATATTCAGCACTCTCAACCAACTGATCGATATCAGCTTCGACCCGCAATACAATGCTCTTTGTGGTATGACCCGCCCGGAAATTGAAGCCAATTTCGTCCCGGAACTGGAACGGTTGGCAGAAAGGAACGGTTTGACAAAAGAAGACTGTATGGCATACCTTACTCGTATGTATGACGGATATCATTTCAACTATGTCCGTAAGGAAGGTATGTACAACCCGTTCAGCATACTGAATGTGCTTAGGAGCGGGATGTTTGAGAATTACTGGTTTGCCAGCGGAACACCCACTTTCCTTGCCGAAATGCTGAAGAAGACCCATTATGATTTGCGTGAACTGGACGGATTGGAAGTAACTGCCGCCTCTCTTACCGACGACCGTGCTGACGTAAACAACCCTGTGCCAATGATTTATCAAAGCGGCTATCTGACCATTAAAGGATATGATACAGAACTGCGTCTCTACAAGCTGGGTTACCCCAATGATGAAGTGAAGTATGGCTTTCTTAATTTTATCACTCCGTTTTATACCTCGTTGGATGAATCGAAAGCCCCCTTCTATATCGGACAGTTTGTAAAAGAACTAAGGGCAGGAGATGTTGAGGCTTTCCTCACCCGCCTTCGTGCGTTCTTTGCCGATTTTCCCTACGAACTGAATGATAAGACAGAGCGTCACTATCAAGTGGTATTCTATCTTGTTTTTAAACTACTGGGGCAGTTTATTAACGCCGAAGTGCAAAGTGCCCTGGGACGTGCTGACGCTGTGGTGAAAACAGCAAATGCTGTTTATGTCTTCGAATTTAAGCTAAACGGTACCGCAGAAGAAGCATTGGCACAGATTAATAATCGCGGCTATCTCATACCTTATACTACTAATGGTTGCCGTATAGTGAAAATAGGTGCAGAGTTCAGTAAGGAAGAACGCAATTTGAGTCGATGGTTAGTAGAGGAAGAAGGATAGTAGGGAATTGATAATAAAAGTATAGTATATAATTTCAACCCCAAAAAGTAACGCCCAAACGGTAAAACAGCATCCGTTTGAGCGTTTTTTTTTAGAAATCTTTTTGGAAGGATGAGGAAGGAAACGATAGCTTATATCTTCCATTACTCCGTTCCCTATGCGATATAGACGTTGATTTTAATGTTTCCTTTGACAACTCCCGGTCGATGTTCTATTTTTCATATTTTAGATTGCTCGAAAACACAATAGATGTTAATTGGATACCAGGCTTGCGAACTAATTTTTGATATGATATGTTGTTTAAAGTGAATAACGAATTAAAAAATGAACTAGAAAGTTAGACATGGACAAATAAAACATTTCTAATGATTTAGCAGATAAAACATTACATTTTAAAACTTATGATTATGAGAAAATCGATTATTTTATTAGCCTTGATATTGGGTGGCGTTACAGCAAATGCCCAATCAGTTGTAGAAGGTACAAAAGTAACAGACAATTGGTCTGTGGAAGTCAATGCGGGTGCAATCACTCCCCTTACTCACAGTGCTTTCTTTAAAAGTATGCGTCCTGCTTTTGGAGTGGGAGTTTCCAAGCAATTAACTCCTATCTTCGGTTTGGGATTCCAAGGAATGGGATACATTAATACTACTCCGAGTAAAACATCTTTCGATGCTTCCGATGTCAGCGTATTGGGTAAAGTCAACCTGATGAACCTGTTTGCAGGTTACAAAGGCGAACCCCGTTTGTTTGAAGTGGAAGCCGTTGCAGGAATGGGCTGGTTACATTATTATGTGAATGGTGATGGAGATCAGAACACTTGGTCTACCCGTTTGGGATTGAATTTCAACTTCAACTTGGGCGAAAGCAAAGCATGGACATTGGGTATCAAACCTGTCATTGTATATGATATGCAAGGCACTTACCCCGAAACAAAGAGTCGTTTCAATGCCAATAACGCAGGTTTCGAATTGACAGCCGGATTGACATATCACTTTAAGACAAGTAACGGAACACATCATTTTGCAAAAGTGAGAGTGTACAACCAAGCTGAAATTGACGGATTGAACTCTTCCATCAATGCGCTTCGTTCGGAAGTGAACAACAAAGACGGTCAGATCAGCAACGCCAACCAGCGCATCAACGGACTGCAAGAAGAACTTGAAGCCTGCCGTACAAAGGTTGTTCCGGTAGAGACAGTAGTGAAAACCGCCCGTGTACCTGAATCTATCATTACTTTCAGACAAGGTAAATCATCGGTTGACGCTTCCCAACTTCCTAACGTGGAACGTGTAGCTTCATACATGAAGAAATATGCTGACTCAAAAGTAGTTATTAAAGGATACGCTTCTCCGGAAGGTAGTGTGGAGGTCAACGCAAGAATCGCTGCTGCACGTGCAGAGGCTGTAAAAACTATCCTCGTTAATAAATACAAGATTAGTGCATCCCGCATCACTGCTGAAGGTCAGGGCGTAGGCGACATGTTTACCGAACCGGATTGGAACCGTGTAAGTATATGTACGATTGAAGATTAAACAAATAGATTACATAAATAGAATAATGAAGGCTGCCCAAAAGGCAGCCTTTGTTGTATGTACTGGTTTTATAGATAAGCGGCTTATTTTTGAATAAGCCTGAAAGATTAGTAAACAGATTTCTTTGTACATTACATAAAATAGCTATTTTTGCAAGTATTGTTCATGCGCGTTCTGTGTTGAGTGTGCAAATATCAACCATTAAAAACTGTATTATGAAGAGAGTATTCGTTTTTCAAGATTTTAAATCGCAGAAATTCTGGAGTATAGAGGTAGTCGGAACAGATGTTACTGTAAATTATGGTAAGCTGGGGACTGCCGGACAAACACAAGTGAAAAACTACGCAACTACTGAAGAAGCTGAAAAGGCTGCCAACAAACTGATTGCAGAGAAGACAAAGAAAGGTTATGTGGAAACTGCCGAAGAAACGGCACGTGAAATGAAAGTGGAAGCTAAGAAATATACATTGAGCTATGATGAGTATGAAAACGATGTGAAGCTTTTGGATAAGATATTGAAAGACAAGCATCTCTCTGAATATAAGCAAATAACGATTGGCTGTTGGGATTATGAAGGTGATGACTGTTCGGCTTTATTACAGGGCCTCATTGAAAATAAGGACAAGTTTGCGCAGATAGAAGGCCTGTTCTGGGGTGATATTGAACAGGAAGAACAGGAGATTTCATGGATTGAACAAGCCGACCTTAGTCCGCTGCTCGATAGTATGCCTAAATTGAAGGATCTGAAAATAAAAGGAACAAACAATCTGCGCTTGGGAAGAACTTCACGTCCGGAGTTGCGGTCGCTGGAAATAATCAGTGGTGGTATGCCTACTGAAGTGGTAGAGGACATTCTTGCTTCTGACTTTCCCAATCTGGAAAAACTGATTCTATATGTTGGTGTGGAAGATTACGGATTTGAAGGTGATATTGAGATCTTCCGTCCGCTTTTCTCCAAAGAGCGTTTCCCGAAGCTGACCTATCTGGGGCTTGTTAACTCTGAAGAACAGGACAGCATTGTAGAAATGTTCCTGGAATCGGATATTCTTCCTCAACTTGAAACCATGGATATTTCGGCTGGTACTCTGAAAGATGAAGGTGCACAGTTGTTACTGGATAATATGGATAAAATCGCTCACTTGAAGTTTATCAATATGCGCTATAATTATTTGAGCAAGGACATGAAGAAACAGTTGCAGAACCTTCCTATGAAAATAGACATTGCCGAAACCGAAGAGGCGGATGAATATGATGGTGAATTGTGGTATTACCCGATGATTACAGAATAGGAGATGCAGATAATCGTTGTCAGCAACTCTTTATCCAAACGTATAGAATATTTTGTTGAAGCAGGTAAGCACTTGCAGACAGAAGTTTGTTTTATGACTTATGAGGAACTTTTTAGCTGCTTGCCGCTATTGCGGCAGGCAGTTATCAAACTGGAACCTTGTGTAAGTGATGAAACTGATTTCCTGAAATATGCGCTGTTGAATCAGGCATATAAGGAGACATTGCAACGTTTGAGCGAGATGAGCCTGCCTGATGATGTGTGCTTTTTAAATACTCCTGATGCTTTGTTGCGTGCTCTTGATAAAAAGGAAACAAAAGAAGTCCTGATGGACAAAGGTCTGAAAGTGACTCCGATGTTACCGTCTCCACAATCCTTCGATGAGTTACGGCAGCTTCTTGCCGATTGCGGTAGAGGATGCTTTTTGAAACCCCGTTATGGTTCGGGTGCGGGAGGCATTATGGCGATTCGTTATCAGCCCAACCGGAATAAGTGGGTAGTCTATACTACGCTGCGGCAAGTGGACGGAGTGATTCATAATACCAAACGAATCAATCGTTTGAGCGTGGAAAAAGAGATCATCCCGTTGGCAGAAGCTGTGATACAAACAGAAGCGATCCTCGAAGAATGGATTCCTAAAGCACAATTGCAAGGAGAAAATTACGACCTTCGGGTAGTGTGCCGGGAGTCTGAAATAGATTATATCGTTGTGAGATGCAGCAAAGGAAGCATAACGAATCTACACCTGAACAACAAGGCGCATTGGTGGAATGAATTGTCTCTATCCGAAGAGGTGCGGCAACAAATCTATTTTCAATGTCAGGAAGCTGTGCAATCCTTGGATTTGCAGTATGCAGGAGTAGATGTATTGATAGAACGAGGGACGGATATTCCTTATATAATAGAAGTCAACGGACAAGGAGACCATGTTTATCAGGATATGTTTGCTCATAATTCTATTTATACTCAACAAATAAAAAACATAAAAAAGAAATATAACCATGCAAATAGATGAACTGCCGGCTGGCGAACAGACCCGTCATCCGGATCTGGATATGAATCAGGTGGTGGGTACTCATGATATATTGATGCTTTGCTTTGACACCTTGCGGTATGATGTCAGCAAAGAGGAAGAAGCGGCCGGAAGAACGCCTGTACTGAACAGCCATGGAGGAGAATGGGAGAAAAGACATGCTCCGGGAAATTTCACTTACCCGTCTCATTTTGCCATCTTTGCCGGATTTCTGCCTTCTCCGGCAGAACCTCATTCACTGCGTAGTCGTAACTGGTTGTTTTTCCCCGTGCAAGCGGGTACAGGACGTATTCCGCCCAAAGGAAGTTATCCATTTACAGAAGCGACTTTTGTGCAGAGTCTTGCCCATACAGGCTATGAAACGATTTGTATAGGTGGTGTAAACTTCTTTAGCAAGCGTAATGAGCTGGGGCGTGTATTCCCCGGTTACTTTACTAAAAGTTATTGGCTGCCTACCTTTGGATGCACAGCGCCCGATAGTACTGAAAAACAGATTGATTTTGCATTGAAAAAACTAGAAAATTATCCGGACGACAAACGGATCTTTATGTATATCAATTTTTCTGCTATCCATTATCCGAACTGTCATTATGTGGAGGGTAAAATGAAAGATGATAAAGAATCACATGCGGCTGCCCTGCAATATATTGACAGTCAGTTACCTTGTTTGTTTCAGGCTTTTCAGAAACGGAGCAATACGCTGGTGATTGCCTTTTCCGATCATGGCACTTGTTATGGTGAAGATGGGTATGAATACCATTGCATATCTCACGAAACGGTTTATACAGTCCCTTACAAACACTTTATTTTAACGAAACAATGAATCAACCGCTACCACGATATGTAGACTATATGTATAGCTATCCACATAAAACTGCCTATCGTCCTTTTCCATCTCCGGTTTCGCTGCTTCCTTACCTGGAACAGGTGGAAGGGCAGAAGGCATCACTCTATTTTCATATTCCTTTTTGTAGTCATAAATGTGGATATTGTAACCTGTTTTCTCTACAAACCAATCGTGCGGATTATATCGCAACTTATTTGGAAACCCTTCATAAGCAGGCACAACAATTGTCACCTCTCACCACCGGACTGATCTTTGACAGTTTCGCCATTGGAGGAGGTACACCGTTGCTTCTCACCGTTTCCCAACTGGAATACTTATTGGAGACGGCTGCCCTGTTCGGAGTGCATCCCTCACATGCTTTTACTTCCATAGAAACATCACCGGAGTATGCTGATCCTGCCCGTTTGACATGGTTGAAACAAGCCGGAGTGGCTCGTATAAGTATCGGTATACAAAGTTTTCTCAACGAAGAGTTAACCGCTTTGAAAAGACGTCCCCGGCAAGACACGATCAATCAGGCGTTGGAAACTATCCGGAAGATGGAATTTCCTTTTTTTAATATCGACTTGATTTACGGAATCAAAGGACAAACGGTGGATAGTTTTCTCTATTCGTTGGAGCAAGCTCTTCTGTTTCAGCCTAACGAACTCTTTATTTATCCGTTATATGTGCGACAGGGAACAGCTATCACGGAGCGGGAACCTGATGATGTCTGTTTCCGGATGTATTGTGCCGCCCGTGATCTGTTGAAAGACAGAGGCTTTCTACAAACTTCGATGCGGCGTTTTATTCATCATCCGTCTACTGATGCGGAAATTTCCTGTGGAGATGAAGTGATGCTTTCGTGTGGTTCCGGTGGACGTAGTTACTTGGGTCATTTGCATTATGCCACCCGGTATACTGTTTCTCAACACTGCATTGCCGGAGAGATAGATGACTATATGGGCACTGCTGATTTTACAGTAGCTCGCAATGGATTTATTCTCTCTCAAGAAGAACGGAGGCAACGTTTCATCATTAAAAATCTGATGTATTATATGGGGCTTGATAAAGCCGAATATGAGCGTCGTTTTGGCGAATCACCGGATGATATTCCATTATTCCGGCAACTGGCAGAACGGCAATGGATAGAAAGTACAGATGACCGCATTTGTCTTACTTCCGAAGGAATAGGATATTCTGATTATATTGGTCAGTTGTTCATTACTCCTGAAATAAGAGGGCTGATGGAAACTTATTCTTATTGAACGAAATGGAAATGAAAAACGAGGGGGATTTACTTTCCATCAAGCGTATCTATTATCGCGGTAAATTGAATAGCTGCAATTATACCTGCTCTTATTGTCCTTTCGGCAAAAAGTCACATCTGACAGCTACTACGCAGGATGAACAGGCGTGGAACCGTTTTATTACGGCTATTGAACAATGGCAGGGAGGACCGTTGCAGTTATTTATTATTCCTTACGGTGAAGCATTGATACATCGTTATTATCGGAAAGGGATCATTCATTTAGCGGCGTTGCCACAAGTGGCCGGAATTTCCTGTCAGACTAATCTTTCTTTCTCTGCCGATGAATGGCTGGACGAATTTTCGGCTACACCGACATTGATAAGTAAGATAAAGATTTGGGCCAGCTTTCATCCGGAAATGACTTCAGTAGAAAGCTTTGTCCGGCGACTTCATACCCTTTATAATGCAGGAATACAGGTCTGTGCCGGAGCCGTAGGCAATCCGATGGCAAAAAGTGTACTTAGCGATTTGCGAAATGCTCTTTTGCCGGATATTTACTTGTTTATTAATGCTATGCAAGGTTTGAAGTCTCCGTTGAGCGTAGAAGATATTCGTTTCTTTACGCAACTGGATAACCTTTTTGAGTATGATTTAAAAAACGCTTCAGCTCAATGGGATATCTGTTCGGGAGGGAGAAGTAGTTGTTTTATTGATTGGAAAGGAGATATCTTTGGCTGTCCCAGAAGTCAGGTGAAGATAGGAAATCTTTATCAGAATCAGATCTTGGACCCCTTGCTTCCTTGTCGGCGGAAGGTCTGTGACTGTTACATTGCTTTCAGTAATTTGACTAATCATCCTTTGCATCGAATAATGAGAGCAGGTGCATTTTGGCGGATCCCGGATAAGCCTTTCATTACTTCCGTGTTTTTTGATGTGGATGGAACACTTACCGATGCCCAGGGAAGGGTTTCGGAAAGTTATGCCCATGCTTTGCGGTACATAGCGCAATTTGTTCCCTTATATCTTGCTACTTCTTTATCTATGCAACAGGCGCGGAGAAAGTTAGGCAAGGCTCTTTTCAGCCTGTTTGAAGGAGGGGTGTTTGCTGATGGTGGATTACTGGTATATGCCGGGCAGAACCGGTGTATGCCAGTTGAATTACTACTGGACATAAACGAAGAATCCGCAAAGATAACGGCGCATAGCTATGAAGGTCAAGTCTATAAATACAGCATGCTGGTTTATGATAAGGAAGAGAGAATAAATATTCTTTCTCGCTTAAAAGAGAAACCTTATCAGGTGTTTTATAAACCACCTCTTATTACGGTTATCCATAAGGACGTTGACAAACGGAAAGGAGTGCTTCATATATGCAAGGCTTTAGCTTTTCCCCTTGACCAAGTATTGGTTGTCGGAAATTCACTGAAGGATTGGGAGATGATGTCAGTAGTATCTCATTCTTGTGCAGTGATGAACGCCGAACCACTTTTAAAAGAACGTGCCCGCTATACGCTGAATCCGGACCGATTGGCTGCTTTCTTCCGCTTCCGGGAGTAGAAAAGCGGCTGCAATAAAAGCTTCACATTGATACCTGATTGTACCATTCAAAAATAAAAATCAGTTATAATTTGGTAGTTATAAAAACAAAGCCCATATTTGCAGCCCGAAAATAGGGACAGGCATAAAAATCCTCATCGGAGGGTGCTATAATAGATAATTATAGTGCTGGATAAGATGAATGGTGTAAATCATTCGCTTGTCCGGCACTATTTTTTATTGTAATAATTTAAGATAAGAGGTAAAGTAGCGGAGAAACTATGAAAGAGTTAAATTTGACACAAGGAAGTGTTCCGAAGGTATTGCTGCAATTTGCAGTGCCTTTTCTTATTGCCAATGTGCTTCAGGCACTTTATGGTGGAGCCGACTTGTTTGTTGTGGGGCAATATGATGATTCGGCAAGTGTGGCGGCTGTGGCTATCGGCAGTCAGGTGATGCAGACGATTACGGGTATTATTCTTGGCATTACGACAGGCACAACCGTATTGATTGCTATCGCCATCGGAGCAAAAGATGATCGGAAAGTAGCTTTTACAATCGGTTCTTCCGTGTGGCTATTTTCAATCGTAGGAGTCTTGCTGACCTTGGTCATGGTGGCATTTCATGGGCAGATAACCGAACTGATGCACACGCCTGCGGAAGCGATGGCTGATACTAAAAACTATATTCTGGTATGTTCGGCTGGTATTCTGTTCATAATAGGATATAACGTTGTATGTGGTATCCTGCGTGGATTGGGTGATTCAAAGACACCGCTTTATTTTGTAGGCTTGGCATGTATAATCAATATAGTGCTCGATTTTATACTGGTCGGCTATTTCCATTGGGGAGCTACAGGAGCGGCTATTGCTACTGTAACCGCGCAAGGCGTTAGCTTTGGAATAGCGCTTTGGTTCTTATACCGGCATGGATTCCACTTTGATTTCTCACGGAAGGATATCCGTTTGAACCGGAATCTGTCTAAAAAGATCATGGTATTGGGAGCGCCTATTGCTTTGCAAGATGCTTTAATCAATGTTTCATTTCTGATAATCACTGTCATTGTGAATCAGATGGGAGTCATTGCGTCTGCTTCTTTAGGTGTTGTTGAGAAAATCATAGTGTTTGCCATGCTGCCTCCGATGGCTATATCATCGGCTGTGGCAACCATGACTGCACAAAATTACGGGGCGGGACTTATCAAGAGAATGAATAAATGTCTTGCTTCCGGAATAGGGATTGCTCTTGTTTTCGGTGTGTCGGTTTGCGTGTATTCGCAATTCCTGCCGGAGACGCTTACCGCTTTCTTTACGAAAGATGCCGCTGTGGTGGCAATGGCAGCAGAGTACCTGCGGGGATATAGCATCGACTGTATCGTAGTCAGTTTTGTGTTCTGCATCAATTCTTATTTCAGCGGACAAGGGAACTCGTTATTCCCGATGATTCACAGTCTGATAGCTACTTTCCTGTTCCGTATACCATTGTCATACTGGTTCAGTCAGATGGATAGCTCGTCGCTGTTTATCATGGGATTTGCTCCACCCATTTCAACGGTGGTTTCATTATTGATTTGTATCTGGTATTTGCGATATACGCAAAGGAAATTATACTTGAGAGGCACATTGATGCCTGCTATGTCGAATTAGGTGTTTTTAAGTGACATATATTAACTAAAATCTATTTTGTATGGAAGCTTATTTGAAGAAACTCTGTTTTGAGTATCAGGTTGATGAAAAAGAAGTGAAAGAGCTGTTGGCTCGTATGGAAATGGTGTATCTGGATAAAGGAGAAACGATTGCATCTGCCACAATGCCCGAGCAGAGCTTGTATATTATTGTTTCCGGCATTCTGCATACATACACGACCCATGAAGGAGAGGACAGAACCATCCGGTTTTTATCTGAAGGGGATGCTGTATTGTGCTATAACTCCAGTCAGTATGCTGTAAAGGCGCTGACGAAATGTGCTGCTTATTACATCAGCGAAGAGGAGATTGAAGAGTTGTGCGCAACATCTATTTCGTTTGCCAACTTGGTTCGTCAACTGATGGAATATCAGTTCTATTTTAAAGAAGAAGAGAATATGAACGTTCGTAAACTGACGGTAAGAGAGAGGTATCTTTCTTTATTGGCAGAAATCCCAGATATTCTGTACAGGGTACCTTTGAAGTATATTACTCATTATCTGGGTGCCGATGTAACCAGTTTGGGATATATGGCTGGAAGTTCTAAATAGGAAATATAACCTGGACATCTATTTTTCTATGTATTCCTTATCAGATGGTTCATTGACTATTCAAAATTGAGTTTGAAAAGTCTTTGGATTATTTGGTAAGGAATATTATTTTTGTATTCCAAATGAAAAACTCAATACCTCGATATACTTTTTATAAGAATAAGTATGGAAGCGAACTTTTGGTCGATGTGGTAGAACTGAAATATGTGAAGAAGTTCTTGGCTGAAAGTGCTATTCACACGTTGAATTATTATGATGTTACTTTTATAACAGAAGGTAAAGGGACGTTTTCTGTCGATAACCAAACCTATGAAGTAACCCCATGTGACGTTCTATTCTCTAAACCGGGAGAAATCCGGAACTGGGATACGCGTCATATCATCAATGGTTATGCGCTGATTTTCGAGGAAGAGTTCTTGTCTTCCCTCTTTAAAGATTCTTTGTTTGTACAGCATCTTTCGTTTTTTCAGCTGGAAAGCTTTTCATCAAGACTGCATTTGCCAGATGAGCTTTATGCCCGTATACTCCAAATTTTGCATCATATAAAGATGGAGATCGACTCGTATCAGCAAAACGATGTGCATGTATTGAGAGCGTTGCTTTATGAAGTCCTGATGTTATTGGACCGGGCTTATCTTAAAATGACTTCGATAGAGGAGGGCAGGAGCAGAGAAGCGTCTAATAATCATGTAAGTAAATTCATGAATTTGGTAAATATCCATTCGAAAGAGCAACACTCGGTTCAGTATTATGCGGATAAACTCTGCATTACTTCAAACTATTTGAATGAGATGGTAACCTCGACAATGGGGTTCAGCGCCAAACAATATATTCAGAATAAAGTGATGGATGAGGCTAAAAGACTGCTCGTTTATACAAACGTCCCTATATCGGATATTGCTTTTGAACTCTGCTTTTCAACGGTCTCCTATTTTATTCGCAGCTTCCGGCAACATACGGGAGAAACTCCATTACTTTATCGGAAAACACATAAACCGTAAAAAGTACTATTTTCCCCTTTCTTTTTATTACGCCGTTCCTCTTCTATTTCTCTACTTTCGCATCAGATAATAACTAACAATAAAAAATGAAATGATGAGAGACGCAGAAAAAACAGTAGGGAACATGATTGATAAGTTGAAAACAGCTTTTATCGGTTCTATAGACAGGGAGGGATTTCCTAATATCAAGGCAATGTTGCAGCCAAGAAAAAGGGAAGGGATAAAAACGATTTATCTGACAACGAATACTTCATCCATGCGTGTGGCGCAATACCGGGAAAACAATCATGCGTGTATTTACTTTTGTGATACAAGATTTTTTAGAGGTGCGATGCTGCGGGGTACAATGGAAGTATTGACAGACAGTGCCAGCAAAGAAATGATTTGGCAGGAGGGTGATACCATGTATTACCCGGAAGGAGTGACAGAACCCGACTATTGTGTATTGAAATTTACGGCAACTTCCGGTAGGTTTTATAGTAATTTCAAATCGGAGAGCTTTATCGTAGAATAAAACTCATAGTATATAAGAGATACTAAGAGACAGCGCTTTTATAGTCTCAATGTGCTATTTTTAAGATTGTATAAAAGAATAGCAACTTTAAAAACAATGAACCAGTGAATAAACGGCATAAAATAGTGCAATAATATGCGGAAATACAGGTCTATTTCGCATAAAACTACATACGGAATGCATCTTTTCTTGTTGGCAAAGCGTTCGTTCCTCGGTGAGGAGCGGGGTGTTCCTCGGTGTGCGTCGCTAGCTTCCTCACCGAGGAACTTGTTTGTCATCGGTGAGGAAGCTGAAACTGGTCTTTTTGAGGGTGGTTTTTCTCTAGTTTGGCATAACTGTTAGAAAGGATAGGAATAATAAAAAGAACGGTTATCTTAATATTTTATGTTGAATGGTGAATGAATAATGGAAAATAGCTGCTATTTGGATGATATATGTCCCAAATGATAATAATAAAGAACTTTCTCCCGACAGATGCCGGGCTTTTTTCTATTTTTCTTAAATCGTTATGCTATTGTCTCTCTTTCTGATTGCTTAAATATTCCTTTTTTAAGAATGGTCATTCTTTCATTCATTTTATGCTCCCGGACAGAATCCGTTTTTATAAAACAGATAACTTTCCTCTATCGCATCGGCAGTATCAGCTTCTAATGCATATAATATTTCTTTGCAAAATTCCAATTGCCCGGTTCCGTTGGCAGTTACAATATTCTCGTCTCTTACAGCTTGTTCATTGATATAGTTCGAATCGCCTGTATATTTATCCCCAGCATACTGTTTTAGATAATTGAGCGTATTGCTGGTATGCTTTACCTCATTAAGGAAACCGTGCATACCCAGAAAAACAGAAGCATTACATATTCCGGCAACTAATTTCTTTTCTTTAATAGCTTTTTCTACAAGTGGGACTATTAATTCAGCTTCAGGTGAGAACCAGTTCATACCGCCAATTAACACCAGCCCCGCATAATCTTCCGCCATATCTTTTAGCCCATAATCAGGCAGCACTCTGAATCCGCCTATTGAACTTACAGGTTCTTGGGTTATTGATAGGGTTTTCACTTTATAACTAATAGGATTTCCGGGCTTGACTCCCTGATTCAAACAGGTAGCTATATATGCGCCTTCCCAGTCGGCGAACCCTTCTAAAATTACAAATATTACTTCTTTCATATATCGTTCTAATTTTTAGTGAGTACAAAGGTGTGATATTTAATTGACTTTTGTAGTAGTAATTGTGGTAAAATCTCGAATAATACATTTAAAATATGATTATTCAATTTACAATAGGAAACTTTTTATCATTCAAAGAGCAATGATGAAGGGCGTGAAGTAAAAACTATAACTTTTTCATTCAGGAAAAATGAATTGGAAGGTACAATACCTTATGGGGGAGTGCGATACGCTCGGAAAAGAAATGACTCAATTAACGGAAGATAAATTTTTTGTTGTCAATACACAAACAGGTAAACTTGTCGTCGCAGGTTATTATGATACAAACAATAATAACAAGTATGACAAAACAGATAAGGATGAAATCTTAATCTATGATTTGAAAACCTTGAAGTTAGCTTCGAGAATATGACTTCCGGCTAGATAGCCAACTGTGTACAAAGTAGAAAAGTGAAATAAAAAAGCTCTGTAATCATTGAATTACAGAGCTTTTTCTTTGTTTCGCTTTCTTAAGAAGCGGTGCGGACGGTAATCGTACCTGCCGCTTATAATATCTTTTTAATCAGTAACTTATGCGTAACCTGAAATTTAATGGTTACGACTTGGTTACGATTTCATCTTGTCAATTTTCGTAGCTTATGACACCACCGTGTCACCTTTCGATTGCGAGTGCAAAAGTACTACACATTTTTGAAACATGCAAGTTCTTGACAATATTTTTTTTCAGCCTTTTTTTCAAGTGCAAGGTGCGAGCCTATATATATAAATAGGCTTGCACCTTGCACTGAACTAATTTTGAACCTATTAACCTTACTCCTGACCGAAACGGATTGACCTCGCATTTTCCCGCAAAAAAAAATGCAGGAACAAAAAAATTATGGTGTAGTACACGTATAGTATACCATGCGGATTTTGACTTATCGGGAACTTTGCGGCAAACATTTCAATAATTAGGATTATGACAGAAGTTATCGTAATGGAAAGTGCCGCCTATCAAAAGATGATGGGGCAAATAGCGAAAATCGCTGAGTTCATTACCAAGAATGAACACAAGTTGCAGGATTGCGACTTTGACAACGATGTATGGCTGGACAGTCAAGAAGTGGCCGATATGCTCCATATCAGCACACGCACCCTGCAACGGTTAAGGAGCGACGGACTGGTAGAGTATTCGGTGTTCCGCCGCAAGTGCCTGTACAAGCTCTCAGAAATAGAGAAAAAGGTACGGGAAAAGGTTATCACGTGTGAACCGCACCTGATAGACGTTTACAAGAAGAACCGGTTGTTGGATATAACAAAGGACGAAGACAATGAATAAGGAGGATATTTTGCAGGCGACGGACAGGGGGCTTTCGGTGTTCAGACACTACCTGCCCGTGCCGTTCCGCATCGGTAAGAAGTTCCTGAATCCTTTATATAAGGATACGAAGGCATCGTGCAACGTATATTATGACCGGCGGCATTCGGTGTATAAGATGAAGGATTTCGGCAATGAGGAATATTCCGGGGACTGCTTCGAGTTGGTAGGGACAATGACGGGGCTGAGTTGCAGGAACGCGAAGGATTTCGTTGAAATCATGCGCATCATTGACCATGACCTGCATTTGGGGTTGGCGGACGGTTACGAAAATTGTGTGGACACATCTTCCGTTCAGGTAGTTTGTCCGCCCACGCCGGAACAGGTGATAAAGAAAATACGCCCGTATAATATCGTACCAAGGGCGTTCAATGAAACAGACCGGATATTTTGGAGCAAATCCAGAATCACGGAGCATACATTAAATAAATATAATGTACGGCCTCTGCATTCGTTCAGTTCCGTCAATCAGGAAGGGAAAAGCTATACCTTGACTGAAACGGCACAGGAACCGATGTATGGCTATGTAGGCGACAAATACATTAAAATCTACCGCCCGCGCTCGGAGATGCGTTTCCTCTATGCCGGAGATTTGGGCGACAATTACTGCTTCGGACTTGACCAATTATCCGCCAAAGGGGATTTGTTGTTTATCACAGGCGGTGAGAAAGACGTGATGAGCCTTGCGGCAAACGGATTCCATGCCATCTGTTTCAATTCGGAAACGACGGTCATCCCTACCTCTGTGCTGATGCTGCTCTCCTACCGGTTCAAACACATTGTCCTGCTGTATGATATGGACAAGACCGGTCTGGAAGTTTCCGCCAAACGGCAGGAAGAATTGAAGCCGTTTGCATTGAAACGCCTTTTGCTGCCACTGTCAGGAACAAAAGAAGAAAAGGATGTAACGGATTATTTTGCGTTGGGACACACGCACGACGATTTATTGAAATTGTTCTTAAACCATTTGGATTCATTATACAAGGAAGATATGTCAGCATTAAAATCATGCGAGTTGGATTTCAACAACCCGCCACCTGTGGCACAAATGATAGTATCGGTGAACGATGTGCCGCTGGGAACACAAGGGAACCTGCTCTGCATCACCGGCGGGGAGGGTACGGGGAAAAGCAACTATGTGGCCGCCCTGATTGCCGGTGCTGTGAAACCGGAAAACGCGGAGGGCATCGACACGCTGGGCGTTTCCATTGAAGGGAACCCGAAAGGCAAGGCGGTGCTGTTCTATGACACCGAACAGAGCGAGGTGCAACTATACAAGAACGTAAGTACCCTGCTGCGCCGTTGCGGGCGCGACACGATGCCGGAGTGGTTCAAGGCATACTGCCTGACGGGAATGAGCCGCAAGGAGCGGCTGAAGTCCATCGTGCTCAGCATGGACAAGTTCCATTACCAGTACGGGGGCATCCATCTGGTGGTGATTGACGGCATCGCCGACCTGATACGTTGCGCCAACGACGAGGCGGAGAGCATCGCCGTCGTGGAGGAACTCTACCGGCTGGCGGGCATCTACAACACGTGCATCGTCACGGTGCTGCACTTCATCCCCAACGGGCTGAAGCTGCGCGGGCACTTGGGCAGCGAGCTGCAACGCAAGGCTGCCGCCATCCTCTCCATCGAAAAGGACACGAACCCCGCCGTTTCGGTGGTGAAAGCCCTGAAAGTACGGGACGGCAGCCCGCTGGATGTACCGCTCATGCAATTCGCATGGGACAAGGAGAAGGCGATGCACGCCTATCTGGGCGAGAAACCGAAAGAGGAAAAGGACAGGCGCAAGGAAGAGGAACTCGTGGCGGTAGCACGCGAACTGTTCAGCCGGAAACGCTTCATCGGCTACATGGAGCTTTCGGAAGAACTTCAGGCGGCGTTCGAGGTGAAGGAACGCACGGCCAAGAGCTACATCCGCTTCATGCGGGAAAAGGAAATCATTGTGAAATCACCCGACAGCCCGAACAGCTACATGCTGGGCGAGGTATAAAAGCACAGGAGGAACGGCCATGTTAGTGGACAAGACTGAATTTGAGGCGTGGATGGAGCGCATCATGGGTGAACTTTACCGCATATCGCGCAAGCTGGACAAGGCGGAGAACCGGCAGAAGCACCTGAACTACCTGAACGGGGAACGGCTGTACGACAACCAGGAGGTGTGCCAACTGCTGCGCATCAGCAAGCGCACGCTCCAGCGATACCGGAACAACGGGGCATTGAAATTCCATTCAATATACCACAAGACCTATTACAAGGAATCAGACCTGCACGAGTTCATCCGCAACAACTTCGACGAGAACGAAATCAAGCGTCAGGCACGGAAGGACAAGCTGTCGGAAACTTATCCGATGCCCGAAGAAATGGATGAAAACGGCGGGGAGAAAGAAACAGAAGAAAAAGAACTCTCAGATGATTGTGGATAATGCATCTTGGATGTTCATCGTTCAGGGATACTCTCTACCGCTGTGAAGCAGGAAGTTCCCGCTAATTAGGTTAAACAACCGGCTTCATTCTGTCGGGAGGACAGGGTGGAGCCATTTCTAATAAAATTCCAGTTTTGTGTCGTAAAAACAAGAATATTTCTTATCTTTGCACCGACAACCAAGGACATGGGATTATGATTATCACAAGAGAAGTACAGAAACGATTGGAAGATTTTCAGCCCGATTATGTGTTTACCTACCGGGACTTAAACTTGCCTGCCGAAACGAGCGAAAGCATCATTAAAATGCTGAATCGGCTGGCGGGTGAAGGCTACTTGGCTAAAATATCCAAAGGACGGTTCTACAAGCCTAAAAAGAGCGTGTTCGGAACGTTGAAACCCAGACAAGAAGAGTTGGTGAAGGATTTGTTGGAAAAGAACGGAAAGCGCATCGGATATTTGACCGGTTACTCCGTCTTTAATCGGTTGGGGCTTACTACACAAGTGCCCAACATCATCCAAATCGGCACAAACCAACGCAGGAACAAGAAACAACGGGATATATTCACCGTCTGCTTTGTCCTGCAACCTAACCCGATAACCAAAGACAATATTCCGCTCCTGCAATTATTGGATGCCATCCGCTTCATCAAGGAAATACCCGACACCACGATAGAGGCATCATACAGGCGCATAGCTTTTCTGGTAGGAGAACTTGGCAGGAGGGAGAAGGAAAAGATGGTTGCCTTGGCCGAGGCCTATCCGCCAATGGTACGCGCCTTGTTGGGAACCATCATCGAGAACGATTGCGGTATGGCGAAAGCGCAACCTTTATGGGATTCATTGAATCCAGTAACGGTCTATAAATTGGGAATAAATGAAGATACATTGCCTAATAAAAAGAAATGGAGGATTGAATGATACTGGAAAAACAACCTGAACTGTTAGCAGATGCAATACGCGCGGCTTCCGAATATTACCATATAGCACCGGTCTATATCGAAAAAGACTATTGGATAAGCAAGATATTGCAACAACTCTCCCGAAGCGTTTATATGGAGAACACGGTGTTCAAGGGCGGCACATCCTTGTCAAAAGGGTACGGATTGATTAACCGCTTCTCGGAAGATGTGGATGTGGCTGTACTCACGCAAAAGTTGAGCGGAAATCAGATAAAGACTTTGATTTCCAAGGTCTGCAAAGAAATGACCCAAGGCTTGCAGGAACAGGTTGTGCCTAAACTGACAAGTAAGGGTTCCCGTTATCGGAAAGCCTTGTACCAATATCCGGCAAGCGTCCATGACCCGTTGTTTGATTTTGTCGCCAACCGTGTAGTCGTGGAAATAAATTCGTTTGCCAATCCTTATCCATATGTCAGACGGCAAATAAAGAGCTTTATCACTTCCTACCTTGAAAATACAGGTATGGACTCTTTCATTGAAGAATATGACCTGCATCCGTTTGAACTGAACATTCTGGACAAACGGCGCACCTTGTGCGAGAAAGTCGTTTCGCTGCTCCGTTTCTCCTTTATGGATAATCCGGTGCAAGGATTAACCGGGAAAATCCGCCATTTCTATGATATCTATTTTCTGCTTGACGATAGGGAATGTATGGAATATGTGGAACAGGATTTCATTAAAGACCTGCAAGAACTGGCGGCGCATGACCGACAAATGTTTGACTCACCGGAAAAATGGAAACATACACCCATTAAAGAATCTCCCCTTCTTGGTTCATTCAATGAGCTATGGAAGCAATTGGGCGGATATTATGAACGGGAATTAAATTATCTGGCATATAGCCGGATACCTGATGCGAATCAAGTTGGAAAGAAATTGCACGATTTCATTTCGATAATTGAAAACAAGATATAATTTACAACATACAGGGATTTATGGCTCGACCGATTAAAGAAACGCCGGTAGTTACCGGTAAGGACGCTAAACGCTTTGCGGAGAAGATAGCTCACTTGAAACCTGAAAGCAAGGAAGAAAGGGAGGCGGCAAAGAAGGTTTATGCGAAGTTCAAGGCTCAATATACATTTTGGTGAAAAACATATAAAGAATGTATTGGCGAGATTTGAAATAGAAAACTTGGCAACCACCTTACTATATGTAGTTGCCAAGTTTTTCATTAAGTGTACCCCGCTCACAGCTTCATCCTCCATTTCGGTTTTTCCTGCGGCTTCTCCGTGCCGTCTTCCGGTTGGGGGATGCCGCCGATTACGACCTTTTCCTTGCCCGCGCTCATCAGCTCCTTGATGCTGATGGTCTTGGGCATGGCTGACAGCACCGGCGGTTTGCGCTCCGCCGCATGTGCCATGTAGTCGGGCATACGGTGGACGTATGGTTCGGATGCTGCCGGGACGGCAGGGTCGCCGGGCATTGAGGGGGCGGGTTGCGCCACCGATGGAGCTTGCGGCTCCGGCCGGATTTCCGTTACCCCTTCAGTGTTGGCCTCCTGCGCATCGACGGATTTCAAGGAGAGCAATATCTTGCGGTCAAGCGTGGCAAGCTCGGCCTTGAGTTGCTTCAACTCATCCTCTTTTTTCCATGTTTCATCCACGACCTGCTTCAGGACGGGAATTTCCTTTTCAATGTCAGCATTGTCCCGCGTGTATTTCTCAATCAGGCGGGGGATGCTGTCGAAAGCGTTGATGAAGTTCCGGCAGGCGGTCTGCGGGTCGGCTGCCAAGCGTCCGTTGTTGTAATTGTACAGGAGTTTGCCCGCGCCGCGCACGAAGAAGCGGTTCTCGCAGAAGTCCAATCCCTCCTTGACGGTGGTGTCGGTCTTGACCACGATTTCGAAGCCGTAGAGGGAGCCGATGGGAACCGGCTGGCCGTGCGTGCGCTCCTTGTCCTCTATCTCGTGCAGCCGGGCGGCAATGACTTTGGGGTCGCTGCCCGTTACCCCGTCAATCTTCAGCGGGTTGAGCTTCTTGCCATCCTTGTCGTACTGCACGCGGCTCTCGAAGTCGGCCATGTCCTGCCGCGCCCTCGCGATGATGTCGCTGTTGGAGGCTTGGTTGGCCAACAGGGTCTCCAACCGGATGCGCGAATCGCCCTTGCCGCGCTGGAACGCCTTGCGCTCGCCCTCCAGTCCGGCAATCTTCTTTTCCAGACGCGCCTTGTCCAAAAGGTCGGTGTTGCCGGAGAGGATGGCCACATACTCGGAGTAGTTCATGCCCCCCTTCTCGTCCATGCTGCCCTCGTCGATGGTGCGGCTGCCCATGCGGTTCTGCTTGAGCTGGGTGATGAAAAGCTGCTTGTTGTGG
Source organism: Bacteroides sp. MSK.20.12 (assembly GCF_019052435.1). Classification (NCBI taxonomy): domain Bacteria; kingdom Pseudomonadati; phylum Bacteroidota; class Bacteroidia; order Bacteroidales; family Bacteroidaceae; genus Bacteroides; species Bacteroides sp. MSK.20.12. The sequence goes on along the minus strand of NZ_JAHQVH010000009.1, from coordinate 39,848 downwards.
AGCAGGTTGAACTTGTAGCTGTCCAATGACTTCTCCACCGCATAGATGATGACATCGACCTTGTTATCGGCATAGAGCTTCGCCACCTCGTTGCCCTTGCGGATGCCGCGCCCGTCGCGCTGCTGGAGGTCGCTTGGGCGCCACGGTGCGTCCAAGTGATGGATGGCCACACACCTTTTCTGCGCATTGACACCCGTGCCCAACATTTCGGTGGAGCCGAACAGCACACGGATGCGCCCCTCGTTCATCGCCTCAATCATCGCCTTGCGCTTCTTCTCGGTCTTGGCTTCCTGAATGAAGCGTATCTCGTCTTCGGGGATGCCGTGGTCTTCGACCAGTTTGCGCTTGATTTCGCTGTACGGGTTCCACTGGTCGGGCTTGTACGTGCCCAAGTCGCTGAACACGAACTGCGTGCCCTTATGCTCGGCGTATCGGTTGTAATACTGCGCAATCATGTCGGCGCAGTGGGTCGCCTTGTTGTCGCGGTCGTCGTCATATTTCAGCGGGTCGATGAGCCGCATGTCAAGCGACATCTTGCGGGCATAGTCGGTGGCGATGAGCATCTTGGCCTTTTCTTCCTTCTCGGTCAGCGGCGGACGGCCCAATACGGTGGCGTTGCCGGTCTTGGCGAACTCCATGAGCCTGGCGATGAACTCCTGCTGGTCGGGCGTGGGCGCGATGTTGTGCAGTATCTCGTTCTTCTTCGGGCGGTCGATGCCGATGTCCTCCGCCGTGCGGAAGTCGGTAATCTCGGAATAGAACGAGGCGAGTTCGGGCACCTTGATGAAATAGCGGAAGCGTTCCTTCTGCACAATCTCGTTGGTCACGGAGAACTCGTAGTCGATGGACTTGCGTGCGAACACCGCCGCCCATGCGTCGAAGGAGCGGATGCCCTGCCGCTCCAGTTCGTTGGGGCGCAGGTATTTGAACAGGAGGTACAGCTCGGTCAGTGAGTTGCTGATGGTCGTCCCCGACAGGAATGTGGCTCCCAAGTCCTTGCCGGTGCGCTGCTGGATGGTGCGGATGGCAAAGAGCATGTTGAGCGCACGCTGGCTGCCCTCCGAGTTGCCCAGCCCCGCCACACGGTCGTGGCGCGTGGTGAACATGAGGTTCTTGAAGCGGTGGCTCTCATCGACAAAGATGTGGTCGATGCCCATGCGCTTGAAGTCCGCCACATCATCCTTGCGGGTTTCTATCTCGTGCGTCAGCTCCTTAAGCTTGACTTCCAAGTTCATCTTGCGCTTTTCCGCGCCCTTGAGTTGGGCATTGGTTACCTCACTGCCTAACTGGTGCAAGACTTCCAAGTTTTCCTCCACGCTGTCCAGTTCCTGCTGCAAGATGTCGCGCTGGATTTCGGGCGACTGCGGTATCATGCCGAACTGCTCGTGCGAGAGGATGATGGCGTCCCAATCGTTGTTCTTCATCTGGTTGAAGATTTCCACGCGGCGGTCGGGCGTGAAGTCCTCCTTGCCCGGATAGAGAATCTTGGCATGGGGATAGGCGGTGCGGAAGGTCTGCGCAATCTCGTGGATGTTCGCCTTCAGACCGGTGATGAGCGGCTTGTGCGCCAGTCCGAGCCGCTTCATCTCGTAGGCGGCGACGCACATTATCAGCGTCTTGCCGCCACCCACCTCATGGTCAGCGATGCCGCCGCCGTTCATCTTCAGCATCCAGATACAGTCTTTCTGAGATGGATACAAATCCTTGATGCCCAACCCTTTCAAGTCAAGGTCAGGAAAGGTCTGGTGGCTGCCGTCGAACTTGGGGCGCACGAAGCAGTTGAACTTGCGGTTGTACATGTCCTCCAGCTTCTTCTTGAACTCCGGCGACTGCCCCATAAGCCAGTCGGAGAAGCCTTCACGTATCTCGTCAATCTTGCTGTTGGCCAGTTGCGTGGCTTCGGGGTCGCGCACCTTGATATCCTTGCCGTCCTTGTCCGTGACGGTCTTGGTGATGTTGGGCGTGGTGTTGTGGATGGCGTGGCGCATGAGGGCCACGCCGTTGAACAGGCGCGTTTCGGAACGGACTGCGTACTGGTTATAGATACGCGGGCTGAGTTCGGAGGCACGGATATTGTACTCGTCCGCGCTGGCGTTGTAGCGGACGGACACGTCGGTGTCGAACAGCCATGAGGCATAGCGGCTGTACACGGCAGCCGGTATCCAGCGTTCGCCGAAGTTGAAGTCCAGCTCCTCAAAAGGAATGGGTACCGGTGCCGCCTTACGCAATGCTTCAAGCGAAACGCGCGATTCGGCATCGTCGGGATGCGTCCGCAAGTATTCTTCGACATACTCCGCCTTTGCCACGACATTGCCCGCGATGAAGCGGTCGGCAATCTCGAAACGCTTTGCCAGCGGGTTGTAGAACACCCTGCCGCGCAGTTCCTCCAGCAATTGTGCCTGCGGTTTGTCGGTGAGCGATTCCATATATTCCATGTCTGCCTCGCCGTACTTGTTGAGCGAGGCCGCCAATGCCTCGTGCACATCGTCGGTGTGGGTAATCTCGTTCACGTTGTACGATACGGGATGGTCGAAGATGTCTGCCTTGACCGCCTTGCCGTCGGTGTAACGCTCCAAGGCGAGGATTTCCCGGTTATCGGCATCCATGCGGAACAGGTCGATGTTCTTCTTGTCGTTCAGGTTGCCGAACTGACGGACAAAGCCGTCGTACAGCCCGTTCAGGCCCGCACGCAGTTCCCCGTTCTCCTGCCGGTGTTCCGCTTCGTCGTTGTACAGGCGGTGGTAAGTGTCGCGAAGTTCAATGTAGGATGCGGCACGCTGCTGCTGGCGGGCAGGCAGTTCCAGCGGATGGAACACGGGGATTCTATCCATGTCGGAGAGGTAGCCAATCTGCCCGTCCATATTCACCAGTGAGCCGTTCCGGTAGTGCTCCAGCCTTTCACCGGTGAAGGGGCGTGGCTTCATGCGCTCCTGCCGTGCGGCCTCTTCCTCCGCCCGGCGGCGCTCCCGTTCCCGGAGTTCTTCTTCCGACGGGGCTTGGGGTGCGGCTGCCGGTTCGGGCTGTGCAGTCCGGGCAGGCTTTTCTGCGGGCGATGCGGCAATGGCATCCCCTTTTCCGGGTACGGACTGGCCGCTGAGCGGTTCCACAATGTCGAACAGGGAGAGCTGCGGGGTCTCCTGCTTCTTCTTCCGCTTGGGCTTCCGTCCGGTGCTGAACGCCTGCCGTTCCTCCTGTGTGAAGCCGAAAAGGTCATACAGGGACATCAGTGGCTCCTGCGTGACGGGTTTCTCCGGTTCAGAGCGGACAATGGGCGGTTCTTCCACAACCGCCTCCGGCGTTTCCGTCGCGACACGCCGCTGTTCCGGCTTGGATAACGCCCGCACCTGTGCAATGCGTTCCTGAAGACTTTCCGCCCGTACTTCCGCCAGTTCGCGCAACTCACGCACCGGCGAGAAGCGGAGATAAAGGTCAAGGTCGAGGTTTTCCGACAGGTTCTTGTCCAGCATCCATTTCAGGTCTGCGGCGATGGCATCCATGCCCCCGTCATGCAGGAAGACGCGTGCCGGTTTGCCGTAAGGGTCGGTTCCCACATGGCCGCGCGTATGAACAATGGCGGCGGTACGCTCAAAGTATTCATTCTGGGTCGTGCCGTCGGCCTGCGTGCTGACTTCCACGAAGGCTTTTTCAAGGCCGGTGTATTCCCTTCCGGATGCCGTGTCCTTCTGCAACACAATGAGGTCGCTGCCCACCTCCGTACCGGCATAGTCGGTAAAGAGATTGTTGGGCAGGCGGATGGCGGACAGGAGCCGCGCCCTTTCCATCAGATATTGGCGCACGGGAGTGCCCATCGCGGAGTTCATCACCCCTTGCGAGGTGATGAAAGCCACGATGCCGCCCTCGCGCACGGCATCCAGCCCCTTGACGAAGAAATAGTTGTGCAGGGAACCGAGCGCGAAACGCCGTGCCGAACCATCGTCCATCGACGGGTCAAATACCCGGATGTCGCCGAAAGGGATGTTGCTTGCCGTCACATCGAACCGTCCGTTGTCCTGCGGGGGAAGTTCCTCGAACCCTTGCACGCGGACATCCGTACCGGGCTGAAGCTGCCGGAGGATGCGCCCCGTGAGCAAGTCCTTTTCATACGCGGTGGCTTCGGACACGGCGGTGGCGTTGTAGAAATGCGGCTGGAAAGCAGAGAGGAAATTGCCCGTGCCCGATGACGGGTCGAGGAAGCGGTGCGGCGACACACCGTGCTCCTCCAACGAGAAAGCGACGGCACTAATGATTTCCGGCGGTGTATAGAACGCGGTAAAGGTGGATGCCTTCACACTGTCCACCAGCCGTTTGTATTCCCGTTCATCCGTCGCCCCCTCGCGGAGCACGCCATGCAGTTCCGACACAAGGGGAAAGAGTTCGCGGTCGCTCTGCGTCCAGCGGAGGATGTCGGTGAGCTTGCCGAAAGGGGACAGCACCGCCTTGATGCCCCCGAAGCCGGTGTAGGCGGCCAATACCGTCTGCTCCTCCGGTGTGGCGGCACGCCTCTCCCGTTCCAGACGGAACATCAGGCGGATGGCCTCGATGTTGTCCCTAAGATGTGCCTTCTTGTTATATGCCATTTTCTTCGAGCCAGATTGAGATTACACCGGCCAGTTCCCCGCACAGCCGGTCGAAGTCGGGGGTAAACTCAAAACCGTCGCTCAGGTCGTAACCGCTGAACACCCTGCCGCATTCGGGCAGGAGCTGGAGAGCTACCTCGCGGGCGCGACCTGCGGGCACTTCGTCGGCAAACTCGTTCCACAGCACGGTGATGAGCGTGTCGAGCCGGGAAAAGTGCAACCCGTTAAACAGCACCTCGTCCGCTTGTCTGACGGCTTCGTCATAATCCATGCCCGACTGGACAGCATTGCTGAATGCTTCGGCGGCAAGGTCGGCACGCGCACGGATGAAAGCCTCGTCCGTCGCCAGTTCGGGATGCGATTCGCGGAGGTAGGACAACAGGGTAAGACGGTAATAGGACAGTTCGTCCGGCTCAACTGCCGGAGCCGGGATGTTCGGTTTGTTCGGATTCATGATTTTTCTTTTTATTCGTGTTACAAAATACATTTTATACCGGTATAGGATGAAGCCGTACCTGATGTACCATCAAGCCGGACTTCATGGCACATCAAGTACGGCCTTATCCTGCATCAAGTCCGGGTTGATGCAAGAGGGTTTATTTCCGCTTGGCAGATTTGCCTTTGGATGGTTTCTTGTCGGCAAACTCGTAGCCCACGGAGAAGTCAGGGCGCAATACCAATGAAGCATCGAAAGCCTTGCCCTCCCTGCTTTTGAAACCTTTGATAACACCGGTTCTGCCTTTGGTCAGGAGTTCGGCAAGCTGTTTGTCCGACAGTTCCTTGCCGCCCTTGTTACGGAAGAGGGTAAAGCCACAGTCCACATCGGCGCATTTGACGACCTTGGGGAAGAACAGCACCCGGCTGTTCCGGCATTTGGGACACGGGTATTCGCTTTCCGAAGGCGCTACGGACACTTTGGTTTCCAACAGTTCGGTCACAATCTGTGCGGTATATGCCTCGATGTCGCGCCGGAAGGCGGCTGCGTCGGCTTCGCCCGATTCGATGCGTGCCAGCGTGTCCTCCCATGCAGCAGTCATTTCCACATTGGCAATCTTCTTCTCCTTTACCGTTTCATAGACCGCCATGCCTTTGTCGGTGGGCACGAGGCTTTTCTTCTCCCTCTGGATATAACCGCGTGCGAACAGCGTTTCGATGACGGCAGCACGGGTGGCAGGGGTTCCGATGCCCGTCTCGCGGATGCTTGCCCGTAGCTGCTCATCGTCAATCTCCCGACCGCAATGCTCCATCGCCGAGAGCAGCGAGCTTTCGGTGTGCAGCGGCTTGGGTTTGGTCTGCCGCTCTACCGCTTCGAGTGCCTTTATCGGGAGCGTCTCGTCCTGTTCCAGATTTGGGAGTGCCATACCCCCGCCGTCGTCCTCTTCCTTTTCGCCGCGCACGGCACGCCATCCGGCGGACTTGACCACCGTGCCTTTGGCCTGCGCTTCGCTGCTGCCCACCGCCGCATGGATTTCCGTCACCTCCTTGATGCAGGGGGCGGAAAAGGCTTCGAGCAGGCGGGCGGCGACCATGTCGTAGATGGCCTGTTCGTCTTTGGAAAGGCCGGAGGGCAGGTTTTCGGTTACAATCAGCGCATGGTGGTCGGTCACTTTCCCTCCGTCCACGCTGCGGCGGTTGAGCGGTGCGCCGGAAAGCGACGCGGCATACTGCCCGAAACGCGGATGTTGCCGCAAGAGGGCGATGCGCGAGGGGATTTCGTCGAACACGTCTTCGGAAATGTACCGGCTGCCGGTGCGCGGATAGCTCAGCACCTTTTTCTCGTACAGGCTTTGCGCAAGGGAGAGCGTGCGGTCGGCGGAGAAGTCCAGCCGGGTGTTGGCATCCCGCTGAAGGGCGGTCAGGTCATAGAGCAGCGGAGGTTCTTCTTTGACCTCCCGCCGGGCAAGTGCTGTTATGCGGAGCGTGCCGCACGCTTTCATTTCGCCCAACGCACTGTCTGCGGCGGTCTTGTCCTCGTAACGCTGTTCCGCTGTGGCATGGAACGCAATGCCATCCTTCTCCACCGTGATGCGTATCTGCATGTACTTCTTCGGGGCAAACGACTTGTTCTCCAGATAACGGGAGCAAATCATGGCCAATGTGGGTGTCTGTACCCGTCCGAGCGAGAACACGCCCCGCCCGGCGGCAAGGCTGAGCGCCTGCGAGCCGTTGATGCCGATGAGCCAGTCCGCTTCGCTGCGTGCCTTGGCGGAAAGATAGAGATTATCATAATTGCTGCCCGGCAGCAACCGTTCCATCCCTTCGCGGATGGCCTTGTCGGTCAGGCTGCTTATCCACAGGCGGACAAACGGTTTGGTGCAGCCTAAATAATGGTAGATATATCTGAATATCAGCTCCCCTTCGCGTCCGGCATCAGTCGCCACGATGATGCGGTCGCCACCCTCAAACAGTCCTTTGATGATGTTCAACTGGCGCACTACGCCGGGGTCGTCCTTGTATTCCTTCCCCTCACGCTTCTGGCGGGGGATGAGCGTGAATTGGGCTGGCAGTATGGGCAGGTTCTCCTGCCGGAAACCGGCAAACCCGTAGGCTTCGGGCATGGCCAGCCCGACCAGATGCCCGAAAGCCCATGTTACGGCACAGCCGTTGCCTTCCAGATAGCCGTCCTTCCGCTGTCCGGCTCCTACAATCGCCGCGATGCTTTGCGCCACCGACGGCTTTTCTGCGATGATAACATTCTTCATATACACTTATATATTATAGGTAAGTAATTAGAGTGATGCACCGACTCCCTTTTTCTCCGACTTCCGGATACGGCGGTTCTGGGACGCCGTCTGCGCGGATTGTTTCGGCTGCCCGCCAGTCTGTCCCTGCGACTGCTTCTTGCTCTTGTCGGGATTCCAGCGGAAGAAGTCGAACTTCATCTTCTCGTAGTTGGGGCGCACGTAGGCATTGAACGTGCCCCCGCCACCGTCGGACATGCCCTTGACATACGCCGCCTTGCCTGCTTTCAACGCATCTTTCTGTTCCTGGCTCAGTTCCACCCCTTTCAGCTTCTGCGGGATGATGATTTCGCGCTGTCCGCTCTGGCTCTGCCCCTGCTCCACCTTGCGGTTCAGCCCCCGGAAGTCGTAATCGAAGCCGCCCTTGCAGACGTTGTACTGGAGGCGTGCGTCGTAATGTTTCTGCCTTCGCTCAGACCACATGCCCTCGACCAGTACGGACTCGCCGTTCATCAGCCGTAGTCCCTGGTCTTCGGTCAGCGCGACCCCGTTGATTTCGCGCACCTGCTTCATATCCTGCATGGGAAGGTGGTGCAGGCGGTTGGTCTTGGGGTTGAAGGACAGAAGACAGGACTCCACCGTACCGTCAGGTTGGCGGATGTCAATGGTTCGTCCGGCGTTGTTCGTTTTCAGCAGGTTGTCCTGCACTTCTTGGGGCAGTTCCGTCCCCATGTACTCCTTCAAATCCGGATACCGTTTGCAGCACTCGATGTTGAGCACGGGTTTCCCGTCGGGCGATTCCACCAGCCGGATGCAGGCCGGTGTTTCAAAGCTGATGCCCTCGAAGTTGGTGCGGATGTCAAGCACGGCAGATTCATGCCCGTTGAGCAGGCGTGCCGTACCGATTTCGCCCAACGATTCGGGCGTGATGCCCATGCGTGCGAGCTGCTGCCAGTCCACCTGTTCCATGCTCCATTTCGTGGATTGCTGCGGGGCGGGTTCTTCGGTGGCGGGAGCCTGCCGCAAGTCCTGTTTCCGCACGTGCTGTTCCGGGTCTAACCTGTACCCGTCAATCATGGCCGCGTTCTCTTCCGGCTTGCGGAACAAGTCCGCCATATCCTTGGCGGCGGCAAGCAGTTCCGCCGGGATGTGGTAGAAACGGAAGTCGGACGGGTTGTCAAACTGCCGTTTGAAATTGGAGAAGAAGGCTTCGAGGATGGATTCGCTGCGGTCGATTTTCAGGAAATCGCCGTCGGGCTTGGCCTTTGCCAGCGGCTGGGTCTTCAATGAGCCGTCCTGTTCGATGCGCTCTACCACATGGGGCTTGTTGCCGTCGGAAGCGTTGGTCATTACCAGCACTTCGTCTTTCATGTCCTTGAGGTTGTCCATATACAAATGAATTAAATCGTGAAACAATAAATTGATTGCGGCACGAAAGTAAACGGGCTGCCTTGCCGGGCAATGGGAAATCGGCGGACGGGAGGCAAGTGGCTATGGGGTGGCGTGAAGTGTCCGCCCGCTTCTTTTGAAAAAACATCCGACCACCCGGTTTGCCCTTCCGATTCTTTTCGTATCTTTGGGGCAGTGGGATTAGATATGTGCCTGACGGTGTGCTGAATACCGGGCAGGTTATTTACCATTAGCAATAAGATACGGCCATGAACATTAAAAGCAATATTTTAGGATGCCTTTCCTACATCGGAATAGCCATAGAGTTTCTGTTGATAATTCAAACCTATATATTCTTGGATATGGGGAAATACGGCTATATGTTGGTAACCGGAAGCCTTGCGGTGATTCCGTTTGCCATTATGTACTGGAATATGCGGAGAAGCCAAAGGCGGGAAGAAGACAACAAAAAGAAACACAAGGAATGGCTCCGTTCCAAAGGCGTTGCGTTGGAAGTGGATTTGAACAGTTGCAAAATTTCCGAAAACAAACGAACCGTCCATTATACCCGGATGGACATTCCTGCTTATTCGTTAAAAACACGTTTACATGCGCCTGCTTCACTGGATGAACCGGATTTGCCCTACCAATCATGGCGCAGCCAGAGTACGAATGCCAGCGAAGCACTTATGAATCCAGACCGGATGTATGAACCGTTTTCTTATGAACGCTGCTATTGCATCGTAAAAGCAATCTTGGATTACAAGGGTAAACGGACGCAGTTTTTCAGCGAACCCATACTGATGGACAAGTGCAGTTTGGGCGTTTTTCTTGCCTTGCATAAAAGCGGAATCATTTATGTCAATCCCCGAAATAAAAAGGACTACTTTTTCGACCTTGATTTCCTGAAACAGGAATGATTGATGGCAGATAAGATGATGAAACTCGAAGCCTTTGTAATAAGGAAAATCAAAAATTTCGGAACGATATGGACTATGTAAGCAGTATATGGAATGAATTTTCAAAAAACGATAATAATGATTGATATTGTAGGACTGGGAAGTATAGGCAAATATATTATTTGGCTATGGAGTAAATATGTAAAACGAAAACATATACCTTATATGGACCTTGAGTTTCATTATCCCAACTATCTCTTTATAGCATTGGGGAGTATTGTTGTTGTCATCTTTTTAGTTATAGCAATAACCTATTTTTCAATTGACTAACGTGAGTCCGATATAATTCAGAACATCGTAAGTTGCCCGTCTATGAGAAAATTGAGGTCATTGGCTGCACTTCATCTAATCGTTTTGCGCCAAATGCTTGCCATAAACACAATATTTCCTTATCTTCGCTGACCAAAAAACATAAACCTACGCATCAGCATGATAACCAACCGGGAAGAAATCATTGACAGGGCATTCGGGGTATTTGTCAGGATGAACTATGAGAAGGCAAGCATCATCACGCTTGCCAGAGCCTGCGGACTGACCAAGACGGGCATCGTCTATTATTTTCCGCACAAGCTGGACTTGTTCATGGCTGTGGTGGACAAGTATGTGCTGCAAATACACAAGCCGGACAACAAGTTTGCCGCTCCCGCCGATACGTTGGCGGAATTTATCGGGCAATACGTGGCGGGAGTAGCCGCTTCCATGAAAAGGATTCTCGAACTGATTGGCGATAACCACAGCCCGCATGATTGCAGCCTTAATTCCTATTACTTCCATTTTCTCTCGCAAGTGCGCATGTACTATCCGGACATCAGGCAAAAAATCGAGCGGATTTTCCAACTGGACTATGAACTTTGGGAGAAAGTCATACGGAAGGCGAAAGAGAGCGGAGAAATCAGGAGCGACACGGACGTGCAGAAGGCGGCAACCCTGTTCCGGCAGATTTTTCTCGGACTGTCCTACGAACAGGCGTTCCTGAACGGTCTGGACGTGGACGAACTGGAGAAAAACTTCCGCTATATCTATTCCCTGCTTAAAGCCTGACGCCGTTTAGTCTTTTTAACTTCCATATTTTGAACGATTGTTCAAAATATACCGTTTTTTCACTACCTTTGAAGCCATGAAGCAAAATTCGACGACATGGACAAGGCTCAGAGGCAAAGAGGAAGCATCGTTCTTCACAAGGAAGAAAAGGATGGTGTGGATTATGTCCGGATAGAGTATGCAGGAAACGGGGCAATCCCCCTGCTGCTTGCCCAGGATACAGGCGTGGAAATGACCGGCAAGGATTCCGCTTGCATGGCGGCTGCCGTTTTCAAGCTGTCGGATTTCTACGACCGCTACTCTCCCCATGCCTACATTGATTACAGCCGGGTATATGTGCGGCATCCCAGACCCAAGAGGGAATACACGCTGCCGGAAGGCTATCTGGAACTGCTGGAACAGAAACGCTACAGCCCATCCACCATAAAGACCTACCGGGCTTATTTCAGCGACTTCGTGGAGTACCACAAAGGGCGCAACATCGACCGCCTGAAAGTGGCGGACATCAACAGGTACATTCTTTATCTTGTAAACGAAAAGAAAATTTCTGTTTCACAGCAGAATATGCGCATCAACGCCATCAAGTTCTACTACGAGCAGGTGAAAGGCGGGAAACGGCAGTATTACGGCGGCATCACACGAGCCAAAGAATACAAGACCGTCCCGGAAGTATTGAGCAAGAACGAGATAAAACGCATCCTCGACCAACTGTCCAACATCAAGCATCACTGCATGATTTCCTTGGTTTATTCAGCCGGATTGCGGCGTAGTGAATTGCTGAACCTCACACCAAAAGACATCAACAGTGAAACGATGTCCGTGCGCGTCATGGGCAAGGGCAAGAAATGCCGCTACTCGCTGCTTTCGCCCAAGCTGCTGGAAGAGCTGCGGCGGTACTTCCGTGAATACCGCCCGAAGAAATGGCTGTTTGAGGGCGAAACGCCCGGACAGCCGTACTCGGCAAGCGCATTGGTGAAAGTGCTGAAAGAAGCCGCCATGCGTGCGGGCATCAAGCACCGGGTACATGTACACATGCTCCGCCACTCCTTTGCCACCCACCTTTTGGAGCAAGGGACAGACTTGCATACGATACAAGAACTGCTCGGGCACAACGATATAAAGACCACTGCCATATATCTTCATGTGTCGAGTGCGCACAAAGCCAAGATCCCCAATCCGCTTGATTCGCTGGATGATTCGTAGGGTACAGCTATTAGAGATTAGGAAACACACCTGCCGGGTGTCGGTTATCGAAATATTTTACACCTAAGGGTGCATTTATTAATACATTATCGCTAATTAAAGTAATGAACAGATATGAACAAAACTTTTTTTGAAGATTTCGATATGTCCTTTTGGAATGATAGTGAGTATGCGCAGAAATACTATGTTGGTACTACCCCTACTAATGAGCAATTGGAAGAAGTGGAAAATGAATTGGGATATAAATTACCTCAGTCATATATTGCGTTGGTACAACAACACAATGGGGGTATGCCGATTAACACTTGTTTCCCGACATCAGTTCCAACTTGCTGGGCTGATAATCATATTGCTATTAGCGGAATTATGGGCGTTGATAAAAACAAACCATATTCTCTTTGTGGAGAAATGGGAAATCGTTTTTGGATAGAAGAATGGGGCTATCCTACTATTGGCATTGCAATATGTACCACTCCTTCTGCCGGACATGATATGATATTTTTAGATTATCGTAAATGCTGTTTGGCAGGTGAGCCGAGTGTTGTTCATGTAGACCAAGAAAACAATTATAAAATTACTATGCTTGCAGTAAGTTTTGAAGATTTTATTCGTGGGCTTGCTAATTGCGCAGGATTTGGAAACGTAATTGTCAAAATATAAAACATGGATAATATGAAGAATATAGGACAACAGTTATTTGATATATTGAACTTTATAGATATGTCAGATAAAAGAGAAAGTATAGACCATTTGCCATTCGTACAACAGTTAAAAGATATGTGGGTGGCAACAGATAGTAATAAGTACAACGAAAGAAACAGCAAAATCATAATAGTTAGAATTATCAATGAACTTGTACAACTGAACATTTCGGAAGAAATAGAAACATGGTTGTGCGAATTGGATAAAATTTCCCCTAAATCACCTCAATATGCAATGGACTTTTTAAGAGGTAAAGTGTACTTCCAATTGAAGGAATACACTAAGGCTGCCGAATATCTAAAAAAATCATATAATGCGAATAAAGATTTCTTTTGTAGGCAAGAACAAATATTTCTCAAATTTATAAATAGCGATAACGAAGCAGGATAACGGACAAGCCGTTCCCTGCTACCCCATTAATAATAAAGATAATTAAAGTATGGACGATATTACGAAAAAAATACTTGAAGAACTTGTTATAGATTTTATTTCAGAAATGAATGAATGGGAGAAGTATTGTAACGAGTTTGACGAAGACCAGTTAGAATTGGACGAAACAGAGCATAAGATAAAGCAAATGGTTGCTTCTATCATTAGTAAATATTGTACAGACAAGGAACGAAAAATGAGCCGCCCGAATGCTTTGTCATGGGGACTTGAAGGAAGTTATGACTATGATCCAAATAAGGAAAAAATAATAGATATACAAGAAAGCAGGAAAAATAAATTTTTTGTGACAACACGAACTGATGACGAATATCTACAGTATATTGTCGTCAAAAAAAATAATAAGTATTTGATAGATAGTAAAAAAAGGAAATTCTTAAGTGAGGATAAATGGAGTGTTGATTATTTATAAGTCAAACAACCAACTTTGATGTTTACTATAATAAACTCTATTATTAACAAGGTCGAGATAACAGCTGAACGCTGTTCCTCACCAAACCATTAGCGAAAATTTCAGAAAGATGAGATACAGAAAAGAAACAATAAGTCATTTCGCACGAAACAATCTGATGCGAGAAGGGGGAAAATACAAGTATTATTTTTTTGACTACCTGTATTATCGGTTATATGTGGTTTATCGAAAACATAATGAAGCTGCACGTCTCAGTGCCTGCCTCTTATTGGGCATGGTTTCTATGATAATATTTTTCTTTTTCAGTATCTTCTTTAACAAAGTACTGACAGATGATTGGTTTTCATTAGAGAACTTCACTCCCATTCAGATACAAAGTATATTTGTGGGTGCAGGTATGTTGTGCTTTATCGCATTCTTTTTGCGATATACTCGCAAAAGGACAGCCGCTATACTTTCGAAATACAAAGGTAACATGTGGAACAAGATAATCCCAGCATGGATGATATATTGTTCTCCTCTATTGGTGTTCTTGGTAGGAATAGGTATATGCAAATTGATTTATAACTAAATATGATAAAAAATTTCAAGTAATATTTCGCTAACAACGCAGGATAACGGCAAGCCGTTCCCTGCTAACCATTAGTCACAACTTGAAATAACTTATAAATTAAAGCAATATGAATAAAGATATAATAGTAGTAGAAGATGAAAAAGAAATAGCCATCTTTCATTACAAAGTGTTTTGCGAACTTTTGGTAGAGTGCATATCTATATATGGAAATACTACCATAGAGAATGCACAGCAATTGGTTAAAAATTTTTATCCGATTCAACATCCAATAGAAAGTACTATTGCTGTTTCTATCTTTGCTCACGAACCCTTTTATTACTGGGCAATGCTTGCTCGATATGGTGAAATGTATTGGCTTGGACATCCTGAACGTGAAGAAATCCCCGACAGTTATCAGGAATGGTTAGATAATGCTTTAGCCAGATATGGTTTGGATGAGTTTTATGATTTTATAGATAAACAAGAATAATAACGTGACTAACAAAGCGTGATAACGTTTAATAACGTTCCCCGCTTAGCCATTAGCTGTAATATAAGCATGAAAATGATTATTTTCTACATACTGGCATTTCTGTTTTGTTTGCCTATACAAGCACAACAACAGCGTTTCTTCGGTGTCATTCAGGATGCGGACGGATATACAAATGTACGTGACACAAATGGAACAGTAATAGACAAATTATTGGATAATCATGTGTTTGTCGATTGGGATGCACAAAAGAACCATAAAAAATGGCATAGCGTAGAATATGGAGCCGAAACGGGTATAACCAAAACTTATCCGAATGGAAATACCCATATAGGAGAAATCCATAAAAGCCGCATCTGTTATTTACCAGATTTGCCACAGTTAAAGAAACAGCCGCAAAGTACGGATAATTATCTTGTATATGCCAACGACACATTAACCGTAGAAATAGGTTTCCGAGATTTTAATCTCCAACGACACTCCATTGTTTATGATTTGGACACAGGTTTTGTTCGGAGCATTGACGGTTGTTCTGATTTAATAGGTATAGATAATAATATTCCAAATAAAGAATATGAATCTATCACCGTCAAGTACCCTGCCGGGATATTGGAATTTCCAACAGCATATATAACGCATCTATACGAACCGAACCAAAACAATGTTGTCGTAGCATTGGGTAATGGAAACACTCTGTTCATCAGCACACAGAACAGTGACGGTGCAGGTGGATATTATGCCGTATGGACAGTAGAAAATTATCTTGTTAAAAGTCTGTTTGTGTTACATGACTTTTGACTAAAATACAGCTAACAACGCAAGGTAACGGCAAGCCGTTCCTTGCTGAACCATTAACGATAACGAATAAAGTTATAAAATGAAGCATATACAAATGATAATAACAATAGTGTGCATACTTTATGTAACCGTAAGTTGTACAACGCAAAAGGTTGCATATAGAGAACGGCTTGAAGAAGCAAAAGGATATGCCCTTTATGCTTGTATCACACACATGAACAAGTCTGTTGATAGTACATCAGTTATCAACAAAGATTATTCCGGCGAGTATTTTGTTCAATTAAGCAGTTTATCGCTGGAAGAAATTATCAGAATTAAGGAATATGTGGATAAAGAATGTATGAATTATTGGAGTGTATCTCAAAATCCGGAAGGTAATATGATAGCATATTCATCATGGAAATTCTATAACTCCAAAGGTTTGGATAACTTTATCCGTAAGACATTAAGGAAAAATATCGGTAACAACGAAAGATAGCATCTGACGATGCTCCTTTCTAACCATTACCCACGTAGTAAAGATATGTTTAGAACACAAATCGAAATATTTACTCCTCGCAGTTTTGGAAGGATTCCAACACATCCCGAAGATGGTTACATGGTAGAAGATGTGACAGAATCCGTAATTCAGCAAATAATCAAGGAGAAACTTATAAAGAGAGTTCAAATAAGCGATTATATTCCTGATACAGTTCTCGAAAAATTGAATCGCATATTTATATCACGTCCTGATATTTCTTTTCGTGTATATGGAGGGGCTGATAAAACTTCTGGATATGAGGATGATTTCAATGGTTGGAATCTGGATTTCCTACGATTTGTTCCTGATGTACAAAATATCGAAATAGGCAGATTTGAATATAAGAATACTGACTTATCGATTCTTTCACGTTTGTCAAATCTAAAATCGTTAATATTAGATATTTATAATTTAAGGGATTTTTCTTTTATCAAAACGCTGTCAAGCCGGTTAGAGCATCTGTATATAGATGCGGTTTTGAAGAATGGCAAACCTGTGTTTGATTGTCAATGGCTTTTGCGTTTCAAAAATCTCCAATCCCTCTTTCTCGGGAAATTAGATAAGAATCTTGAATCTATTGTAGGACTAAGTCAATTGAAAAAGTTGGAATTAAGGGCTGTCAAGAACAAGGATTTGTCTTTCTTAAAACAAACGCCTATTAATGACTTGTCCATTTGGTGGTGTGACGGTTCAAAAATAGACTTGACGGTTTTGAGTGATTTTAGGACTT
Organism: Bacteroides sp. MSK.20.12; assembly: GCF_019052435.1. Lineage (NCBI taxonomy): Bacteria > Pseudomonadati > Bacteroidota > Bacteroidia > Bacteroidales > Bacteroidaceae > Bacteroides > Bacteroides sp. MSK.20.12. Next base: position 23,346 of record NZ_JAHQVH010000009.1, on the reverse strand, counting down.
TGCGCCAACTAAGACTTTTTAGAATATCTAAATTGGATGATATTTCATTTGTTAGTACACTCACGGGACTTGAAAGGCTTGAGTTGATTTGGTTGGCCAATATTACTAAGATACCAAACTTATCCAATCTAAACAATTTGACGGAAGTTTATATTGATGACCTAAACAAGTTGGTTGATATTACAAGTCTTGTAAATGCTAAAAAATTGAGAAAAGTATATATGTCAGGCATTAAAAGTATGACAAAAGAATCTGTATATGCAGTATTAGATAATCCAAATGTGGAAGAATTACATTGTTTTGGCGGAAAATCAGAAATAAGTAATATACAAATAAATCGAAAAAACAAAGAATAAATTACGTGGGTAACAAGCACCTGTTCCGCCTAACGGCGGCAAGCTGCATCCCATTAATCAGTAAAATGAATATGAAGTATTTGAAGAAACTTAGTATATATTTTGTTATCATTCTTGCCATCGTTTTGGTATGTGGCTTCACGGTACTTGTAATTAAGGAAGTAGATAAGGGCACATTTTATGACTTAGCCACCTCGGAGGCATTGGCCTTTTGTTTGCAATTGGGGATGGCAGCATTTACTGCCCTCATTCCATACAGTCTGAGCGTCGCGGCTTTCCTGAGCTTCTGGGCAATGAGCGACGAAAAATGGACGGGCTTTTTCCGCAATACGGCCATCGGTCTGGTTCTTGTCTTACCCTTATCGGCCATGACCTATTACTACGACTGGTTTGTACGCCCCGAAACCAAGGCCGCATACGCCGTGAAAGCAGTCGAGATAAAGCAGACCTATCCCCAAGAGCTGGCAGACACGTTCCGCATCGACCCAGAAAAAATACTGTACGATATGCCCATGGTGATGCCCAAAGCGAAACTTATCGCCCGGATAGATTCCCTCAAGGCATCTTTTGAGGCCGATGTGGACACGTGCGGACTGTTGCTCTCCATGCTGCCGGACACCTTGGCATCGGCAGCCTACGACAGCTACCAGTTGGAAACAATGGGCGTTGCCTATCAATATGCCGCTCATCCCGCTGCCAGCGAAGACAGTCTGATGTTCATAGCTCATACGGAATTGTACCGACACGCCATCACCGCATGGAAAACCTCCACCGAACTGCAACGCCATCAAAAAGAATATTTCGGCAGAACTCTCAACACTATATGTATATACGTCGCGTATATCCTGTTCGCTTTCTTGGGGTATCTGCTGCGCTACAAACCGATAAAGAATATATTGATGGTATTCGCGGTACTGATTGCCGCCGCTTGGATTTGTCATGAAATAGGTTCTATTGTTCAGGAACATGCGAAGAAACTGAACGGGGTGTCCCGTCAAGTCGTGGACGATACTTATAAGGAGATAGAAGGAATAAGAGAAAAGGAAAGAAATGCTGATAACGATTCGCTGAATTGTTTTCATGACAATTAGGTATATAGAGATAATGGCGAATGCCCTATTCGGAAAAACTGTCATCAATGACACTTTTTTCGAGTATGATTTATCGTGTTTCTCATTCTGTACTTGCTGGCGTGTTACTGGATATTTGGCTTGGAATCGTAAAACAAGGTGGAAAAAGGATGCATCATTATTTATTAAGCATGATGAAATTATTGGAGAAATATTACAATATCAATTATTACTGCACTTATAAGCTGCTGTTCTTCATTTTCAACAGGATGCTAAATCCTTTCTATTGGCTAAGTTTCTCGAAATGGAAAAACGGCTATATAAATCGGTGCATTTCGATTAATAAGCAAATAAATGAACCCGATAAAGGAGGTGTCGATGCCTATCTCAGCGATTTGGCACTTAGCACCCCAATCACCATCAGCTTTTGGATATTCAGTCTTGTCTGCCTTGTCTGCTCCAAGATACTAAGTGTACAATTAGTGCGTATTATTTTGGAAAACGACATCATTTTTTATCCATTACTCGTAGTCTTCGGGATATGCGGATATTATGTCAATGAAATATTCTTATTCAAGAACGACAAATACGAGAAGTATTTCGCCAATTTCGAAAAAGAGAAAAGGTATCTGCTCTACTACGGCATCTATGTCGTTTCCCTCGTTGTCCAGTTGGCGACTTTCTATCTGTTGCTTATGGAAATAGTGAAATAATATTTGCCGTGAACACAATTTTCCCTACCGTGCGGCATTTCCGGCGGAAATCGGAACAACCGGGCACGTGCGACCGGTTATCTTTGTGGATTCATCGAACTATAAAAAACATGCCGCTTATGAAAACAGACTTCATCGAACAGTTGTCCGCCACCGTCCCGGCAGGCTTGGAACAGACCACCGCCGCCCTGTGCGGAGAAGTGAGAGGGCTGCTGAAAGCCCGTACCCCAAAGCGTTACCTTGTATTGGAACCCTATGCGCAAGACACAAACTTATGCCACCACCTCCTTGACCTGCTGACAGGAAAGCCCGCGCTGCCGGAGGTGTCGGCTCCCGGATGCCGCCCGCTGCTGATGCTGCTCGCCCTGTCGGAAGACACGGAGGTGCAGAACCGGCTGCTGCACGGACTGGTGGAGCCATGGCGGAAAGCCTGCCGCACGCCGGAGATGCTCTACCTGTGCGACGTGCTGTACCAGACCCGCATCCCACGTCCCCTGTATAATATGTGCAACGAGGTGTGCGACTACTTTTTCGTGGAGCGGCGCAAGCAGGTGAGCCACCAGCCCACACCGCTCACCGAAGCGGAGCTGCAATATGCCGAGAAACGGCTGAAGCCCCTGTATGCCGCCGTGTTCCGGCTGAAGGTGAACCGCTACAGCTACCGCACGAACAGCGTGGAGGAACTGGCGGGGATGCTCTGCATGAGCGCATCGACCTTCCGCGAGAAATTCAGCAAGATATACCGCCAGTCCGCCAACAAATGGTTGCGGGAGCAACGCATCGGACAGATACGGCGGGACTTGAAATACCACTACGACCGCCCGCTCAGGGAGATAGCCGAGAAGAACGGTTTCGAGTCCGCCAACCGTTTCTGGGAATTCTGCACGGGACAGATGAAGCAAAGCCCCAGCGAGCTGCACAAGGAGCTGTACGACGAGCTGTGCGAGGAACGGCGGAAGTTTTATTTGGGGGAATGACGGCATTTCCGGCGAAAAACGGAACTGCCACATCCATGTACACCGCTATTTTTGCCGTTCATAACCGATAAAATAGTTTCAAATGGATGTATTTTACCTGTGCCCCTACCTGCTTTTACTGGAACAGGGGGATTGCGATACCGAAAGGCTGAACGAGGCAAGTGACGATTTCATACGCCACCTCAGCCATCTGCATGAGGAACACGGCAACCACACCTGCGTGTTCCTCCATCTCCAATACACGAAGTTCCGGCTGACCGTCCTGCGGGAACGCTACCACAACAACGGGCAGAGCCATCTGGTGTGCTACTGCCATGTGGTGGGAGCTATCATGTATGTGGAAAACACGATGGAACGGATGGAAAAAAGACGGACGGGTTCCGGAAACGGAGAAGCCCGTCCGCCCGGCGACGGGCCTCCCGTGCTGTGGACTGACGATGCCATCCATCTTATTGAACTGCTCTATGCCTGCCACGAACTGAAGCTGTTCAACAACGGGGAAATCTCGCTGAAAGACCTGACAGCACATGTTTGCCAGACTTTCGGCGTGGACGTGAAGAACGTATCGAGCTACTATGCCCGGATGCGGCGTCGGAAAGGCGACGACCGCACCTATTTCATCGACCGGCTCCGGGAAGTCCTGCTGCGGAAGATGGACACGGACGACGAGAAGCAATACCGGCGGAACAAGTAGCCTACGCCTGTTTGTTCAGTTCCAGCAGGTGCTTCAGATTCGGGTCACTCCCGATGCGCTCCAGCTCATCGGCGACAATCTGCCGGGCTTCCTCCTTGATGCGGTTGTAGTTTTCCTGTACCATTTCCTTCATGCGGTCGATGCCGTCGGCATCCCTGAAGTCGGTGATGACCGGTATCTTCCGGTAGGTCTTTTCCTCTTCGGCAATTTTCTTTGCATCCACCACAATCTCGCAATGGAAAATCTTCTGCTCGATTTTCTCTCCGAAGTTGTCCGCCACCGAACCGACGAACATGCCCTGCGTCAGCGAGGAAATCTTGCTCGGCGGGATAAGGCTGTCCATCTGGGTGGAGATGGAGGTGGACACGTCGTTGCGGTTGATGGAGATGGACTGCCGTTTCTGGAGTATCTTGCCGAAGCGTTCGGAGAGCGTCTTGGCGGTCTCGCCCACCACCTGCCCGGAGAAGATGTTGCCGACGGTGTTGATGATGACCTTCGCCTCCTTGTCGGTATAGTCGCGGATGAGCTGCGAGAAGTCCTGAAAGCCCAGCAGCACGGCCACCTTGTTGCTGCGCGCGGTAGCGATAAGGTTGTCCAGCCCCTTGATGAACACGGTGGGCAGCTCGTCGATGATGATGGAGCTTTTCAGCCTGCCCTTCTTGTTCACCAGCTTGACGATGCGCGAGTTGTACAGTCCGAGTGCAGCCCCATAGATGGCCTGCCGGTCGGGATTGTTGCCGATGCAGAGCACCTTCGGCTCGTCGGGGTTGTTGATGTCGAGGGAGAACTCGTCGGCGGACATCACCCAATAGAGTGCCGGGGAAATCATGCGCGAGAGCGGTATCTTGGCCGAAGCAATCTGCCCCATGAGCTGGTCGGCAGCCCCGGCGAGCCATGCGTCGAGGAAAGGGCTGAGGTAGTTCTCCAGTTCGGGATAGGAGGACATGATGGGGAAAATCTGCTCGTAGGGCTTGTTCAGGAACTCGACCGCATGGGGGAAGGTGCAATACTTGCCGTCCTTATAAATACGCAAAAACCAGATGATGGCCGCGAACAGGATGGTGGGGGACTCGACGAAGAAGTCGCCCTGCTTGGCCGCCCAAGTCCGGTTAAGGTTGAGCATGATGTTGTAGGAACTCTCGTAGGCATCGGAGATGTCGGTCATGAACTTCGGGTTGAGCGGGTTGCAGCGGTGGCTGCGCGAGGGGTCGTCGAAGTTGATGACATAGAACTTCGGCCTGACCTTGTAGCCGTCCAGATGGCGGAGCAGGTGGTTGTAGGCGATGGTGCTCAAGTCCGGGAACTTGAAGTCGTAAATATAGGTGGCATAACCCTTTTCAATCTGCTGCTTGATATAGGAATTGACCACGGCAAAGGACTTGCCGCTGCCCGGCGTACCCAAGACAATGGAGGCGCGGAAAGGGTTCACCACGTTTATCCAGCCGTGCCACATCTTCTTCTTGTACCAGAAACGGGTGGGCAAATTGACGGAATACTCGTTCTCGATAAGCCGTGTCTCCTGCATGAAGGATTCATTCTCGTTGTTGAACACATCCTCCATCAAGTTCTGCCGGAGCAGTCGGGACATCCATACCCCGGCTGCCAAGAGGCAGCCGTAGCCTGCGGATAAGGTGAGCAGATAGAAACCGGTACGCGCCGAAAGGGGCAGCGGCAGGGCAAGCAGCCACCAATTGAAGAAGAACAGCACGATACCGGCGGCAAGCGCCGCCCAGATATGCGGCCACTTAATCTTTTCCTCTTTCACGCCTTTTGTCCCCAAGCAGGAGAGCGCGAGGAACACAAGGGCGAACAGCTTTGTCCAAAGAATGGACGAGAACAGCCCGGTCGTCCGCTGGAAATTGAGCAGTATCCTGTCCACCACCCCGATGTCGATGTTCCATTCCTTCATCGAGGGGTAGCAGAACCAATATACATTGACTATGACGAACAATACGCTGAGGGCACGCATGAAGTCCATGACCTTGGCCAGCCCTCTCAAATCATCTTCCTGTGACATAAGTTATACTTGTTTTAACGGTGATTGAAATTCGGTTGAATGTTATCCGGGCTGCATTCAGTCCTGCCGCCCGTACCTGCGGCGGCGTTTCTTCTTGTCAGGCTTGTGCAGGCGCGGATGCCGGGGGACAAAACTTGTCTCCGGCTCGATGGCAGAGAACAGGCCGCCCAATACCTTGCCGTCCGTATCGGGTTCCGGCGCAGATGTTGCTATATGTGGCTGTACCTCTTCCGACAGTCCGGGCTGCGCCACGTTGAAACGCGCTTCCAGCACATTGGCGGAGAACTCCTTGCCGAGCCGGGAGCCGTTGAGCACGGTACGGCTCGTGTGGTCGATGAAGGTTACCCCGTAAATCCTGCCGGATTCATTGCGGCGTAGCACCAAATCCACGTTCATGGCAGCCAGACGGCGGCAGAAATCCGCCTCGTCCCTTGCCTTCAGTAATGCCCCGGCCAACGGAGGGCGCAGCCGCTCGCGGCAACCGTCCGCCCTGATGCGCGAGGCTGACCACTCCATGCGCCGTTGCAAGCCCTCCGCACCCGCCATCCTGCCCAGCCTTGCCGACTTGATGGGGGTCGCCACCTTGTTCCCGTCCGCATCCAATGCCGCATAGACAATGCCGTGATAGGCGCGTCCGCCCGCTTCGCCCCTGACTTCCTCCATGCCTATGTTGTATAAGGAGAGCAACGCCCGGAACTCGCCCATCGACTGGAAGCGGTAGAGCTTGAGCAACGGCTTGACGGTATCAGCTATCTGCCGGCGTATGTCGCCCTTCGCCGCATCCACCGGGCGGAGCTTCCATTCTTCCGCCTTCTTCTGTCCCTCTGCCGGACGCAGCCTGTACTTCTGTTCCAACTGCTCGGTTATTTCCTTGCTCCGGCGGTGCTCGAAGCGGTCGGAAATCTTCCTGCCCCCGCTGTCCACGCGCAGGGACACGATGTGGATGTGGTGGCGGTCGATGTCTGTATGCTTAAAAATCAGGAAAGGCTGGTTGCCGTAGCCCAACTTCTCCATGTACTCCCTGCCGATGGCGGCAAGCTGCCCGTCGGTCAATACATCGTCGGGATGCGGATTGAGCGAGATGTGGATGACCGGCTTCTCGGTGCGGTAGTGCGAGGGAAGCCATGCCGTGAAAGCCTCCATCGTTTCGCCCATGCGGAAACGCCCGTCTTCCGGGTACGGGAGCAGGTTGGCATCCAATATCTTCGCATGCCCTTCCTCTACCTTCGTCTGGTTGTAGGCCAACGCGCCGTACAAGTCCTTACCCGTGCTGATTTTCGCCACCATGCCTTTTGAGTTCTTCTGAAAGTCCGACAATGCGGCGGCTGAGCGCCACCAGTTCGAGGGTCAGCTTTTCCAACCTGTAGAGCAAAGCCAACGCCTTTTTCTCGGTAAAATGCACGTGCAGTTCCTTGACCGCCTGGTTGTAGTTCACCCCGACGGCGCGGTACTGCTGGTACAAGGCGGTGAGCTTGGCCACATATTCCATCGTGCCCCGGTCGGTGCGTATGACCCGGAAGCCGTCGCCGAAGATACGCGCGGCGATGAACTTCGACTTGGACGAAAGGCCGGACTGCTCGTAAAGGGTGAGGAACCGGGCGTGCTGCGCGGCGTCGAGATTGACGGTCTCGCGGTGGAAGGCGGGCGCGGACTTGGGTGTCCGTCCGCCTTTCCTTCTTTTCGGGTGCTGTTGCTGTTCATTCATGCTTGCTGTCATTAAAAGGTGAAACCTGCCCGTCCGTGGCCGTGCCGCCGTTATGCCCCATCCCTACAATTTGCGACTTCGGAGCCAAATTGCGCCCCCTGCAAGGGCAAGCGTTTTTTGCGGCAGAAGCGGATGCGTGCTGCAAAAAACACAGCTTGCTATGTTCTGGCGAACATACGTTTTCCCCACCGGTGGAGAAAAGCGCTTTCGGGGAAAGCGGACGATAACCAGACGGAAAGTCTCCGACCACGCCAACGGATTCATGCTGCAAAGGTAGGAAGCGGAGCCGTTTGCAGCACAACACCCCGACCAGCCACATTATGCCATAGGGGAGCCACTTTGCCCGGAGGATAATTCCGACGGTAGCCAGCACCTCCGTTGCAACGTTGGGACAGCCGACTGACCAGCCAGCCCGACATCCAACCGTACCGACAACCGGGCGGTTGCAGAACCGGACAACCCGTCAAGCGGCTAATGACACAAACAGCCATCCAGCCATACAAGCCACCGGTACATCAGCCATTCCACCCGGCAATCATACGGATGTCCAACGGACTATCCGGACAATCAGATGTATGACCAACCAGCCAGCCACTCCACGCCAAAGCCGAGCCACTCGTACCCCGAAACGTAAAAATCCCTTTCCACCGCTCCCGTTTCTCTTTTCCTTTGCCGCATCATTTGAAACGAAACGGTTATGCCAACAGAAAAAGAAACACTTTACATCGCCTTCTCCACCCAGAAGGGAGGGGCGGGCAAGACGACCCTGACGGTGCTGGCGGCCAGCTACCTGCACTACGTGAAAGGGCTGAACGTGGCGGTGGTGGACTGCGACTACCCGCAGCACAGCATCGCCGAAATGCGCAAGCGCGACTTGAAAACCGTCATGGAGGACGAACACTACAAGGCGATGGCCTACCGCCAACTGCAACGTATCGGCAAGAAGGCCTACCCGGTCGTCGAGGGCACGGCGGAGGATGCCGTGGAAAAGGCGGAAGGACTATTGGAGAAGCTGCCCGGCACGGACATCGTGTTCTTCGACCTGCCCGGCACGGTAAACAGCGGCGGCGTGCTGCGGACGCTGGCGAACATGGACTACATTTTCTCGCCCATCGCGGCAGACCGGGTGGTGATGGAAAGCACACTGCGTTTCGCCACCAAGCTGAAGGACACGCTAATGGACACGGGCAAGACGAACATCAAGGGGCTGTACCTGCTGTGGAACATGGTGGACGGGCGCGAGAAGTCGGAACTCTACAGGGTATATGAGGAAATCATCCGGGAGCTGGGGCTACAGGTGCTACAGACCTTCCTGCCCGACAGCAAGCGGTTCCGGCGCGAACTGACGGGGGAACACAAGGCGGTGTTCCGCTCGACGCTGTTCCCGGTGGACGGCACGCTCGCCAAGGGAAGCCACATCCGGGAGATAACGGAAGAGATACTCACCATTATCGGGAGGTAGCCATGGGGGAACGGAAGAAAATCAGCCTGACGGAACTGGACGAAAGCTCCATCGTCGCCTCGTTCAAGGAAGAACAGCCCGCTCTGGCCGTCCCTCCTACGGTGGAGCCGGAAACGCCCGTACCCCGCCAGACGGAACAGCCGGACATCAAGCCAGCCCATGAGAGCGAGTACCTCCGCCTGTTCATCCACGAGTCGCCCGTATGCGCCCGGCTGGGCAAGACCATCTACTTGCGCAAGGAGTTCCACGAGCGGATACAGCGCATCGTGCAGACCATCGGAGGCAACCGGGTATCGTTGTTCAGCTACGTGGACAATGTGTTAGAGAAGCATTTTGCCGACTGGCAGGGGGACATCGAACGCGAATACAAGCAACGGAATACGGGAATCTTTTAAAAAACAATCATCTATGACAACTTTTATCACGCTATGCGTCGCGGGCTACCTGCTCTGGACAGCCGCCTATCTCCTGTATGAGCGGCATGAACGCCGGAAAAGGCAGCGCGAAAGCGAGGAAACGCTGCCCCGGAAAGTAGCCGACGCGGAAGACATTTTGGGCAAAAGCACATTTTCCCTGTGCCACTCCACGCCACAAGTACCCGAGAAAACGGAAACCGTGAAACCGGAAGTCGAAGCGGATACTTTTGCAACGGAATCGGAACGATACCCCAAGGTAGTGTCCGCCGACGAGCTGGACGCGCTCTTTGCCGAAGGCGGGCTGGAACCCGTGGAGGGGCAGGACGAACCGATGGAATACCGGGACACGGAAGCCGGTGAGCCTCCGATAGACGAGGACGAGATGCTGGAAGGACATGCGCCGAAAGCGGCGGGACTCCGTTTCGAGGACATGGGGCTGGCGGTGCGCGTGGCGATGGATGACCGCACCGCCACCGAAGCAGAACGGCAGCAGGCCGGACGTGCACTTGCCGAACTCAAGGGCACGCCGATGTTCGACCAGCTCACCGCCGGGGATGCGGAACGGGAACGGCGCATCGCCTCGCTCATCGAGCTGCATCTGGCGGACTACCGCCGGATACGACAACCGGAGCCTCCCGCCGAGAGTATCGTACCCGGTGATTTTTCCATTGACGACATTGTTTAACAGCGGTCTATCCGCATAAAACCAACTTTTTATGAACACAACAAAGAGAATCTTTTTCATGGCGGCCTGCCTGATGGCAGCCGGTGCGCTCTACGCGCAAGGTAACGGACAAGCGGGCATCACGGAAGCCACGCAGATGGTCACCTCGTACTTCGACCCGGGAACGAAACTCGTCTATGCCATCGGTGCGGTGGTCGGCCTGATAGGAGGCATCAAGGTATATAACAAGTTCAGTTCGGGTGACCCGGACACGAGCAAGACCGCCGCCTCGTGGTTCGGGGCGTGCATCTTCCTGATAGTCGCCGCCACCATCCTGCGCTCGTTCTTCCTCTAATCCCTATACATAAATAATATATAGAATAGGATTATGGAATATGAACTGAACAAGGGCATCGGGCAGAGCGCGGAGTTCAAGGGGCTGAAGGCACAATACCTGTTCATCTTCGCCGGAGGACTGCTTGCCGTGTTCGTGGTGTTCATCGTGATGTACATGGCAGGAACAGGTCAATGGGTGTGCATCGCCTTTGGCGCGGTATCCGCATCGATACTGGTATGGCTCACATTCCGCCTGAACGCCAAGTACGGCGAGCACGGGCTGATGAAACGGCTCGCCAAACGGCAGCACCCGCGATACCTGATTAACCGGATTAGCGTCCGGAAGTTATTCACCCCAAAGAGAAGCCTATGAGAAATATATTGAAAGCCGCCACGTTGGAAAGCAAGTTCCCGCTGCTGGCCGTCGAGTCGGATTGCATCGTCTCGAAAGACGCGGACATCACCGTGGCCTTCGAAGTGGAGCTTCCCGAACTGTTCACGGTAACCTCTGCCGAATATGCCGCCATCCATGCGGCATGGTGCAAAGCGGTTAAGGTGCTGCCCGACTACACGGTGGTACACAAGCAGGACTGGTTCGTGAAGGAACACTACCGCAGCCGGACGGAGGGCGAAAAGCTCGGCTTCCTCTCGCGGAGCTATGAACTGCACTTCAACGAACGGCCTTTCCTGAACCACTGCTGCTACTTGTATCTGACCAAGACGACCAAGGAGCGGATGCGGATGCAGAGCAGCTTCTCGTCGCTGTGCCGGGGCTTTATCATCCCCAAGGAAGTGAACCGGGACACGGCGGCACGTTTTTTAGATGCCGCCGGGCAGTTCGCCCGCATTGTAAACGACACGGGACTGGTCAGACTGCGCCGTCTGTCGGGCGACGAGGTAACCGGCACGGAGGAACAGTCCGGCCTGCTGGAGAAATACCTCTGCCTGTCGTTGGAGGACACCGGCACGCTGGAGGACATCGAACTGGGCGACGACGGGGTGCGTATCGGCGACAAACGGCTGTCGGTCTATACGCTCTCGGAACTGGATGCACTGCCGGGCCGGGTCGGTACGGACAGCCGCTATGAACGGCTCTCCACAGACCGGTCGGACTGCTGCCTCTCCTTCGCCAGCCCGGTGGGGCTGCTGCTCCCGTGCAACCACCTGTACAACCAGTACCTCTTCATCGACGACAGCGCGGAGAACCTGCAACGCTTCGAGAAGACGGCACGCAACATGCAGTCGCTCTCCCGTTACTCGCGGAGCAACCAAATCAACAAGGAATGGATAGACCTGTACCTGAACGACGCGCATTCCTACGGGCTGACCTCGGTGCGCTGCCATTGCAATGTCATCGCATGGACGGACAACCCGGACGAAGTGAAGGTCATCCGCAACGACACGGGCAGCCAGATTGCCGCAATGGAGTGCAAACCGCGCCACGACACGGTGGATGCCGCCACGCTCTATTGGGCGGGGATGCCGGGCAACGCCGCCGACTTCCCGGCGGAGGAATCATTCTATACCTTCATCGAGCAGGCCGTCTGCTTCTGGACGGAGGAAACGAACTACCGCAGCTCGCTTTCCCCTTTCGGGCTGAAGATGTCGGACCGCATCAGCGGCAAACCGCTGCACGTGGACATCTCCGACCTGCCGATGAAACGTGGCATCACCACCAACCGCAACAAGTTCGTGCTGGGCGGTTCGGGCAGCGGCAAGTCATTCTTCATGAACCACTTGGTACGGCAATACTACGAACAAGGAACGCACATCGTATTGGTGGACACCGGAAACTCGTATGAGGGGCTTTGCTCGCTGATACACCAGAAAACCGGGGGCGAGGACGGCATCTACTTCACCTACACGGACGAGCACCCGATAGCCTTCAACCCGTTCTACACCGACGACCGGGTGTTCGACATCGAGAAGCGGGAGAGCATCAAGACGCTGCTGCTCACCTTGTGGAAGAAGGACAATGAACCGGCAACCCGCTCAGAGGAGGTGGCGCTGTCCAACGCCGTGTCGCTCTACATCGAGCGCATCCGCTCGGGGGAAGTGGAAGAACCCTCGTTCAACACCTTCTACGAGTTTGTGAAGTCGGAGTACCGACGGATACTGGAGGAGAAGCAGGTACGGGAGAAGGATTTCGACCTGGCGGGCTTCCTAAACGTGCTGGAACCCTATTATCGGGGCGGCGAGTATGACTTCCTGCTCAACTCGGACAAGCAGCTTGACCTGCTGACGAAACGCTTCATCGTCTTCGAAATCGACCAGATAAAGGACCATCCCATCCTGTTCCCCGTCACGACCATCATCATCATGGAACTGTTCATCAACAAGATGCGCCGTCTGAAAGGCATCCGTAAGATGGTGGTCATCGAGGAAGCGTGGAAGGCCATCGCCTCGGCGAACATGGCGGACTACATCCGCTACCTCTACAAGACCGTCCGCAAGTTCTACGGGGAGGCGGTGGTGGTCACGCAGGAAGTGGAGGACATCATCTCCTCGCCGATTGTGAAGGAGAGCATCATCAACAACTCGGACTGCAAGATTCTCCTTGACCAGCGGAAATACCTGAACAAGTTCGACCAGATACAGACGCTGCTCGGGCTGACGGACAAGGAGAAGGGGCAGATTCTTTCGGTGAACATGTCCAACGACCCGACGCGAAAGTATAAGGAGGTGTGGTTCGGGCTGGGCGGCGTGCAGTCGGCGGTGTATGCGACGGAAACCTCATTGGAGGAATACCTCTGTTACACCACCGAAGAGAGCGAGAAAGTGGAGGTGCAGCGCATGGCGGAGAAGCTCGGCGGCAACATCGAGCTGGCCATCAAGCGGCTGGCGGAGGAGAAACGGAACGCAAGGGAGGGATGAGCCTATGGAATATGCCACGTTGTTCCCGCTCGACCGCATCTGCGGACGGTGGAAAAGCCGGGGCAAGTCGCCCCCGGTCAGGGTGTACCGCGAAGGGCGCACGTACCGCATCGCCCTCGCCTACCGCTGGGGAGCCGTGCTGACCGCCACGCTCTACCGGAACGGACAGGGAACGTGGGCGGAACTGCCCGAAAGGGTACAGGTCGCCTATGACGAAGATAACGAGCGGCTCGTGCTCGCCTCGGAAGGGGTGTATGTACGGGACTGCAAGGAATACGAATATTGACAAGGACATTTTAATCATCAACGGACATGAAAAGAATACCAATAGCAATTTGCCTTACGGCCTTGCTCTGCACCGCCACGACGGTCCGGGCGCAATGGGTGACCTTTGACCCGTCGAACCTCGCGCAGAGCATCGTGAACACCACGCGGAACGTGATACAGACCACCACGACCGCTGAGAACATGGTGAAGAACTTTCAGGAAACGGTCAAGATTTACGAGCAGGGAAAGAAGTATTACGACGCGCTCAAGTCGGTACATAACTTGGTGAAAGACGCGCGTAAGGTGCAACAGACCGTGCTGCTCGTGGGGGAAATATCGGACATCTACGTGAACTCGTTCCAGAAGATGCTTGCCGACGAGAATTACACGACGGACGAACTGGCCGCCATCGCCTCCGGCTACACGAAGATGCTGGAGGAAAGCAGCGGGATGCTTGACGAGCTGAAGACGGTCGTCACGCAGACCGGCCTGTCGATGACGGACAAGGAGCGCATGGACCTGATAGACCGCATCTACCGCGATGTGAAGAACCACCGCAACTTAGTGCGCTACTACACGAACCGCAACATCGGCGTGTCGTACCTCCGGGCAAAGGAGAAGAACGACACGCGGCGCGTGCTCGACCTGTACGGGACCGATAACCAAAGATACTGGTAGCCATGACGGGAGAAAGTACATTCGGCAACCTGCATGAAGTGCTGCGCAGCCTTTATGACGAGATGATGCCGCTCTGCTCGGACATCACGGGCGTGGCCACCGGGGTGGCGGCATTGGGCGCGTTGTTCTACGTGGCCTCACGGGTGTGGCAGGCGCTCTCACGTGCCGAGCCGATAGACGTGTATCCGCTGTTCCGTCCGTTCTGCATCGGGGCGTGCATCATGTTCTTCCCCACCTTCGTGCTGGGAACCATCAACGGCATCATGAGTCCCATCGTCACCGGTTGCCACGGCATCCTGCAAGGGCAGACGCTTGACATGGAGGAGTACGCCGAGAAGCGGGAGAAACTGGAATACGAGGCTTTGGTGCGTAACCCGGAAACGGCCTATCTGGTCAGCGACGAAGAATACGAGCGGCAGATTGAAGACTTGGGCTGGACACCGTCGGAACTGAAGACGATGGCGGGGATGGCCATCGAGCGCGGCAAGTATGAAATCAAGCAGACCATCAGCAACGCCTTCCGCAGTTTTCTGGAACTGCTCTTTCAGGCGGTGGGGCTGATACTGGACACGCTGAGGACATTCTTCCTTATCGTGCTCTCCATCTTGGGGCCGCTGGCATTCGCCATTTCGGTGTATGACGGTTTCCACAGCACGATGGTGCATTGGATATGCCAGTATATCAGCATCTACCTGTGGCTGCCCATCTCCGATTTGTTCAGTTCGGTGCTGGCACGCATCCAGACGCTGATGATTGAGAAGGACATCGCGGCATTGACCGACCCGAACTTCGTGCCGGACACGAACAACTCGGCCTACATCATCTTCATGCTCATCGCCATCGTGGGGTATTTCACCATCCCGACGGTATCGACATGGGTGATACAGGCGGCGGGCGCTGGCAACTACGGCAAGCAGGTGAACAACTCCGCAGTCAAGACCGGCAAAGTGGCGGCAGCGGCTACCGGGGCTGGTGCCGGGCATGTCGCGGGCAAGCTGCGGGGCAAATGATTCAACAATCAACAACAAGAATTAAAGAAAATGGAATTCAAGTCATTAAAGAACATCGAAACGAGCTTCCGGCAGATACGCACGATGGCAATAGCCTTCGTCGTGCTGTGCGCGTTGGTCACGGGTTACGCGCTGTGGAGTTCATACAGCTTCGCCGAGAAGCAGCGGGAGAAAATCTACGTGCTGGACAACGGCAAGTCGCTCATCCTCGCGCTCTCGCAAGACCTTTCCCAGAACCGTCCGGTCGAGGCGCGGGAACATGTCAGGCGGTTCCACGAACTGTTCTTCACACTCTCGCCCGACAAGGCGGCCATTGAGGGCAACATCCGCCGGGCATTGTACCTGTGTGACGAAAGTGCCTTCCGCTACTACAAGGACTGGGAAGAAAAAGGATATTACAACCGCATCATCTCGGCGAACATCAACCAGACCGTGCGGGTGGACAGCGTGGCGTGCGACTTCGAGCGTTACCCCTATATCGTGACGACCTATGCCCGCCAGTCGCTCGTCAGGAGCAGCAACATCACCGAGCGCAGTCTTGTAACCCGCTGCCGCCTGCTGAACTCGGTGCGGTCGGACAACAATCCTCACGGTTTCACGATGGAGCAGTTCACCATTCTGGAGAACCGCGATTTACGGACCATAGAAAGGTAAAGGCGTATGGGAAAGACAAGAAAGTGGCTCCATTACATCCCTGACCGGATAAGCGACGGGATGCGCTGCGTGTGCGGGCGGATGTCGCCCGATGTGCGGCTCATCGTGGTGGTGGCGATGCTCGTGGGATTCAGCGCCCTCTCCATCTACATCACCGTGTCGTCGATATACAACATCGGCAAACGCCGGGGAGAGCAGATGAGAATAGAACGGATGCGGCAGTTGGAACTGCATCCGGACATAAGCAAAGACAGTATCCATTTTAATCATGACAGGAAACATGAAAGAGAACAAAACGGAAAAACAGCCGGAAACGGCAAAGAAGAATGAACGCGGGCGGAAGGAGTCCCAACCGCTGACTCCCGAAGAAATCCGGAAACGGAGGAAGATGCTGGTCTATCCGCTGTTGTTCCTTGTCTTCGGCGTGGCGATGTGGCTGATATTCGCACCGTCGGACGAAGGGGAGAGCCTGCCCGACGGCTTCAACGTGGAAGTGCCCATGCCGGAGGAGAAGAACCTGCCTTCGGACAAGCGTGCCGCCTACGAGCAGCAGGACTTCGAGCGCAAGCAGCGGGAGAAGATGAGCACCCTGCAGGACTTGGCGGTGGCGGAGGATGATACGGACAGGGAGGCCGTGGAAGATGTGTTCCAGACCGAAGAAACTGCATCATCGGGCGGGTCGTCCATCCGCACCTCGGCGGATGCCTACCGGGACATCAACCGGCAGATTGGCAGCTTCTACGAGCAGCCGGAGCCGGAGGACGACCAGAAAACGCTGGAACTGGAATGGCGCATACAAGAGCTGGAACGCCGGGCGGAAGAGGAACGCAAGGCAAAGGAAACCGCCGACGAGCAGCTCCGCCTGATGGAGAAATCCTACGAGATGGCCTCGCGCTACCTGCCACAAGAGGGTGGCGGAGCGAAGTCCGTACCCGTAACGGAAACGAAGGGAAGGACGGTCAGCCCGGTCACGCAGGTGGCGGAGCAGGTCGTGTCGATGCTGGCACAACCGATGTCCGATGCCGAGTTCATGGAACGGTACAGCCGGCCCCACAACATGGGGTTCCACACGGTAACAGACCAAGCGCACACGGCAGGCAGGAACAGCATCCGTGCCTGCATCCGGCGCACGGTTACAGTAAGCGACGGCAAGGAGGCGGAAATCCGCCTGCTGGAACCGATTGACGTCGGGGGCATGTATATACCGGCCAACACCGTGCTGACCGCCACGGCACGCATCAACGGGGAGCGCATGGAACTGACCATCAGTACCATTGCCTATAAAGGGAGGGTCGTGCCGGTGGAACTGGAGGTATATGACATGGGCGGCATGAAAGGCATCTCGGTGCCGGGGTCGCAGGAACTGACCGCACTCAAGGAGATGGCGGCCAACATGGGTTCCACGATGGGCAGCAGCATCAACATCTCCACCGATGCCGGGGCGCAACTGGCCTCGGACTTGGGACGCGGTGCGATACAGGGGCTGTCGCAATACCTCGCCACGAAGTTCCGCACCGTCAAGGTAACGCTCAAGGCGAACCACGCGGTGCTACTCGTGGCCAAGAAATAATCTTATGTATCACTATTATTCACAAGGAAAAATGAAGAAAATTATGCTTATGGCGGCGTTCATCGCCGCAATGACCCAAGCCCATGCGCAAAAGGTCGTGGAAGAAACCGACTTGAAAGAAACGGAAGAAACAGTAGAGCAAACTGAAACGGGCGATGATGGGGTAAAACAAAGCCCGTCCACCGGCGACCTGTTCGACGGGCTGACACGCCCGATAACCTTCGACCGGATGATACCACCGTATGCGCTGGAGGTTACGTTTTACAAGACCGTGCATATCATCTTTCCCTCCGCCATCAAGTATGTGGACTTGGGTTCCGCCGACATCATTGCGGGCAAGGCGGACGGCTCGGAAAACGTGCTCCGGGTGAAGGCCGCCCTGCGCGACTTCTCCCGAGAGACCAATCTGGCGGTGATAACCGAGGATGGGAGCTACTATACTTATAACGTGAAATATGCCGACGAGCCGGTCAAGCTGAACATCGAGATGAAGGACTTCCTGCACGACGGGGAGGCGGTGAACCGCCCGAATAATTCGCAGGAAGTGTACCTGAAGGAGTTGGGCAGCGAGTCTCCGTTATTGGTGCGGCTCATCATGAAGTCCATCCACAAGGACGACAAGCGGCTGGTGAAGCATATCGGCTGCAAACGCTTCGGCATCCAGTACATCCTGAAGGGCATCTACACGCACAACGGGCTGCTCTACTTCCACACGGAACTGAAGAACTCCTCCAACGTGCCGTTCACGGTGGATTTCGTGTCGTTCAAGGTGGTGGACCGGAAAGTGGCGAAGCGCACCGCCATCCAAGAGCAAGTGATTGTACCGCTGCGTGCCTATAACTACGTGACGGAGATTGGCGGCAAGAGCCGGGAGCGCACGGTGTTCACCCTGCCCAAGTTCACCCTGCCGGACGACAAGCAACTGGTGGTGGAAATAAACGAGCAGAACGGCGGGAGGCATCAGCAGTTCACGGTCACCAATGCCGAACTGGTGCGTGCCCGTGTCATCAACGAACTGAAGGTGAAGTAAGATGAAACGGACGGTGTTTATTCTAATCGGCATGGCGCTGTGCCTTGTCCTTGCAGACAAGGTGCAGGCGCAACGCTGTCTGCCGGGCATGAAAGGGCTGCGGCTGACGGCTGGCATGGCGGACGGCTTCCATTCGGCAAGCCGGCGCAATGAGCTGGGCTACCACTTCGGGCTGTCGATGGACTCGTACACGAAAGGGTGCAGCAAGTGGGTGTTCGGCGCGGAGTACCTGCAAAAGTACCACCCGTACAAGGACACGCGCCTGCCGCTGTCGCAGTTCACGGCGGAGGGCGGCTACTACTACAACTTCCTCTCGGATGCGAACAAGGTGTTCCTCTGCTACGTGGGCGGCTCGGCGATAGCGGGCTATGAAACGGTGAACTGGGGCGAGAGCCTGCTTTATGACGGGGCACGCATCACGGACGGCGACGCTTTCGTCTATGGCGGCGCGGTGTCGCTGGAGATAGAGACCTACCTCACCAACCGGACGGTATTGCTGCTCCATGCGCGTGAACGCTGCCTGTGGGGTGGCGATACGGGAAATTTCCACTTCCAGTTCGGGGTGGGACTGAAATTCATATTGGACTAATAAATCATCAAGAAAATGAAACGAATGACTGAACTGATTTTTACCGCCGGTTTCGCGCTGGTTGCCGCCGTGCTGCTTTGCGCCTGTTCCGACAAGCTGGACATCCAGCAGGTGTATGAGTTCGATTTGGCAACCCTGCCGGTACAGAGTACCATCGTGGAAGGCGGGGAAGCCGAAATACGCTGCCAGTTGGTACGCAGCGGGCGGTACGAGGAAACGGAGTATTTCATCCGCTATTTCCAGCCTACGGGCAAGGGGGAGCTTCGTCTGGAGGACGGCACGGTATTGCTGCCCAATGACCTTTATTCGTTGCCGGGCGAGACCTTCCGGCTCTATTACAGGTCGCTCTGCACCGACCAGCAGACGATTGACATCTACATTGTGGATTCGTTTAACCAGACGGTAACCAAGAGCTTTTCGTTCAACAACGAGACGGAAGAAGGAGTAGAGAACCCGGAACAGCCTGCTCCATAATACTGACGGCTATGCTTTGTTTTGCCATTGCTTACTTGACGCTTCTTGCCGTAACCGGCTGTTGCATCTGGCGTGCCATACGCCATGCCCCGACTGATACGGAGCTTTGGGGCGAGGAAACGGACTGACATGCCTGTGGTGTGAAACGGTTGCAGCCCGTCGGATTGGTTCCGGCGGGCTGCTTCTGCAAGCGCATCATCCCTCTACAATTCCTTCATTTCCGCTATGGGCATGTAATGTTCCAACCATTCCCTTACGGGCTTCATGTTGTATTCGGATGTGATGACTGCCGTATAGCCGTTTATCGGGGTGAAGCGTGTGGTCTCGTAATCGTCCACCCACTTCTTCAGGCTGTCCACGCCCCATGTGTCGATGTCCTCAAACCTACCGTCCAAAACCTCGATGGGTTCGCTAAATGTGATTATCAGCGTTTCGTAACCGTCATTCATTGCCGGCCTCCTTTCTTTCCTTTTCCGATAACCATGCATCGCGCCTGCGGCGGCATTCCTCCAAAGTCGGAGCCACGCAGGAGAACAATTCCCCATCGGATGCCCTGTAATCGTACTGCACAAGCGTGCGTTTTCTTCTCCCAAAACCAGTCTGGAATTTCTCGAATTGTTCCGTTCCTGCTGCCCGGCAGGTCGAAACGCCGTTTTCTGTCATTCTTGTAACCATCATACAATTCCTTAAAATTCGACAATCAATAAGCGGTTCTCCATGCACTTGTCCGGGTCAGATGCCATCCTTTGTTTGAGCCAAAAGTGGCTGCTCCCGTATCCGAAAGCGAAGAAGCGGTTGAACTCCTTGCTTTGTGCAAATACTTTCACCAGTTCGCGAAGCTCCTGTTCGTCCTTTGTCAGCGTCACGGAATTGATGAACTTTACCAACACTTCGGGTATCCGCTCGTCCCACCCGAAAATCATGCTTTCAATCTTTACGTCCATACATTATATATTTATAGGTGAATAATCAAAAAAGGCTCAACTGCTGCGGGGCGGTATAGCGTAACTTCAGTTCCCGCAATCCGGCTTTCAACTTGCGGATATACTTCGGGTTGTAATTTCCCTTGTCTGTCAGGGAGTGGCGTTCCGCATAAGTGTAATGCCCTTCCAGCCGATGTATTCCCGTGCGTACCGCTTCCTTGTAGTCGGAAATGGGTTCATCCCATACCGATGGGTGGCTACCGCCTCCTGCCGTGCCGGTACACCAGCTCACCGTAACGGCATACGTGCCATTCACGGACTGGCCGATGTGTATCACGTTGGATGTGTCCAACCGTATTTCCTCCACGATGGGCAACATGCCATTTATCCATCCATATTCGTTGAACTGCTTGTCCACATAGCCGAAAACAAGCCTGCGCTCGTAGGTATTCACGTTCAGCACAATTTGATGCACGCTTTCGCCGAAGCTCTCGAAATAGGCGGTCTGTTCCGCATCTTCCCGGCGGAGTGCCTGGACATAGCGGAGAATGATGTGCCGCTCACGCTTGCAGGCATGGTAGTCCGCCAAAACCTGCAATTTTTCTTCTCTCGTCATTTGGGATATTTTCTTGTCCATAACCGTAATTTTTTAGATGGTTGCTTTCAGTATTTCCACATGGTATTGGGGATTGACTTCCCATAACAGGTATTCGATGAACAGCCTGCGTGCGTCCTTCTCCAGTTCCTTGAACAGCCGGGTAAAGGTGCTGTGGTTGCCGTTGATGTAGGTTTCCACCATGTACTCGAAAATGTCCTCCACTTCATAATACTTGCACTGCTGTGCGACAGTCTTGCTGTACCGTTTCATAAGCGTTCTTATTTATAAAGGTTTATAATTATTCTGTTCAGCATCTGCGCCTTTCCTATGGTATAGTATGTGCCGCCATAGGGCAGTCCGTCCCAATAAGCGAGCATGATTGCCGCATGTTCCACCAGAAAGTCGTTGCGCCGGTGGAAACAGCCCTTGTGATAGCTTTCTGAAAGGATAACCGTCTTGTCCGCTTCTTCCAACAGACTGATGTAAAGCCTCTTGTTCGTGTCGGAATAGCGTGCGGACTGCTTCCGGAAAGGGATGGCAGCTACCAACCGTATATCGGTTAATTCGTTTCTTACCGTCAAGACTGCCTTTGCAAAAATCAAATCGCTGCCTTCCGCCATGCCTGAGAGAAAGTTACGGTAGCCCAAAGCATACAGTCTTTTGATTTCCGTCACCATGCCTGTAAAAAGAGTAAGCATGGGTTGGCTTATCCTGCCGGAGCGGTGTCCGGTAAACGAAACGTTCTTTGAAATGTTTGTTGTATCCATGATGATGTGAGTTTAGAGTGTTAATACCCAGACTATGAAAGCGACAACCGAAACAAACGCAAAAAGGAACACAAGGCAGACCCACAGGAAACGGACTACACCCACAAGGAAGTTCCACGCCAGCCACAGCCCGACGAACCACACCAGAAGGGAGCCACCGTACAGGGATGTGCCGAGTGCCGCAAGGGAGAACCTCACCGCCACGCCCACGAATTTATGCAGAGGCAGATTGGGAAGCGACTTATTTCCATTTGTTTCTCTTGTTGCTTTCATAATCACGACATTTTTTTTATGCATTGACGAGTTGGGTGAGCTGACTTATTTCGTAAGCGGGGCAAAGGATAGGGTTTTGCAGAAGCAAATTTTTTCGGTGGAATACTACCTGAGCCTGCGAAGTGTGGAGATTGTGCCTAAAAAATTTGATTAGTCCGTCAAAACCCGAAATTACTTTTGCGCACGTAATAAGTCAGCCCATCCAACCTTTCAATCGCGCATGGTGGAGTGATGGGGAATGAAAGCGGCAAGGGAAACATACCGTAGGAACGTTGATTTCTCTCCGCAATGGACTTTTCCGAAGGAGGTTTTTTAAGGATGGCAATGGATTATTGGCTTTATTTTCTTACCTTTGTGCCAGCGGTGCAAATAGCATCGTGGTAATGTTGTTCATTTACCGGCATCCAGAAATCGCCAATTTCAAAACACGAAGGTAAATGAACCGGGTAGGTTATACCTTGACGTAACCTGCCGGTTCACTTCGTGTTAAGCGTTTGGCGATGCTTTGGGTGCGGTGGCCGGCAGCGTTACGTCATTTGTTAATACCCGAAAGATATGGAATTACAAGCTACCGCCCTGAAGGGCATCGTCCGTTCTTCCGATGAAGAACTTTTCTATCTGTTTCCCATCCAAGATGTGTCCACCTTGCAGCAGACGAAGGCGCATCTGACCTGCGCCATTGATGTATTGAGCCATCCGGAGGAATGCTCGCCGGAACAGAGGCTGGATGCCGTGCGCACGTTGAACAGCCTCGTGGCGGCATTGAGCGTGCATGACGACGACCATTACAATGCCTTCGACTCCGCCCTCGAAGGCGGCAACGTGCAATAACGGGCGGGTCGGACAAGCGTAAAAGCCTACCTTGGCGACAAAACCGGTCAAGGAAAGGTGGCGTATGGGATATGGTGTGATGATTGGGTTCATCACGCTTGACCATGCGGCATGTTTCTACGGTTTTGCGTAGGCGGCAAGGGTATTTCCATTCCCAAAGGGAACGGGGATATGCTTGCCGACGGAAATGACGGGCTTTTACATTCCGCTGCTTGGGTCGGGGATTGGAATATTGTATTCTTTGGCATTTATCCCAAGCCTGCAAGTCGCCCAACTCGTTTTGCTGAGTTGCCCGACTCACAACTTTGAGTTGCCCAACTCAGAACTTTGGGTTGTCCGACTCTGTGAAATGTTCCTTTTATTCTTTCCCCGTTTTCACCGTCCGTCCCAAGAACAGG
>NZ_JAHQVH010000075.1:0-13877 GCF_019052435.1 Bacteroides sp. MSK.20.12 | reverse complement strand
CTATAAAATCCATCTCCTTATATTTCTCCGTCCAATAGTAATTATTTTTGGCTATCATCAACATATCTCCTGTATTCAATTCATCTTCACGCCAAAGAATTTGAGCACGTATTCCATTGTTATATAGGTTTGCACGTTTATTGGAACGACAGACAACAATCGTCTCATCCATACCATCATGATCGTAGCAATTAGTTAGTTCCTCTATCAGTTCAGTTCCCGGCACCAGTTTAATATCAGGAAAACCTGCTATTTTTATCTTAGGCAGAGAATAACAATCATCCTCTGCTATCAATTGCCTCAACTGTGTGGCATTCCATAATATTCCGGATTCTTGCACCTGACGGACTACTTGAGTAAGATCAATCTCACGTACTTCAAGTCCATACCCCTTCAATGCATCGGAAAAAAGTGCCGGGCTTAACTCCTCTCCTACCGGAGGAAGCTGCGCGGTATCACCCATTAACAAGAGACGACATCCCTGTCCTGAATAAACAAATTGCACCAAATCATCCAATAAACGTCCTGTTCCAAACATACTGCCCGACAGTCCTTCGTTTGAAATCATGGAAGCCTCGTCGACAATAAACAATGTATTGGTAGCTAAATTGTCATTGATCGAAAAGTTACTAAGTTCATTAGAAAAAGATTGTTGTCTATATATTTTTTTATGAATAGTAAAAGCCGGATGTCCTGCATACACTGAAAAAACTTTTGCCGCACGTCCTGTAGGAGCCAACAATACAGATTTCTGCTGCAGCTGATCCATCGTTTTCACCAATGCCCCTACCAACGATGTTTTACCAGTACCAGCATACCCTCTTAAGATAAAGACTTCATCTGCCAGTGTGGACAGCAGAAACTCTGAAAGAGATTTTACAGCAATTTCCTGCTCTAAAGTTGGCTGATAAGGAAAATTTTCCTTAATTTGCCTTTCTAAATAGTTATTTATCATTTTTGTACGAGAAAAAAGTTCGAGGAACTATCGTATTTAAATTTATTTATTCTATTTTTGCGATGCGAATATAACAACTAAAAACATAATTTATCATGAAAACAGTATTTAATATTGTATTGGTGCTTTGTGCTGCTGCACTGATTTACATCTGTTACACCAGCATTATGGGTCCTATCAATTTTGAAAACGCAAAAAAAGAAAGAGAAAAAGCAGTCATTGCCCGTTTGATCGACATCCGTAAGGCACAGCAGGAATACCGTTCGCTGCACCGCGGAATGTATGCACCCAAATTAGACACACTGATTGATTTCGTTAAAAATCAAAAATTGCCGTTCGTTATGAAGATGGGAATGTTAACTGACAAGCAATTGGAAGATGGACTGACTGAAAAGAAAGCCATGGCTATCATCGAAAAAGCAAAGAAAACCGGTAGATACGATGAAGTTAAGAAATGGGGACTTGAAAACTTCAAACGTGACACTATGTGGGTAGCTGTATTGGATACTATCTATCCCAAAGGATTCAATGCCGACTCTATGAAATATATTCCTCACGGAAATGGTGCTCAATTCGAAATGAACGTGAAAAATGACACTGCCAAGTCTGGTGCTCCGGTATATTTGTTCGAAGTGAAAGCTCCATACGAAACTTATTTGAGCGGACTTGACAAACAAGAAATCATCAACCTAAAAGACCTGGATTCTAAACTAGGCAAATATAGCGGCTTGATGGTAGGTTCTATCGATACTCCAAACAATGGTGCTGGTAACTGGGAATAATGATTGATTTTACTAAATCAAAACAATATACTTTATCCATCCGTCTTAGTACGGATGGATTTTCTTTTTCTATCTATAACCCGATTCATGACGATTCGCTTTCAATAATAGAAAAAGAGATAAATGCGTCTTCATCCCTTACAGCAAATCTAAAAACACTCTTTCACGAATCGGATTTCCTCAATCATCCTTACAAACGAGTAAACATTATGATGGCAGGCAAGCGTTTTACGATTGCGCCATTAGAATTGTTTGAAGAGGAACAGGCGGAACTTCTGTTTTATCATAATCATCAGAAAAAAGAAAACGAAACGGTGCTCTATAATATTCTAAGAAAGAATAATGTAGCTGTCATCTTCGGCATAGACAAAAGCGCACAGACCTTTTTGAATGAACAATATCCCGAAGCTCGTTTCTATTCTCAATCTACTCCATTCATCGATTATTTTTCTGTAAAAAGCAGATTGGGAAACAGTAAGAAGATGTATGCTTCTATACGCAAAGACGGCATTGACATCTATTGTTTTGAACGAGGACATCTGCTTCTGGCTAATTCCTTTGAATGTACGCACACAGAAGACCGTATTTACTATTTATTGTACGCCTGGAAACAACTGGAGTTTAATCAGGAACGGGATGAGTTACACCTAACCGGAATACTTCCGGAGAAAGACGTTTTAATGAGTGAATTGAAAAAGTTTATCCTACAGGTATTCATCATGAATCCTGCAACTAATATTGACATGCAAGCCTTATTAACATGCGAGTAATCAGCGGTATTTACAAACGAAGAAGATTTGACGTGCCTCGGACATTTAAAGCACGCCCTACGACAGATTTCGCCAAAGAAAATCTGTTTAATGTACTCAATAACTATATCGATTTTGAAGAAGGAATAACAGCTCTTGATTTGTTTGCCGGAACGGGAAGCATCAGTATCGAATTGGTATCCCGCGGATGCGACCGTGTTATCAGCATTGAGAAAGATCCTGCACATCACTCATTCATCTGCAAAATTATGAAAGAGGTGCAGACAGACAAATGTCTGCCGATACGCGGAGATGTATTCAAGTTTATCAAAAATGGCCGCGAACAGTTCGACTTCATCTTTGCCGATCCTCCCTACGCTTTAAAAGAGTTGGAAACAATACCCGAATTAATCTTTCAGAATAATCTTCTCAAAGAAGGAGGATTATTGGTACTGGAGCATGGAAAAGATAATAATTTCGAAGAAAATCCACATTTCCTTGAGAGAAGGGTGTATGGAAGTGTGAACTTCTCACTATTCAGATAAGATCCAAATACAATTTCATCCTTATTAAAGTAGCGGAGCCAATAAACGCACGATAGACTCCGCAGCTTTTTGTCTCCACGAACGTCTGCCCCAATTCTTCAAAAAGATCTGTGTACTTTCGCGCTGGTCCTGAAGAAATATTTCTTTCATTTCAAGGGCAGTTTCTACGTCATACATAAAAGCATTCACCTCAAAGTTATGCTCAAAGCTACGGAAGTCAACATTGGTAGAGCCTACAGTGGAAAGCATATCATCTGAAACCATCAGCTTAGAATGTAGAAAACCTTTCTTATAAAAATAGACCTTAACACCTGCCTGCATCACATCTGCCAAATAAGAACGCGATCCAAGATGAGTTATCCAGTTATCTGCACGTTCCGGTAACATCAAGCGTATATCCACCCCAGACAATGCTGCTGTTTGCATAGCTGCTAATATTGGTTCTGTAGGCAAAAAATAAGGTGTTTGCATATAGAAATATTTTTTTGCACTGGTAATGGCAACAGTCAATCCCTGCATGATTTCTTTCCATGGCCCGATAGGCTCACTCGTGACAATTTGCACTAAAGAACTTCCGCAAGAGTCAATCTTCGGAAAATAACGGGAAGCGGTTATCAACGTACGGTCTACAAAATACCAATCAAGCAAAAAAGCCGTTTGTAAACCATGCACTGCCTTGCCTTCCAACATGATATGCGTATCTCGCCAAATCCCCCAAGAAAAGCCACGCATATAACGTTCTGCCAGGTTCATTCCCCCAACGAAGCCCACGCGTCCGTCAATAACGACAATCTTTCTATGGTTGCGGTAATTCACCCTACTGGTAAATAAGGGAAAACGTACTTTCAAAAAGCTCCTGACTTCAATACCGGCATTGCGCATTTCTTCAAAAAAACGGTTAGGCACATGCCAGCAACCTACATCATCATAGATAACCCGTACTTCAACCCCGTGAGAAGCTTTTTCTATCAGCACATCCCTGACCATACGCCCGATAGCGTCATCTTCAAAGATGTAATATTCCATGTGGATATGCTGCTTCGCTTTTTGCAGTTCACGCAACAATGATTGAAGTTTGGTATATCCTTCGGTATAGACTGCCACACGGTTCCCCTCAAATGGAAACGCTTGATTCGTTTGCTGGAAAAGCTGAATAAGACGGGAGTATTCATAAGGAACGTCCGAACAATCCTGTGCGAGATATTCGGCCATTGGTTTCTTCAATAAGCGGTCGTAGCTTTTTTGCCCAATGATACGTTCGCGACGTTGACTCCGCCCAAAGAAAAAATAAAAGACAAGTCCGACAATAGGAAGGAAAAGTAATATGAGTATCCATGCCATGGTTTTAACCGGATTCCGGTTGTCAAGAATGATGATGACAATCGTACCGATAATGGCTCCAAAATAAAGAATATCAAAAGCCACTGTTGCTATCTGGCTAAGCATATAGTTCCAATCAATCATAGGAATCTCCTTTCATACGGATACTAAACAACAAATATAGAGTAAATTCTCGGATTAACAAAGAAGTCCCGGCAACAACATTGAATCGTTGTGCCGGGACTTCCTGTTTTTATTTAAACCTATTACTCTGCTTTAGTGTGGTCTGCCACCTCCAAAGCCACCACGCGGGCCACGAGGTCCACCACCATCAAAACCGCCATGACGCATATTGCCGCGAGCTTCTTTATTTCCAAAAACATTCAGACGATAAGAGAAACGAAGCATGCAGTAGCTATTAATTCCGTTATATTCAGAAACAGAACGCATATCGGCTGTTAACGAACGGCTGATATTAGATTGCTGCCGCAGAATATCATATACTTCAAAACTGATGGTTGCGGCATTGCCTTTCAGGAAGTTTTGGGCAATCTGTGCATTCCAAATAAGTTCATTCTTATTCATACTGGCATCACGATAACCACGACGAGCGTTATTAGTGATATTGGTAGACAACGTCATACTCCAAGGTAAAGAGATATTAGTACTTGCACCATAACCAAATGTATAGGGTTCTTGATTGTTTTCCGGACGCAGTTGATTTCGCTCAAAGTTATAGTTGATTGAACCATTCAAGGTAAATTCAAACCAGTCGTTACGGAAAGTTCCATTCAAATTCTCTCCGAAAGTCAGTGTCGTACTAGTGTTCTTGTCATTTATTTTAGTATCGTCATTAAAAAGATAAGAAACCGCATTGGTATAATTAGCACGGGAGAAAGAATTTATGGTAAACCGCTTATCTCTCAATGCAGTATTGAATCCAAACATTCCCATCGCATTCCAGTTTCCGTTGATATTCTCCGGTTTAACAGTCACTCCACCAGTACTCTGATTATAAGTAGTGGCATTAGTAATGCTATTTTGAGTCATATTCAAGTTTGCATGAGCCATCATGCCACGCTGTTTATCTGCATTATAAGTATTATAAAACAAACGCATAGAATGAGAGAAAGAAGGTTTCAATCCCGGATTACCCTTACGGATATTCAACGGATTAGAGTCATCAGTTACATCAAGCAAATTTTCCATACTCGGCTGGCTTGCACGTCCCCGATAGGTAAAGCGCAACTGGCTGACTTTAGAAAATCTGTAACGAAAATCAACGTTAGGAGCAAAATTGAACACATTTCTTTTTACTACAGTATCTACTTCGGCCTTCTTATAATCCAATCTGGTGTTCTGCGGTTGCAAAGATACTCCAAAGTTCAATCTATATTTCTCGCGGATAATATTTAGTCCTGCATTAATATCATGGTTATAATATTTATATTGAGCATACTTACTCAAATCTCTATCTTTATTCTCTTCATATCCTACAGGCAGACCATCACCAAAATTCCAAAACCAATCCTGTCCTTTATCTGCATCAGGAATCAAGCTGTATGTACTTCTGTCACTTTCACTATATTTATATTGAAATTTATAGCGGAACTGTAAGAAGGTAGCTCTCGCAATCGGTTCGCTATAAGTCAGTTCGGCAGTATAATCATAATTCTTGGTTGGAGAAGTAGTATATTGTTTACGCTCATCATCTTCTTTTTTTGCATTATCATCAAAATAACGCGTCAATGATTCACTAAACTGTTCGCTGTCATTATCTCCATAACTAAATGTACCACGGAAAGTGATGTTTCGTCCCTGATTATTCAATCTACGATTCACTTGCAAAGAAGCATTTGCAGAGAGATTCTGCCCTTCAGATTTTGATTCACTATTACTGGCGTTGACACGAATAGCTTCTAAAGGATCATCCGTACTTCCCCAGAAAATCTTATTCAAAAACTCATTAGGATTAGACACCAAATTAAATGGATCTCCATTAAAAGTACCCGATTCGGAAATAGAATAACTATTAGACTTTCCATAAGAAACGTTCGGACGGAAAATGATATTTGTCAATGTGTCCGGTTTCCACTCCAACCGAAAGTCTGCATTAAAGTTCGTATTCTTATTGCGGCCTTTACTGTTCGAATTTGAATAAGAATTTCCATTTTGCAGGAAACGTTCCGAGTAGTTTGTAGATGTTGCATCCCGATCACTGAAATTATAACGGGCACTACCTCCCAGTTCCAATTTTTCAGTCTGGGTAGCAAAGTTAGCCCCTAACATCTTGGTAGCAGTCAAACCATTGCTGTTCCGGAAACGAGGTCCGCCACCTCCACCGGAGAATCCCTGATCGTTCACATTATTAGCAGAACCGATTAAAGAGAATTGGCTATTATCGACAAAACGATTCAACATCAAGTTGCTTCCGTAACGATCTTCTGTACCACCGGCAACACTTGCATTACCAAACCAACCTTGATTCATACCTTTCTTCACTTTCAGGTCAAGAACAGTTTCTTCTTCTCCGTCATCTATTCCGGTAACACGTGCCAAGTCCGATTTTTTATCGTATGTTTTCAGTTTGTCGATCATGTTGACCGGTAAGTTCTTCAATCCGGTTTTCACATCACCGCCAAAGAACTCTTTACCATCCACCATAATCTTCTTTACTTCTTTACCATTGATTTTGACGTTACCGTCATCGTCTATTTCTGCTCCCGGAAGTTTCTTCACCAACTCTTCGAGCATCGCCCCTTCGGGAGTACGGTAAGCTGTTGAGTTATATTCCAGCGTATCTTCTTTCACGACCACCTGCGGAGCTTCGGCAGTAATCACCGCTTCCTTCAGCATGACAGCATCAGGGTCCAATGTAATGGTTCCCAATTTTTTATCAGTGGCGTTAGCAGATAATTGTACCGGTACGAGCTTGGTTCGGAATCCAATATAGGAAACTTTCAACACATATTTTCCGGCTTTTACTTTGGGGAGAGTAAACCATCCTTGGTTACTACTGGCTATACCGGCGGCATAAGCACTATCAGGTAATGATAGCAATTGAACTGTAGCCTGCGCTGCGGGCTCTTTAGTATCGGATTCCACCACACGTCCCGAAACGGTAATAACCTTATTCTGTGCAAAAATTGAGAAGGTGCATAGCAACATCAGCACCAACCCTGCTGAAAATCTTTTCATTTACCTTATTTACGATTATATTAGTAGCAATAACAATGTCTTTTTGACAAATCGAATCGTAAAAGGTTTAATTGAAAAGAAAATTATCTTTTAAAGAATCGATCAACAAGCGCTTTTTTCAGACCAAACTCCAGACAAAGCACATTAAAAACCAGAAAAGTAAGGAAAGAGGAAGTATCGACGTTTATCACATCTCCTTGCATAACACGCCACAACATACCACCAAAGACGAACAAGAATGTCAAAAAGATAGCATTACGAACAGCCGAATTCCGGATTTGCTCCGTTTCACGGCTTTCATTCTTACTCAATGCAAAGATTATTAACAAGCATCCTGCCATCATCAACAACTTTGTACATTCTTTATAAAACAGCAAGTTAGTATCAGTTACTACTCCCTGCATCACCAAAATAAAAGGGATGAACAGAGCTACCAACAAGACAACATATCCTAAAGGACGACAATATACAGGTAATAATGCTTTCATGATTAAACGTTTTAATGAGACAAAAGTAAGTAAAAAAAGATATTTTATATACATTTGCAGAGTAAAAAAGCAAAAGAATCATGAGTAAACAAGAAGTTATTCTCTGCGAAAGCTTGGAAACGAGCCTCGGTCGTGCCATTGAGCTATGTCCGCATGACAAATTATTCGTCCTCACAGACGAGCATACCCAGCGTCTTTGTCTCCCTTCTCTAAAGGAATCGGATCTGTTAAAAGATGCTGTAGAAATCTGTATCGGAGCAGAAGATGTGCATAAAACTCTGGAAACACTCGCTTCCGTCTGGATGGCATTAAGTACTCAAGGGGCTACCCGCCACTCTTTACTTATCAATCTTGGAGGAGGGATGGTGACAGATCTCGGAGGTTTTGCCGCAGCTACATTCAAACGGGGCATTTCCTATATCAATATACCAACCACTCTGCTCGCTATGGTGGACGCATCAGTGGGGGGTAAAACAGGAATCAACTTCAACGGACTGAAAAATGAAATCGGTGCTTTCGCTCCGGCAAACAGTGTATTGATTGAAACTGAATTCCTACGCACATTGGACACACACAATTTCTTCTCCGGATATGCTGAAATGTTGAAGCACGGTTTGATTAGCAATACGGCACATTGGGCAGAATTGCTCAATTTCGATTCCTCTAGTATTGATTATGCAGCTCTCAAACAATTGGTAGGTCAATCGGTACAAGTGAAAGAAGATATTGTAGAACAGGATCCCTTCGAACATGGAATCCGCAAAGCATTAAATCTGGGACACACCGTAGGACATGCGTTCGAAAGTATGGCACTGGCAGAAAACCGTCCTGTATTACATGGATATGCAGTAGCTTGGGGAATTGTGTGCGAACTGTATCTTTCTCATCTCAAAGTAGGTTTCCCGAAAGAGAAAATGCGGCAAACGATCCAGTTTATCAAGGATAATTATGGTGTATTTACTTTCGACTGCAAGAAATATGACCAACTGTATGCATTTATGACGCATGATAAAAAGAATACTTCAGGTACTATCAATTTCACCTTACTAAAAGATATTGGAGACATTTGCATCAATCAGACTGCCGATAAGGACACTATCTTCGAAATGCTCGACTTCTATCGCGAATGTATGGGAATTTAATCCATCCTACATCAGATATACCACATAGTAAAAGGGAATGAAATAGACTTCATTCCCTTTCTCTTCCCAATCCCTATAGATATTATTGCCTATTGTGAGGCAATTGTCCGCACTATTGTTCTAAGTTACTCATTCGATATTGTGAAAGCGACATTCCTGTATGCTTTCTAAAAAAACGTCCAAGCGACGATTGATTCGCAAAGTTCGTTTTAATCGCTATTTCCTGAATGTTCAGGCTTGTGTTTTTCAACAAAGCCTTGATTTCTAATATGATGTATTCAACAATCCAGTCTTTAGCAGACTTCCCGCTTGTCTCCTTAATTACCATAGTCAGGTATTTGGAAGTAATACACAGTTTATCCGCATAAAAAGCCACATCCTTATTCTCCTTAAAATGCTTCATGATAAGCCCAAAGAATTTATTAGCCAACTCTTCTTTACGGGTATCCCTGCGGGCAGTCATCAAGGTCGATTCCTTTTGATAAGCATTGAACAGTTCCAGATACAGATACCTCAACAAATGAATAATCAGCTCACGCCTATATATATCTTGAGAGGTAACTTTATCTTTTATCATACCCAGATAATTATACATCCGGGGAATATCGCGTTCCGTCTGCGGATACCAGTAATGAGTCCGCATATAGAAAAAGAAATGCGGAGAAAATCTGGGCACACCACTTAACGCATCACTAAACAGTGAAGTAGATATAACCATCGTAACGGTCGAGAAATCTTCACTTGGCTCACTAAATGAGACAAATTGTCCGGGTAATAATATAATCAATTCCTCCGGTTGTATCCAATGTACATCTTCATGCACTGTAATTTTGGCCTTTCCACCTAAACAATATATAATCAAAGCTGATTGATTATTAGAAGGATAAGAAGTCAAAGGAAGATACTTCAGATTTTGATAAAATTTAAAATCGTCACCCAGGACGTATATCTCTAATGTCTCTCTATTTTTAATGTCTAACATTTAACACCTTTCTAAACTAAGTCTTTTTACAAATGTATAACTTCCTAATTTACCACGCACCAAAAATGGAAATATAGTATCATACTAAGGAAGTCAAACACCTTTTATTTACATTAATTTATAAACAAACTCTCTGATTGTTAGTTCATTTATCATTTTCCTATTTCGTTTTATTATAGACTGACCTGGTTTTTATAGTGTTTTTAGGACAAGAAAAGGATTAATGCTTTCAAATGAAAAATAAGTAGATTGTTTTCTAATTCAAGCAAAATTAAAGAAATGTACTTTTATATCACATAAGAGGCAATCAAAAGAACTACTAACTCATTGAGATAAAGATTTGCATGACCACAAGAAAGACTAATAATCAGAATAATAGCTATAAATCGGCACAATTCATACTAGAAAAATCAACGGATTATTTGCTAATTAAAAATTAATCTGTACTTTTGCATCCGCAATTCGGGGTGTAGCTCAGCCCGGTTAGAGTACGCGTCTGGGGGGCGTGTGGTCGCTGGTTCGAATCCAGTCACCCCGACTGGTTAAAGAGGTTAGAAACCGAATGGGTTCTAACCTCTTTTTATTTTAGAAAACAATGAAAGAAGATCCTAGACATATCCATATCAGTGAATACAGTTATCCTCTTCCGGATGAACGTATTGCTAAATTCCCGTTGCCTACCCGCGACCAGTCCAAACTCTTAATATACCGTCGTGGAGAAATCAGTGAAGATGTTTTCACTTCTTTGCCGGAATATCTGCTGCAAGGCAGTCTGATGATATTCAATAATACAAAAGTCATTCAGGCGCGCCTCCATTTTCGAAAAGAGACGGGAGCACTGATCGAAGTGTTTTGTCTTGAACCGATCCAGCCAAACGATTATGTCTTGAATTTCCAACAGACAGCACATGCCGCCTGGCTTTGCATGATCGGCAATCTGAAGAAATGGAAAGACGGACAGTTGAAACGCGAAATGACCGTCAAAGGATTCCCTATTACCTTGACCGCTACCCGAGGAGAATGTAAAGGAACCAGCCATTGGGTAGATTTTGCATGGGATAATCCAGAAGTGACGTTTGCCGATATCCTTGAAGTATTCGGAGAGCTTCCTATTCCTCCTTACTTGAACCGGGATACGGAAGAAAGTGACAAGGAAACTTATCAGACTGTTTATTCTAAGATTAAAGGTTCGGTAGCTGCGCCTACGGCGGGATTACATTTCACTCCACGAGTATTGGATGCACTTCAAGAGAAAGGCATCGATCTTGAAGAATTAACTCTACACGTAGGAGCAGGCACATTCAAACCTGTAAAAAGTGAAGAAATCGAAGGTCACGAGATGCACACGGAATATATATCGGTCAATCGGAGTACCATCAAAAAACTGATTGACCACGACGGTTGTGCTATTGCAGTAGGGACTACTTCTGTACGGACTCTGGAAAGCCTGTATCACATTGGAGTTACATTGGCTGAAAATCCGTATGCTACGGAAGAAGAACTACGTGTCAAACAATGGCAGCCTTATGAAAAGTACGACCAGATTCCTCCCGTTGTTGCGTTGCAAAAGATATTAGGATATCTCGACAGGAATGGTTTGGAAACCCTTCACACCAGTACACAGATTATCATAGCACCGGGATACAATTATAAAATAGTGAAAGCGATGGTTACTAATTTCCATCAGCCGCAAAGTACCTTGCTGCTTTTAGTTTCAGCTTTTGTAAAAGGGAATTGGCGCACAATTTATGATTATGCACTGGCGCATGATTTCCGATTCCTAAGTTATGGAGATTCTTCTTTATTAATACCATAAGAAATCCTCCTCTCCGAAAGATTTTACGCAATATAAAAGACACTATGCCAAGCGATAATAACCAGGAAATGTTCCCTATCGTAGACGAACAGGGAAATATCACCGGAGCCGCCACTCGCGGAGAATGTCACAGCGGTAGCAAACTGCTTCATCCGGTAGTTCACCTTCACGTATTCAATGCCCAAGGAGACATCTACTTACAGAAACGCCCCGAATGGAAAGACATTCAACCGGGGAAATGGGATACGGCTGTGGGCGGACATATTGATTTGGGCGAAAGCGTAGAAATCGCCCTAAAGAGAGAAGTCCGTGAAGAATTGGGCATCACAGACTTCACCCCCGAGCTTCTCACCAGTTATGTTTTTGAATCCAGCCGTGAAAAAGAGCTTGTTTTTGTCCACAAAACCGTTTATGAGGAAGAAATCCATCCCAGCGACGAACTGGACGGTGGACGATTTTGGAAGATCGAAGAAATAAAAGAAAATCTGGGTAAAGGAATCTTCACTCCCAACTTCGAAGAAGAGCTGAAAAAAGTATCTCTTATTCCTTCTCTATCCAAGTAATAATCTTTTCAGAGAACGGACTTTCTTTCGGAGACACAACTCCCGCCCAACGTCCGTTCTCATCAATCATAAACTTCTGAAAATTCCACTGAACCGGTGCGTTTTCTTTTCCATTCTGTTTTTTCTCCGTCAACCATTGGTAAAGAGGAGCCATATCTTTTCCTTTAACGGAAATCTTAGCCATCATCGGAAAAGTAATATCATAGTTCAAAGAACAGAACTTGGCTATTTCCTCATTACTACCCGGTTCTTGTCCCATAAAGTTATTCGCCGGAAAACCGATAATAACAAAGTCTTTTTCTTTATATTTCTCATATAGTTTCTCCAGTTGAGCATACTGGGGCGTCAGCCCACACTTAGATGCCACGTTGACTACCAGCACTTTCTTACCTTTCAGTGAAGAAAGAGAAAAGTCCTTACCATCAATAGTTTTCACTGTAAAATCATAAAAAGACTTGTTTTGCGCTTCCGAAGAAATTGCAAACAACAGGCTTACCATCATCAAGACGAATGTTTTCATGCTGAATATACATTTAGTTTGTTTTTATATTAAACGAGTAAACTGAAAGAAATGTTTGTTCAGCAGTGAAACAAGAACTATGATTTTACATCTTTCAATTCCCAAATCCGTCACTTCACCCCACAATCTTTCCGCTTCATTTATTCTTAGTGATAACGGATGAAGATAGGTAGTAATTTTGTATCGTGAAATAATAATACAACGAAAGTCATGTTTACAGCTATTGTACGTTTTTCAATCAAGAAGAAACTATTTGTAGGACTCACTACTCTCTTCCTGTTTATCGGAGGTATCTATGCGATGCTGACACTACCTATTGATGCCGTGCCCGACATTACCAATAATCAGGTACAAATAGTGACCGTATCTCCTACACTCGCGCCACAAGAGGTGGAACAACTCATCACTATGCCTATCGAAATAGCGATGAGCAATATTATGAATGTCGAAGATATCCGTTCTGTCAGCCGCTTCGGGCTATCGGTCGTAACGGTCGTTTTTAAAGAAAGTGTCCCCACACTCGATGCACGGCAGTTGATAAATGAACAAATACAAAGCGTAACAAGCGAAATTCCCTCCGAGCTCGGAACACCGGAGATGATGCCCATCACCACCGGTCTGGGAGAAATTTACCAGTATATATTGAAGGTAGCTCCCGGATATGAGAAGAAATATGACGCAATGGAACTCCGCACCATTCAAGATTGGATGGTGAAACGTCAGTTGTCCGGTATCCCCGGTATAGTAGAAATCAATAGTTTCGGCGGTTACCTGAAACAATATGAAGTAGCCGTCGACCCGGACGCCCTGTTTTCTT
>NZ_JAHQVH010000074.1:0-14958 GCF_019052435.1 Bacteroides sp. MSK.20.12 | reverse complement strand
AAAAAGCCCACAAAATAGCTGTTATGATAATGAACAATGGATGAAATTTTGCCACGTTCCTGTATTTCCTTACCCAGATTGGCAATAAATTCATTCTTCTGGGTCGGAATATGGAAAGCATAGAAATTAAATTCCTTGTCTATGTAATAAAGAGATTGCTCGTCATTGAAACAATAAATCAAGGAAGTCTGATAAATCAGGTTTGTTTTCTGGGGTAACAGGGTGATATCTCCCGATGCGGCTTCCTGCTGTATGTCATAACAGCGGTTGTATCCTTTCATGACTACCCACATCCGGTTGTTACCGTCGATAAAGAAGTTTACGATATCGGAAATCGGGATTCCCGTGATATTGATTTTCTTGAAGACTCCTTCTTTTTTATGATAATAATAGATGCAGTTACTATCCTGGATAATGAACAGATTGCCATGACTATCCTTATTCATAAAGAAGAGTTTCTGAAATTCATTATAGTGAGTGATTGTATTGGTTTTCCGGTTCAAACGGTTCAACCCATAGTAGGTTTGAATCCAGTAAATATCTTCGCCCGTATACACAATATTGTCAATCAGATTACCAGATAAGTAATCCTCTTTGTCACGAGTCTTAAATTCCTCAATCTCCTGTCCATCATAAATATTCAGTCCGTCGCAGGTCCCGATCCACATCAATCCACGCTCATCCTGGCACAGAGATGTAATCGAGCTATTAGACATATACTCTTTATCTGCAACTTGCTTCAAATTATAAGCATAAGCGTTATGTATCAACAGATTAAGAAAAAATAATAGAATATAAACCGACTGTTTTCCCATAGTGTATTATTCTTAGATTTGCTATATGACAAAGGTAAACAAAAAAACATTCCGAGCTTTTTTTTGACCGGAATATAAGTAAATTTCCGTGCCAGAGTAGTTAATTTTAGCGACAAGAGGCGATTTAACCTCTCTATTACTAGAAGCACATTCCTTTTCTCCCTATTTTCGTCGTAGAAATTATTTTCAAATCTATAAATTCATTTGTTCATGAAAACACATTTTTCATTTAAACACTTGCTATTTCTTGGAGGTGCCGTGTTGTACAGCCTGCAATCTTCTGCCGTTAAGAATCCGGTAGACTATGTCAGCACACTGGTAGGCACTCAATCCAAGTTTGAACTGTCTACCGGAAACACGTATCCGGCTACGGCATTGCCGTGGGGAATGAATTTCTGGACACCGCAGACCGGTAAAATGGGAGACGGTTGGGCGTACACGTATGATGCCGACAAAATCCGGGGATTCAAACAAACACATCAGCCCAGTCCCTGGATGAACGACTACGGGCAGTTTGCCATCATGCCTATCACCGGCGGACTGGTATTCGATCAAGACCGACGTGCCAGTTGGTTCTCTCACAAAGCGGAAGTTGCCAAACCTTATTATTATAAGGTGTACCTTGCCGACCATGACGTAACAACCGAGCTTGCTCCTACGGAGCGCGCCGTCATGTTCCGTTTCACGTATCCGGAGACAAAGAATGCCTACGTGATTGTAGACGCTTTTGACAAAGGTTCTTATGTGAAAGTGATTCCGAAAGAAAACAAGATTATCGGCTATTCAACCAAGAATAGCGGCGGTGTGCCGGAAAACTTCAAAAACTACTTTGTAGTTCAATTCGACAAACCGTTCACATTCGTTTCCACAGTTTCCGAAAACAACATTCTTCCGAATGAGATCGAAGCGAAAGGAAACCACACAGGTGCGGTAATCGGATTCGCCACGAAAAAGGGAGAAATCGTACACGCACGGGTTGCTTCCTCCTTTATCAGTCCTGAACAAGCGGAATTAAATCTCAAAGAGCTGGGCAGAAACAGTTTCGACCAATTGGTAACGAACGGAAGAGACGTGTGGAACCGTGAAATGAGTAAGATAGAGGTGGAAGACGATAACATTGATAACCTGCGCACCTTCTATTCCTGCCTGTACCGCTCCATGCTTTTCCCACGTAGCTTTTACGAGATAGACGCTAAAGGAGAAATCATGCATTACAGCCCCTATAACGGTGAAGTGCGTCCCGGCTATATGTTTACCGACACCGGTTTTTGGGACACGTTCCGTTGTCTGTTTCCTTTCCTCAACCTGATGTATCCGTCGATGAACCTGAAGATGCAGGAAGGTTTGGTAAACGCTTACAAAGAGAGCGGTTTCCTGCCGGAATGGGCCAGCCCGGGACATCGGGATTGTATGGTAGGCAACAACTCGGCTTCCGTAGTGGCCGACGCTTACATCAAAGGATTGCGCGGATATGATATCGAAACTCTTTGGGAAGCATTGAAACATGGAGCAAATGCACATCTTCGCGGGACTGCTTCAGGTCGTCTCGGTTACGAATCTTACAACCAACTGGGATATGTTGCCAACAATATCGGCATAGGACAAAACGTTGCACGTACATTGGAGTATGCTTACAACGACTGGGCAATTTATACATTAGGCAAGAAACTCGGTAAACCGGAGAGCGAAATCGACATTTATAAGAAACACGCGCTGAACTACAAAAATGTCTATCACCCGGAACGCAAACTGATGGTTGGCAAAGACAACAAAGGCGTATTCAATCCGAATTTCGATGCAGTGGACTGGAGCGGTGAATTTTGCGAAGGGAATAGCTGGCACTGGAGCTTCTGCGTATTCCACGACCCGCAAGGACTTATCAACCTGATGGGAGGCAAGAAAGAATTCAACGCGATGATGGATTCCGTCTTTGTCATCCCGGGTAAACTGGGAATGGAAAGCCGCGGCATGATTCACGAAATGCGTGAAATGCAAGTAATGAACATGGGGCAATATGCGCACGGCAACCAGCCTATTCAGCACATGGTATATCTCTACAACTATTCGAGCGAGCCCTGGAAAGCCCAATACTGGATACGTGAGATTATGAACAAGCTATATACCGCCGGTCCCGACGGTTATTGCGGTGACGAAGACAACGGACAGACTTCCGCCTGGTATGTATTCTCCGCACTCGGTTTCTATCCGGTTTGCCCGGGAACGGATGAATATATCATAGGAACCCCGCTTTTCAAATCAGCGAAGTTACATCTGGAGAACGGAAAGACCATCACGATCAAGGCAGATAACAACCAGCTTGACAACCGCTACATCAAGGAAATGAAAGTAAACGGGAAATCACAAACCCGTAATTTCCTTACACATGACCAGCTGATTAAAGGTGCTAATATTCAATTTCAAATGAGCCCCGTACCCAATAAACAACGGGGAACCACAGAAAAAGATGTACCTTACTCTCTTTCGTTTGAATAAAATATTGTACTTTTGGAGATCAATGAATTATCTACCAAACAAACTATAAAAACATGAAACTGAAAAACCTTTTACTAATTGCCCTTGTTGCGATCGTCTTTTGCGGTTGTCAAAGTAACTATCAGCCTACTTCTATCACCGTTGCCTCCTACAATTTGAGAAACGCCAACGGTGGCGATTCAATCAACGGAAACGGTTGGGGACAACGTTATCCGGTCATTGCCCAAATAGTGCAATACCACGATTTCGATATTTTCGGCACGCAGGAGTGCTTTATTCATCAACTGAAAGATATGAAAGAAGCATTACCCGGTTATGATTATATCGGTGTAGGCCGCGACGACGGCAAAGAGAAAGGTGAACATTCTGCTATTTTCTATCGCACAGACAAGTTTGACGTGATAGAGAAAGGTGATTTCTGGTTATCGGAAACTCCCGACGTGCCGAGCAAAGGATGGGATGCCGTGTTGCCGCGTATTTGCAGTTGGGGACACTTCAAATGCAAAGATACCGGCTTCGAATTCCTTTTCTTCAACCTGCACATGGACCATATCGGCAAGAAAGCACGCGTGGAAAGTGCGTTCCTCGTACAGGACAAGATGAAAGAACTTGGCAAAGGCAAAGAGCTTCCGGCCATCCTGACGGGAGACTTCAATGTCGACCAGACCCACCAGTCTTATGATGCTTTTGTGAGCAAAGGGGTGTTGTGCGACTCTTACGAGAAGGCCGGCTTCCGCTATGCTATCAACGGCACGTTCAACGACTTCGACCCGAACAGCTTTACGGAAAGCCGTATCGACCATGTATTCGTTTCTCCGTCTTTCCATGTGAAAAAATATGGTGTGCTGACGGATACTTACCGCAGCATCGTAGGCAAGGGAGAAAAGAAGCAGGCGAACGATTGCCCGGAAGAAATCGACATCAAGACTTATCAGGCGCGCACTCCTTCAGACCATTTCCCCGTAAAGGTGGAACTGGAGTTCGAACAGCGTCAGCAGAAATAATCTTTGTATCTAGTTATAACCTGAAAGTTTCACCACACAACCCGATATTCCTATGAGAAATATATGTTTTGTAGCCTGTATGTTATTTTGCCTTACCTCCGCAGTGGGAAAGACACCGGGAAATACCCGTTATCTTTCTATTGCCGACTCGATTCTATCTAATGTATTGAATCTCTATCAGACGAATGACGGACTACTAGCAGAAACGTATCCTGTCAATCCCGACCAAAAAATTACTTATCTGGCGGGCGGAACGCAGCAGAACGGAACGCTGAAGGCTTCTTTTCTATGGCCGTATTCCGGAATGATGTCGGGTTGTGTGGCTTTATACAAAGCGACCGAAAACAAGAAGTACAAAAAGATTCTCGAGAAAAAAATTCTACCGGGGATGGAACAGTATTGGGATAACAGCCGCCTGCCGGCCTGTTATCAGTCATACCCCACCAAGTACGGGCAGCACGGACGTTATTATGACGATAACATCTGGATTGCACTGGATTACTGCGATTATTACCAACTGACTCACAAACCCACATCTTTGGAAAAAGCCGTTGCATTGTATCAATATATCTACAGTGGATGGAGCGACGAGATAGATGGTGGCATCTTTTGGTGTGAACAGCAGAAGGAAGCGAAACATACTTGTTCCAATGCACCGTCTACTGTGCTCGGCGTCAAGTTGTACCGGCTGACGAAGGATGCCAAATACCTCGAAAAAGCAAAAGAGACGTATGCCTGGACGAAAAAGCATCTATGCGACCCTACCGACCATCTTTACTGGGATAACATCAACCTGAAAGGGAAAGTTTCCAAAGAGAAGTACGCCTACAACAGTGGACAGATGATTCAGGCGGGTGTATTACTCTATGAGGAAACAGGAGATGAACAGTATTTGCGCGATGCACGGCAAACAGCCGCAGGAACAGATGCCTTTTTCCGCACAAAAACCGATAAGAAAGACCCGACTGTCAAAGTGCATAAAGACATGGCCTGGTTTAACGTGATCTTGTTCAGAGGACTGAAAGCTCTGTATAAGATTGACAAGAATCCGGCGTATGTCAATGCGATGGTGGAAAATGCGCTTCACGCCTGGGAAAACTACCGGGATGAAAACGGATTATTAGGCAGGGATTGGTCGGGACATAACAAGGAGCAGTATAAATGGCTGCTCGACAATGCCTGTCTTATTGAATTCTTTGCAGAGATTTAACACTTCTTCTCCGCAACACTTTCATAATCAATACTAATCAACAAAAAAAGACTATTACCATGAATATAACTAAAGCCTTTTGTTTGTCCATAGCACTCTTTGGTGCTAGCAATATGCAGGCTATAACGAACAGTGATTTTGTCATCCAACAAGATAATACCAAAATCAACAACTATCAGACGAACCGTCCGGAAGCATCGAAACGTCTGTTTGTCTCGCAAGCTGTGGAACAACAGATTGCGCATATCAAGCAACTGCTGACGAATGTCCGCTTGGCATGGATGTTCGAAAACTGTTTCCCGAACACACTGGATACTACTGTTCATTTTGACGGTAAAGATGATACGTTTGTTTATACGGGTGACATTCACGCCATGTGGTTGCGCGATTCGGGTGCACAAGTATGGCCTT
Organism: Bacteroides sp. MSK.20.12; assembly: GCF_019052435.1. Lineage (NCBI taxonomy): Bacteria > Pseudomonadati > Bacteroidota > Bacteroidia > Bacteroidales > Bacteroidaceae > Bacteroides > Bacteroides sp. MSK.20.12. The sequence goes on along the minus strand of NZ_JAHQVH010000074.1, from coordinate 9,025 downwards.
ACGTGCAACTTGCCAACAAAGACGCGAAACTGAAAAAAATGCTGGCCGGCGTTATCAAACGTCAGTTCAAGTGTATCAATATCGACCCGTATGCCAATGCTTTCAACATGAATTCCGAAGGCGGCGAATGGATGAGCGACCTTACGGACATGAAGCCCGAACTGCACGAACGCAAATGGGAAATCGACTCGCTCTGCTATCCTATCCGTCTTGCTTATCATTACTGGAAGACGACGGGAGATGCCAGTATATTCTCCGACGAATGGCTTACAGCCATCGCCAAGGTTTTGAAAACGTTTAAGGAACAGCAACGAAAAGAAGATCCGAAAGGTCCTTATCGTTTCCAACGCAAAACGGAACGTGCACTCGATACGATGACCAACGACGGCTGGGGTAATCCTGTAAAGCCGGTCGGACTGATTGCTTCTGCTTTCCGTCCTTCGGATGATGCTACAACTTTCCAGTTCCTCGTTCCGTCCAACTTCTTTGCTGTAACTTCATTGCGCAAAGCTGCCGAAATTCTGAATACAGTCAACAAGAAACCTGATTTAGCTAAAGAATGTACTACACTGTCGAACGAAGTGGAAGCAGCCCTGAAACAGTATGCGGTTTACAATCATCCGAAATATGGCAAAATCTATGCTTTCGAAGTGGACGGTTTCGGCAATCAACTGTTAATGGATGATGCCAATGTGCCGAGTCTCATTGCCCTGCCTTATCTTGGGGATGTGAAAGTGAACGATCCTATTTATCAGAATACCCGTAAGTTTGTATGGAGCGAAGATAATCCTTACTTCTTCAAAGGTACTGCCGGCGAAGGAATTGGCGGTCCGCACATCGGATATGACATGATTTGGCCCATGAGTATTATGATGAAAGCATTCACCAGTCAAAACGACGCAGAAATCAAGACCTGCATCAAAATGCTGATGGATACGGATGCCGGAACAGGGTTCATGCATGAATCTTTCCACAAGAACGACCCGAAAAACTTTACTCGTTCCTGGTTTGCATGGCAAAATACGCTGTTCGGAGAACTAATCCTAAAACTCGTGAATGAAGGAAAGGTAGACTTGCTGAATAGTATCCAATAGTCTTCTATTATGTTTTTTATTGTATTCCCGCTTATGAGATAACTGTTTCTAACCTTGAAGCTTACGCTTCCAAAGTAGTTTCAAGGTTGAAGAACTTTAGTTTCACGCCTTTGAAACCATAGTTTCAAGTAAGTGAAACCAAAGTTTCCCGCTGACGAAACAAAAGTTTCAAGCAATAGAACTTTTAGTTTCAAGTACTGAAACTCTCTCTTCTGTAATAGGCTGATAATCCTTGAATACCAATCCGGATAGAGAAATAAGTATCCACATAGCAGAGAAACAATAAAATCCTTGCTTTCAACAACAAGGTGACAGCAAAGTTGTCGTCACCTTGCCGTCACATCATGCTGTCACACTGCAGTATATTTATAATCAATCATTTATGCCCAGTCAGGTGACAGATGACAGCATTTAATTTATTTTCCAATTTATATGTAGGGAGTATATGACTCCTAAAAAATAAATGACCCATATAATATGAACAACATGAAATCAACTTTTTTATTCCTACTTGCTACAACCATGATGACTTGTACTGCCTACGGACAGTCCTCCAATCATAAAGAGAACAAATTACCCGATTGGGCTTTCGGTGGTTTCGAACGTCCAAAGAATGTCAATCCGGTAATATCTCCTATAGAAAACACCAAGTTTTACTGTCCATTGACCAAAGATTCTATTGCGTGGGAATCGAACGATACATTCAATCCGGCTGCTACACTCTACAATGGTGAGATTGTCGTGTTATACCGTGCAGAGGATAAATCAGGTGTCGGTATCGGACACCGGACTTCCCGCCTCGGTTATGCCACTTCTACCGACGGCACACATTTCCAACGGGAAAAGACTCCTGTATTCTATCCGGATAATGATTCACAAAAAGAGTTGGAATGGCCCGGCGGCTGCGAAGACCCACGAATTGCCGTAACCGATGACGGATTATATGTAATGATGTACACCCAATGGAATCGCCATGTGCCTCGCCTGGCAGTAGCGACCTCTCGCAACCTAAAAGACTGGACAAAACACGGTCCTGCTTTTGCCAAAGCATTTGATGGAAAGTTCTTCAACCTGGGTTGTAAGTCCGGCTCTATCCTGACCGAGGTTGTTAAAGGGAAGCAGATTATCAAGAAAATCAACGGGAAATACTTTATGTACTGGGGAGAAGAGCATGTATTCGCAGCTACTTCCGATGACTTAATCCACTGGACACCGATTGTCAACATTGACGGTTCCCTAAAGAAGTTGTTTTCTCCCCGTGACGGCTACTTTGACAGCCATCTCACCGAATGTGGACCTCCGGCTATCTACACTCCGAAAGGAATCGTCCTTCTTTATAATGGTAAGAACCATTCAGGAAGAGGTGACAAACGCTATACCGCCAATGTCTATGCTGCCGGACAAGCACTCTTCGACGCCAATAATCCTACCCGCTTTATCACCCGTCTCGATGAACCGTTCTTCCGTCCGATGGATAGCTTTGAAAAGAGCGGGCAATATGTGGATGGAACCGTATTTATAGAAGGAATGGTCTACTTCAAAAACAAATGGTATTTGTATTATGGTTGTGCTGACTCCAAAGTAGGAGTAGCCGTTTATGATCCGAAACGACCGGCAAAGGCTGATCCGCTTCCATAGTTATAAAAATAGTCTTGATTACATTCTTTTTTAAAGGAAAGATATAATCAAGACTAACTTATTTCTTAAAACTATATTCCCCAAAACGGCTGAAAACAGTAAGTTCTTGTTAAGGATTTGCTTTTCAGCCGTTTCTAGTATAAAATAAAGCTTTCCGAAGCAGAATTAAATGCTACAATCGGAAAGCCTTATAATACCTATTGAAAACTGAATTGAATATTGAGAACCAGCTTTATTCTTTCATTGTCGGAGGCTTCTTCCTCCTTTCAACAATTAGCTGTCTTTTATAAGTAAGCCATCTTTATCCATTTATCTTATTCAAAACAACCGGTCTGTTTGCCGGAGCCTTACCAAAATTCTTATTAGGCTTTTTCCCCATTACAAACTTCAATGTGCTGCCATTTATTATATCCTGATAAGTGATATAACTCTTATCATAAGGCTTGCCATTCAAATACACTTTCTGGATATAGATATTTTCTTTGCTGTTATTGAGTGCTTCTACAGTAAAAGTGTTACCACCACGTACCTTCATTTCTACTTTCTTAAAACAAGGGCTACCGAAAACAAATACACCATCCGACGGGTTCACCTGATAGAGTCCCATAGATGAAAGAAGATACCAGGCAGACATTTGGCCACAATCCTCATTACCGATGATGCCGTCCGGCTGGTCTGTGTAAAAATCGCTCATGATAAAACGAACCTTTTCCGCCGTTTTCCATTGTTCACCGGCATACGCATAAAGATAAGCAACATGATGGCTCGGTTCATTTCCATGTGCATATTGTCCGATCAATCCGGTTATGTCGCTCGATGCTCCTTCCCCCATACTGTCGTTGTTGGTGAAGAAATTATCAAGTTTAGTAATAAAGGGGTTGTCACCGCCAAACAAGGCAATCAGCCCGTACGGGTCTTGTGGTACAAAGAAAGTATATTGCCATCCGTTTCCTTCACAAAAATCTCCAACTGTGTGGATGGAACGTGCCGGATCATAAGGAGTACGCCAAGAGCCGTCTTCCAATTTCGGACGAATGAAATGGATTGAAGAATCAAAATAGTTCTTGTAATAATGAGCACGCTTTGAGAAAGTTTCAGCATCTTCTGCCTTTCCCATCTTACGTGCCATAGCGGCAATTCCCCAGTCGTCCACTGCATACTCCATGGCTATGGAAGTAGCTTCATGAACTTTATCGGCAGGGATATACCTCTTTTTGACTACATAAGGTACTCCTTTCTGCTTTTCATAAGTAGCTGTAGCTATCATTGCTTGCAATGCTTCTTCCGCATCGAACCCGGTAAATCCCTTCAGATATGCATCGGCAATCACCGGCACGGAGCTATACCCCGGCATCTGATCGGTCTCTCCACTCATCAAAGGCCAGATAGGGAGTTTGTCCTGCTGACGATAGATGGAAATCATCGAATTGACTACATGGTCAACCATTTCAGGTTGAGTAATAGTCATCAAAGGATTTAATGCACGGTAGGTATCCCATAAAGAAAGAGTCGTATAGTTAGCTTTCTTCGGGTCTGTGTAAATCATGTCATTCATCCCTCTATACTCTCCATTCACATCGCAAAAAAGCGTAGGGGCAATCATAGTATGATAATGGGCGGTATAGAATACACGCTTGGAAGCCTCATCATCAGTCTCTACTGTCATCTTCTCCAGTTGCTTGTTCCATCGGTCGGCACTCATATCCACCACCTTATCAAAATCCCAGTGAGTAAGTTCGGATTGCAGGTTCATCGCTGCGTTGTCACAGCTGACAGAAGAAAGAGCGACTTTTATCTTCACTTCTTTCACGTTGCCAAAAGTAAGGACACTCTTCACCGATGCCACTTTCAGTTGGTCCCAAGGTTGCGGAGCATTATCGTCATAGGCAGTAAACTGCTCTATCTTCTTATCACTTTTCAACACAAAATAAACTTTGCGGGAAGGACTCCAGCCTCTCACATAACGATAACCCTCTACTGTATAATCATCTACCTTACGGATATAGCTGTCGTAAGCATTCGATCCGTTTCCTTCACGTAAGTCGATTAATATGGAAGCCGGTTTTCCTTCGGGATAAGTATAACGATGGAAGCCTACACGATCTGTAGCTGTCAGCTCGGCTTTGATATTATAACGGTCGAGAAGCAAAGAGTAATATTCGGGACGGGCGATTTCATTCGCATGAGAATATCTGGAAGCATACCCATCACGTATATCATCCTGATTGCCTCTGGGGGTACGGATCTCATTCAATGGCATGATGAGAATATCACATAAGTCAGTACAACCCGTACCGCTCAAATGGGTATGTGAAAAGCCGATTAAAATACTATCGGAATAATGATAACCCGAGCACCAGTCCCAACCTTTATGGATATTGGTAGGACCCAGCTGTACCATTCCATACGGAACACTCGTCCCAACAAAGACGTGTCCATGATAACCGGATCCGATATACGGATCGACGTACTGCAATAATCCTTCACTTTTTGAATAGTTCTGTTGCGCTACTCCATTTCCCGCTGCAAGCAAGACACAGGAAGTAAGTGCAAGTAGTTTAAATGCTTTCATTCGTATTTTTCTTTGGTATGATTGAAAATTATAGTTAGCGAATGATGCAAATATACTACCTATTTAGGAATTAACTAACTGTCGCTAGAGCTTACAAGAAAAATGGCAGGCAGGTTTACTCTTTTGGCAAGTTCCAACCACAAATTTACACGGTTTTCCACAGAAAAACTGCGTACCGTCTATAAATAACATAATAGATGAATCTGTGGAAATCCGTGTTAATCTATGGCGAATCCTTTCCATAAGTTTCCTTCGGGAAGAGGAGCTTCAAGTTCTATCAGTTCTTTGGAGACAGGATGTATGAATCTCACTCTCCGGGCATGCAGGCAAATACTCCCGTCCGGATTGGAGCGTGGAGAACCATACTTCAAATCTCCCTTGATAGGGCATCCCATTTTTGCCAGCTGACAACGGATCTGATGATGCCGCCCGGTTTTTAAATCAACTTCGAGTAAGAAGTAATTCTCCGAATGACCAATCAACCGGTAATGCAAGATCGCTTTCTTGCTGTTCGGCACCTCCTTGTCGTATGCATAACTTTTATTCTGCTTTTCATTGCGCACAAGGAAATGTACCAATTCCCCCTCCGGTTCTTTCGGCGCATTTTTCACGACTGCCCAATAAGTCTTTTTCACCTCACTGGTGCGAAACATTTCGTTGAGCCTTGTCAGCGCCTTACTCGTTTTGGCAAAAATAACAAGACCGCTTACGGGGCGGTCCAGCCGGTGTGTCACACCGAGGAAAACATTTCCGGGTTTCTGATACTTCTCTTTCAGGTACTGCTTCACAGTCTCCGAAAGCGGCGTATCCCCCGTCTTGTCTGCCTGGACAATCTCGGAAGCGGTCTTGTTGACTACAATGATATGGTTGTCTTCGTATACAACAGTCATTCTGTTCGATTACATATTCATACCACCATCTACCTGAATCACTTGACCTGATACATAAGAAGACATATCAGAAGCCAGGAAGGTAGCGATGTTTGCCACATCTTCAGGAGTACCACCACGACGCAAAGGTATTTTCTTTGCCCATTCAGCTCTTACTTCGTCAGAAAGAGCAGCTGTCATGTCTGTCAGGATAAATCCCGGAGCGATAGCGTTGGCACGGATACCGCGAGAGCCCAACTCTTGTGCGATAGACTTAGCCAATGCAATCATACCTGCTTTAGAAGCAGCATAGTTAGCCTGTCCTGCATTTCCGTGAACACCTACAACAGAGGCCATATTGATAATACTACCAGCTTTTTGACGCATCATGATAGGTGTACAAGCGTGGATGAAGTTAAATGCAGACTTCAGGTTCACGTTGATTACCATATCCCATTGCTGTTCGCTCATACGCATCATCAAGCCGTCACGAGTGATACCGGCATTGTTTACCAATATATCGATACGTCCGAAGTCCTTGTGGATTTCTTCTACGACCTTTGCAGTATCTTCAAAGTTAGCAGCGTTAGAAGCATAACCTTTGGCTTTCACGCCCATTGCTTCCAATTCTTTAGCTGTATTGTCTGCATTTTCGTCAATGACAAGGTCAGTAAATGCGATGTTTGCGCCTTCGGCAGCAAACTTAAGAGCGATAGCCTTACCAATACCGCGAGCTGCACCGGTTACAATGGCTGTTTTTCCGTCTAATAATCCCATACTAAAAGTTATTTAATTAAATTTCTGTTCTATGCAGTGCGCCAAACACAATGTTGGACACATATCTATTTCTTGTATCTTCATCCAGATGTGCACCTATATGTCCACGAATATAAGGAACTTCAATACCTTTCACACAATAATGTATCAAATCGGCAGTCATCTCCACATCGTCAATATGGAAAACTCCTTTTGCCTGTCCTTCCAGAAGAACTGCCTTAAAGAACTGTATTTCCTTTGCGTCGAATTTCTTACGCACCTTCTCCACCCGCCATATATCACGGAAAAAGTTAGCACGCAACGTCCCGTTCCGATAGACCACCTCTTTCACTGCATCTAATCGGGTATATATCAGCTCCAGCAGTTTTTCGTCCGGAGAAATGTTTTTCTCGGCTACCCGCTTCATCATATCCGACAATATATCCAATTCCGATTCCACAACAGCCAAATAGATTTCATCCTTACTTTTAAAATAAGTATAGAGCGTTCGTCTCCCTTTTTTAGAAGCAAGAGCGATATCGTTCATAGTCGTATTTTCTACCCCCATCTTCGCAAAAAGCTGACGGGCTACATCTACTAACTTGGCTTTTGTCTTGGATACGGTCATAGGTTACAAATTGCACATTGCTGAATATTTTGAGCAAAAGTAATTCTTTTCTTTAGACCATACAAGAAAACAGAGAGAATATTAACATTTGTATATTAATAGGTGCTAAGAAAAAGTTTCATCATTATTTCGTTCATTCTCAACCTAATAAGAAAAAAGTGATGATTTATTCGAAAAATATTCAGCGAATTATTTGTTTGTTTCAAAAAAAGCCGTACCTTTGCACCCGTTAAACATCGCGGAGTGGAGCAGTTGGTAGCTCGTTGGGCTCATAACCCAAAGGTCATTCGTTCGAGTCGGATCTCCGCAACTAAAGAAAAAGAAGAATCGCAGAAATGCGGTTCTTCTTTTTTATGACAACTCTTCTTTACTGACTTTATTCACAACCTCATTTCAGTTATCAACAAGGATATCAACAAAGTTATTAACAGGTTAATTAATTTATAATTAAACAATTAACCTAATAGTCCCCTTTTCTATCAACAAGGCAGTATTTAGTTATTCACAACCTAAGATGGGGCATAAAAAGTTCATTGAGGGAATTAAAAAAGTTGCCATAAATAAGCCATTCTACATAAAAAAAGAATGACGCTATCCAATGCAAATAGTGACGGTATATGACAGCGATACCGTTAGTATCCTGAACATATACCGTCACTAGTTTTTCTACATCAATCAGCGATCTCACGTTTATTCATATAGTACCGCCAACAGAGATTCCCGGTTGATCTTATTTATGCTTACAGAACTTCCATACCTTTTCCGCATAACGTTTTCCTAACAATAATTGTGCTTCTGTATTAAAATGAGGGTCCTTCTCATCTTTATACCATCCCAATCCTTTCGACGACACCCAATCGGAATAGGGAATAAATGAAGATACTTTTTTAATCATCTGATTAAAGGGAATAGTCCCCGCTTCTCTCTTCGTCCAGTTCCATTGAGAAATCTGTCCGACAACAACCGGTAGATCCGGCATGTTTAAATCTTCCCGCAGGTCTTTCACCAAAGAAATCAGTTTTTGTTTATATGCTTCCGGATTGGAACAATCGGCTTCTCCCTGATGCCAAAGGATCGCTTTCAAAACACCTCCCTGTTTCATCGCAATCCGAATCCGGGAGAGGGCTTCTTCATAATATCCATCTTTACTGCCTTTTAGCCAAGAGTTGATAGAAGAGCCACCACGCGCATTTACTACCAGTCCGAGAGGGCGTTTCGTTTTCCGCGTCATTTCTTTGGCAAAACCATAAGCCGGTCCCAAGCGTTGCATCGACAGGTCTTTACGGACTGTCGAATAACGATTGAGAGGATTTACTGCCGGTTCAAAATTCCCCTTATCATTCAATAGATATACATTTCGCAGCGTATCCATGACCTCCGGAGTCAATGTTGCACGCCCCGCCATGTTGGATTGACCGATGCATACATACAAATCAAAAGTGGATGGAACATCTTCCTTTACATTTCC
>NZ_JAHQVH010000073.1:0-15460 GCF_019052435.1 Bacteroides sp. MSK.20.12 | reverse complement strand
TTTTTCAGGTATGTATCTGCCATCCGTGGAACGGCTGCAATGTTACGGCAAACGACCTGTCAGGTATTCCATGATAGAGCAGACCTCCTACGATACCTATTCTTCCATCAGCATAATGCTGGGTAAAGCCGAACGAGTATGGGGCATGGTCATAGTAGAGTGAAATCTCACTGGGATAGTCAGGATTCCCTTCCCAACTCTTCAACCGTTCCAAGCACTTTTGAAGTGAGGTGTCACCAATGGATTCGGCATAGCGCTTTACGTTCTCGAAATGTTCTTCATTCAGGATTTTCATAACTTTGGTGTTTTATCTGTTAAACAATGAAAAAGCGAACTCCGGCTTTTCAGCACTGGAGTTCGCTTTTCGGTCATACTTGAATTCCATGTTGTCAAATAAAGGGTAAGTCGGTATCTTCCAGCATGGGCGCGAGCATCCGGCACATTTCGTAAGACGCTTGATTTCGGCTGTCAATCCGGCACGACTCACGTTTTGCCATGGCGATGATACATGCCTTTATTGTTTTGAAAAATGTCTGTTCCAAGGTCTTATGGAAAAACGGGAGTGTCTCTGCAAAACGTTCGGGACTGAATCCCGTATCATTCAGTGCTTGTTCCAGTGCCTTTGCCGCCTTATACTCCCGGCTTTGTTCCAACCGTTCCGGTAAACCTCCGGACTGCGCTATATGGAGCTGGCGTTCCAGTTCGGTAACGGCTGCCGAGAGCAACAGCTTGATGGCATCCGGATTTCCGATGCCGAATTTCCGGTTGTCGGTTGTGTGAAATTCGATCAGGTTTACAGAGCCGTTCTCCTGAAGATTTCTGTAGTGCGTCAGGTTCTCACCCAGCATCTTTGTTCTTTGATTATCCATAGTTTTATTCATTTTCAAGATGTGTAAAAGACTCGTCTGTTTTCAGTCAATCCAAAACGTGCCGCAATGCGGACATTTGGTACCGCATGGGAAGCTGTTTATATAATAGGTATCTCTGTGACGTTTATGGTTCATGTCTCCAAAAGTACATCCGCCTTCCCGAAACCTTTTTTCATAAAGAGCTTCCTGCTTCTGATATTCATTTATGTGACTCTTCTGCAAAGTGACTTCCAGAGGCATCATTCCGGTTTCCCAACGGGTGGAATCACACCAGCTGTTCAACAACCCGCAAATTTCATTCGCATAGGAATAATGTACCTGAGAATCCACAAAAAGATTGTCTCTGTAGAACGGAAGGGTGATGTCAGTCTGAAGACTTACATGATACCCCGCACCATTCCGGCTGTCTACAATAGCAACAATGACACCTCCATAGAATCGGATGCGCTTGAAATCATGTGAAGTATCTCCCGTAATCAGTCTGGAGAATATGGCATTGAAATAGATGCGGAGTTCGCCACCGTACGGAGCATTGACCAGAAGTTCATGGAGTTCATCGGTAAACAGCCCTTCCTTCAGTTGAAGCGCCCGTCTGATTTTACGAAGAGAGACCGTTTCGGATTCTCCGCGCCCACAGCCTCCGTACACATAGCCCTCGATTTCGACTCCAAGGGAGTAGAACATATTGGTTACAGCGGAATTGTCTATCAGTTCTTCTGCCGGATCGGTATTGTTCCGTTCGTAAAGCAGGTCTTTTATCTTCTCCTCATGTCGGATATATTCGGCGGATTTCCCGTCCGCTTCCATCTCATTCCGTATCTCCGAGAGATACCCTTGCAGGTTGTCATGTTCCTGATCGGCATACCACTCCAGGATTTGTTCTTCCAACGGACCGAGACTGTTCCGACGGATGCACTGCTCCTGCAAATCATCATGGCTGTCCAAATTCTCCCGGTAGTCCACGTAATAGAGGCTGACCGAATGAGGAACATAGTCCGTCCAGGATTGTTTTTCCTTCTTCATACCGCTTCCTCCTCTGTCTTTAATGTTGTCACATCATCCACTCCGTTGACGGGCGGCAAACAATCTATGATATATGACAGATGTCCGGCAAAGGCTTCATCCGGCCGGAAGTTTACCTCATTCCCGTATTCATTCTCTACACCATAGAGGCGCAAGTTGCCGTTCTCGATGGTAACCCTGCAAATCAGCACATCAGCCGGAGCCGGTTGTACGCTGCCTGTATTGACAGCAATGACGGGGCATTCCCCATCATTGCTGTTCCATTCATAGGAAGCTCCATGCAGTTCTATGGCTGCATACAATTCCCTGTATTCCATTTCTTTGATAGCCCTTATCCGGGCGTAAAAGTCTGTATGGTTCATATTGCGTTTTTTTGTTGGATTTCTGATACATGTGCAGGATGGAAACCCTGCCGGGAACCCATCCTGCATACTGATTCAAGCCTGCACTTCCTTCTTTTCCATTCTGATGCTCCGCAGCTTGTACAGCAGGTAATGGAACAGTTCCAGGTCGTAGATGCGGTAAAAGAACTTTTCCCCTGTTTCTTTGACCGTTCCGGCGAAAGACACAGACTCTCGGTTGGTGGGATATTGCAGAAAATCCCCGTTTGCTGACAGGGTATGTCTGTTTTGCACCACTCTTTCCAGGAATCTGCCCATATCGTCGTTTCCCTCATAGCCGGAGAAGTAGAGGAAATGATGGCGGCGCAAGCTTTGGAGAACCCTGGCTGTTTCCTGTCTTGCATCCTTGCCGGAGGATTCGTCCGTACCTTTCACCAGGTTGCAGATGAATTTCTTCTCTCCATTTTGGTCAAGGAACAGATATGGGACTATAACTGTGAAACTATGCCGTGTATGGTCAAATATTCCCATTGGTTTTTCTTTGAGGATGCCGCCTTTGAATGTGACCTTCCGGTAATGTCTGTCCATTTGCTGTTCCAAATCCTTTCTTGGTGTGTTCACGGAACGCAGCCCCGTAAAATACCGTCCGTCTATCCGGAAGCAGAACCGGTGAATGCCGGCATGATACGGCTCGCTCATGAAAAAGAAATTCCGGGTGTGCCGGATGGGTGGCTGGGTGTCCATATAGTCAAAATAGTCCTCTTCCGTAATTTCACAGAACGGGGCGCAGAGAGACTGCAGGTGGATCTGCATTTTTTTGCAGATGGCATTTCCGGGCACGGCAATGAGGCTGGGGTTATTTTCCCTTTCCCTCAATTCTTCCAGTGTTTCGTGACCATAATCACTATGTATCCCATCAGACATGACGGTCAGACAACTGCCGTCAAAGCAACGTGAATCAATGATGAATCTCAAATTGTCGTTTTTCATGGCTCAGATGTTTTGAAGGTCCAACAATCTTTTTGCGGCACCGAGAGCATTGGAGGTAAGCTGCCGTTGCCATGCCTTGTTTTTGGGTGACCAGCGGAATCCGGAGGATTTCAGTTCCTTTCGTCTGCTGTCTTCGGGAATCCTGTCAAACAGGATCTGAAGGCGGTCTTCCCCATAGTTCCATACAAGTGTTCCGCCCTCGAACGGCACTTCCTTGTTTTCCCGGCTTTGCATCGCTTTCAGCTTTTCGCGCATCCGTTCCGCCAGTTCCGGCAATTGGAAGAATTTGTTTCTCGGTGTGATGACGGGTTTCTTCACCCTTGCGTTATATTTGGAAATGAAGTCCACGGCCCTACGGACGATTTCCACTTCCCCGTGATTGGCCAGGGTGGATACCTTGTTCAGGATGCTGCTGACAAACAGGGCACGGCTATAGCCCCGGCATTGTCCGGTATCAATCCCATGGATGGTGTCGGCACTGCTCTTGATGTCGCGTTTGAGCGTCTGCCATGCCTTTTCCTGTTTCTCTTCCTCCGGTCGTGCGGCTTCCTTTTTCCGTCTGATGGTTTCAAGAACTTTTTTCCGCCAATTGCGGAATTCTTCGTAACAGTTCTGATAGCTTCTGTTCGTTTTTTCCTGCCTGTAGTAATCAAATCCGCTCCGTCCCGTCACCATCGGGTTGGCACAGTGGGAGAGGACCGAGAGCTGGGCGGACAACTTCTGCCGGTAGGCGGCGATGTATGTATCCCCTTCCTCTTCCGGCATGAGTCGCAGGTCGTTGTGCAGCTCTTCTCCGTAGATCATGATGTCCGTCTCGCCGCGAATCTCCGGATTGAAGGAACTCCAGGCGTATGCGTCGCAAGCCTGTTTCCACATATCATCCAGATAGCCCGGATGTTTGAATGCTACGGCTTGCCAGTCTTTGAAATCCCTGGAATGCAATTCATTGCGATCTTCCGGATTTCCGTACAGGTGTACATAGTTGCCCGTTCCATGATGCTCCTTTCTAAAATGGAACGGTACGGGGGGATAGTCCGTACCTTTTTTTCGGATCATCGTGACCCTGTGTGCATTCTCTATGGTAAGGTCTGCTACTTGCTCTTCGCAGACCTTTGCTGTTGTTTCATTCATAATCATTACTTTTTTAAATGTCAGCCGTAAATCATTTCTTCCAGTTCATCGTCCGTCAACAGGCGGATCTCTTCGTCCGAACAATAGTAAGCGATTTCTTCGTCCAAATCGAATGCTGCCGGATCAAGGCTTCTGATGCCATCCAGCAGTTCCTGTTCCAGTCTTTCTACGGAAACCAGATAGTTCCCATCTTTGCCTTGCACTTCCCGTGCAGGATAGCTCATTTCCCGATAAACCAACATCGTCATTTCCGGATTGGCTTCCTGCTGTCCTTTGCTTGTCGTCTTTCTGTTCATACCTTTATTTTTTTAAGTTTGACATGATCGGCTCCATGGAGCCGGATTTTCGTTTTCTTACTTGCCGGGCTGTCCTTTGTCGGGGATTGCGCAAGGCTTGGCAAAAGAAAATACCGCAGCGAAGCGAGGATGATTTTCTTTTAGCCAACCAGCCCCTGAAAGGGGCCGCCTTGCGCAATCAACCCGACAAATGGCTATATTTGCAGGTAAGAAATTGAAAGGACGGCAGGATATTGTGAATTATAGATTACAAAAAAAGCCATCCCTAGGGGGACAGCTTAATGACTGAATTTGTATACTTATTGTGCAAGACGCTCCTTCACGTTGTTCATTGCTTCTTTCAGGCTGCTGTTCATGACCCGTGCATAATGCTGTGTCATACGTGTGGAGGCATGGCCGAGCATGACGGAAACATCTTGAAGAGGCACATTGTTGGCAAGCGTGACCGTAGTCCCGAAAGTGTGACGGGCAACGTGCGTGGTCAGATTCTTCTTAATGCCGCAGAAATCGGCTATTTCCTTGAGGTAGCTGTTCATCTTCTGATTACACATGACGGGCAAACAGCATCCTTTCTTAATGCAGGTCGGATGTTCCTTGTATTTCTCCAATATGGCCAGGGGTACGGGCAGCAATGGAATATTGCTGATGGAAGAGGCCTTCCTACGGTGTTCCAATTTGACCCTTCCTTTTCTTATCCACCAGTCTCCGAGATTGTCCTGTACCAGATTCTCTTTGTTCAGACTGGCAACATCGGAGAATGCCAGACCGGTGAAACACGCGAAGACAAAGACATCCCTGACCAGTTCAAGCCGTGGAATGGTGAATTTCTTTTTCATTACGGTCTGCAACTCGTCGTAGGTCAGGAATACCGGATCGGTCTCGTCCTGCTCCATCTTGTAACCGTAAAAGGGATTCTTGCGCATCCATTCCTTTGCCAATGCCATATTGGTAAATTTCTTGAAGCATTTCATATAACGGACTATCGTGTTCCGGCACAGTCCCGCCTCCGTTTTCAGATAGATGTCAAACGCACGGATGAACTCCGGTGTCAGCTCATGGAAAGTGACATCCTCCTTTCCGTAATAAGAGGGGATGAGCAGCTGTAATTTCTTCACCACGTTCTTATACCGGTTGATTGTGACGGGAGAGTAGTCTATACCCGCCAATGTTTCCATTTCCTTGATGCCTTCCCTCATGGTGCCGAGCAGTGTACGCATTTCGGTGTCTTTCCCGAAAACACGTTTAAGAATCAGTTTTGGGGTAATCAGGGCCTGTTCCAATACCAGTTCCTTGTGTTTTTCCAAGGCGCGTGCGTGCAGTTCGGCAATATAGGCGTTCAGTGCCACTGATGCCCTGTCCCTGCCTTTACTGCATCCTTTGGCGGCGTTCCATAAGTTCAGGGGTACGCTTCTTTGGATACGTACATCGTCATAGTCTCCATTGATGGTTATCCGCATCAATACCGGTGCCTCACCGTTTTTCAACAATTTCGTTTTAAGCACGAAAAACAGAATGTTCATTGTTCCTTGTTTCATCACTTTTGTTTTTTGAGGTGTTACATTCAATTGTTTCGTCAAAACCGGATGGCATGAGGACGTGGAGCGAAATGTTAAATTCGGTGGCTTTTTTGAGGGACTTGTGGAAAAGCCATAAAAATCCCATTTTTCTCAGGTTCGAATTGCCTTTTGTATCCCGGGTTCGATTCCTTTTTTTTATCCCGATGGGAAATACCGAATTTTTAAATTTCTTTCACTTTTTCGACTTCATCCGGTCATGTGTGCAAAATTACTTTTTCACACCGGAGATTGAAATTGTCAAACAGCTGAAAAACAATGAAGTATGGTGCATATTTATGGCTTTTTCAAAAGCCTTAAAAAAAGCCACTGAATTGGCAAAGTCCAACTTCACAAATATGTAGCGGAATGCGTAGTGAGGGTAAAAAAAGAACCCTTGAACTATCTCTAATTCAAGGGTTTTCATGTGTGAAAAGCATTTATGTACTTTCTTTGGTGGTGCCACCAGGAATCGAACCGGGGACACAAGGATTTTCAGTCCTTTGCTCTACCAACTGAGCTATGGCACCTTATGGTTGTTCGGTCCGGTAATATCTCTTTTGCGGTTGCAAAGGTAGTGAAACTTTTGGATTTTGCAAGCCTTCTGGAAATAAAAAACACTGATAAAAAGCTAGTCTGCTTATTATCAGTGTTGTATGGAATGAAAAATATTTCAGAAAAGTGATAGAAACTATTGTTTATTCTCCTTCAATGGATTCCATCCTTGTGCTTTCAATTCAAATTCTTGGCCGTCACGCGTAATCAATGCACAGCCAAGTTCGGGTTTGGTGATATGTCCGATGAGGCGCACTCCTTCCATTTGTGATACTTTCTCATGATCGGCGATAGAAACGGTAAAGAGTAGTTCATAATCTTCTCCGCCATTCAAGGCGCAAGTCGTCAGATTCATGTTAAACTCTTCAGCCATAACAGCCGTCTGGTAATCGATTGGAATATGTTCTTCGTACACGCGGCAACCGACATTGCTTTGTTTGCAGATATGCATCAATTCTGATGACAGACCGTCAGATATGTCCATCATAGAGGTTGGAACAATATTGGCGGCAGCTAGTTTCTCAATGATATCCTTACGTGCTTCCGGTTTTAACTGGCGTTCTAACAAGTATTCTTTGCCGGTGAAATCCGGTTGAATGTCTTTATCACCTTTTAGTACGACTTTCTCACGTTCCAATAGTTGTAAACCCATATAGGATGCTCCCAGATCACCACTGATGCAGATCAAGTCAGTTTCTTTTGCTCCATTGCGGTACACCACTTTATCCTTGTCGGCATCGCCGATACAAGTGATGCTGATAGCAAGCCCTGTAAGGGAGGAAGTAGTATCACCTCCCACAATGTCGACATTATATTGTTGGCAAGCCAGGCGAATACCGGAATAAAGCTCGTCCATATCTTCTACGCTGAAACGCTTGGAAAGGCCAAGAGATACCGTAATCTGCCGGGGAGTGCCGTTCATGGCATAAATATCGGAGAAATTAACGACTGCTGATTTATATCCCAAATGTTTCAAGGGAACATAAGTCAGATCAAAATGTACACCTTCCATAAGCAGGTCGGTTGTTACCAATACTTGCTTTTCTGAAGGGTAGGAGAGAACGGCGGCATCGTCGCCCACTCCATATTTACTGGATTCATTTTCTAGTTTGATTCCCTCGGTGAGGCGGTCAATCAGACCAAACTCACCGAGAGATGCTATTTCAGTTCTCATAAATCGGGGTAATTGTTTAGGCACGGTTGATAAGTTCGCGCATGATTGTTGTCATTTTCGGTTGAGCGGTGTCGGCTGCTTTCTGAACTTCTTCGTGCGTTACTTCTACGATTTTTCCTTCTACTCCCAAGTCGGTAATGACGGAAATACCAAATACTTTGATGCCACAATGGTTGGCTACAATTACTTCCGGAACGGTAGACATACCAACAGCGTCAGCGCCAAGGATATGGAATAGTTTATATTCGGCAGGAGTTTCGAAAGTAGGACCTTGTGTACCGATATACACTCCGTGTTGTACTTTGATTCCTTTTTCTTTAGCAATCTCATCAGCTTTACGAATCAGTTCCTTGCTGTATGCTTCACTCATGTCCGGGAAACGAGGGCCGTATGGGATATTTTTTCCACGAAGCGGATGTTCGGGGAAATAGTTGATATGGTCGGTGATAATCATCAAATCACCGATTTCGAAGTCTGCATTTGTCCCGCCACTGGCGTTGGACACAAACAAGGTCTTGATTCCTAATTCGCGCATCACACGTACAGGGAAAGTCACTTCTTTCATAGAATAACCCTCGTAATAGTGGAAGCGTCCTTGCATAGCCATGATATCCTTATTGCCTAGTTTGCCGAAAATCAGCTTACCGCTATGACCTTCGACGGTAGATACCGGGAAGTTCGGGATATCCGAATACTTTATTTCATACTTCTCGGTGATTTCGTTTGCCAAACTGCCAAGTCCGGTGCCAAGTATAATGGCTGTTTCCGGGCTGGTATGCATCTTACCTTTCAGATAAGCTGCGGTTTCTTGTATTTTCTCTAACATAGTCAATAATATGTTGGTTAAATTTATCTTGTTGATTCTGTAATATTTCTATTTCAATAGGCAAGGCATAGATAAATGGTTTCAATTCCTTGTCCAAAGCCGGATGGTTAATCAGGCGTGTTGCATCTTTTTCGGTAGTAATAATCAACCGGTGCTCTCCTTTCAGCCTATGAAACCGTTCTTTGATAAGCTGGATATCCCGATGGCTGAAATTGTGATGATCGTCAAACGATAGCAAATCTATTTGTTGGGTACAATCTTTTAGCCTTTCAAGAATGGGAGCCGGTGAGGCAATTCCGGTCATCAATAATATATCTGTATTTGTCAGCGAGGACAAAGCAATCTCATTGTTTGCCGAAGGGGTATCTGTGTCCGGAACCATCATAGGAAACACCGGTTGCAGGTTGCCATACCGGAACGATGAGAAGAATAACTGTTGATATGGATAAAGGTTCAGACGTTTCGTGATAATATTATAATCAATAGGCTTGATGTCCTGCGGACATTTGGTGACAATAACGATTTGTGCCCGGTTCTTGCCGCTAATTGGCTCACGAAGTCGTCCTGCAGGAAGCAAGGTATCGTCACAGAACAGCCGATGATAATCCGTTAACAGAATACTCAATCCCGGTTTGACATATCGGTGCTGGAAAGCGTCATCTAACAGGATAACATCTATTGAAGGCTTTTGCAGTGCAAGCAGCTTTTCTATGCCATGACAACGCTTTTCGTCGACAGCTACTGTGACAGACGGGAATTTTTGATGCATCTGGTACGGTTCGTCGCCAATGCTTCTTGCCGTACTTTCCGGAGTAGCCAGCACATAGCCTTTCGTATGCCGTTTGTATCCCCGGCTTAATACAGCTACATTATATTGATTACAAAGAGACTTTATCAGATATTCAGTGTGCGGAGTTTTCCCTGTTCCTCCAACAGCGAGATTGCCTACGCTGATGATAGGTATATCAAAACTCTTTGATTGGAGCACTTCCCAGTCAAAGAGTTTATTTCTCATCATTACCGCTGCTCCGTAGAGCCAGGAGGCAGGGTAGAGCCACTTATGTATCTTGATAAAGTGTTCGTCCATGTATGGCAGTTTATTTAATATTCAGTTCGAACGGAATACGAGCCTGAATCATGGATTGTTCTTGCAGATTTTTCAGTAAACCGAATTGTTGGTAGAACTCACCTAACTTACTTTTCAGCAATTGTGATTCTACGTAATTCGTCGGTTTCGTATCAAGCAGGGAAGAAAAGAAATCTTGTTTTGCAGGATAAGAAACAATGGTGTAGCCCTCGATACCGGCTTTTGCCACGGCAATATCCAATGCCTTGTCAATGCCGCCTAACTCGTCTACTAGTCCTAACTTTTTAGCTGTTTCTCCGGTCCATACACGGCCTTCGGCAATCTTTTCGATCGCTTCCTTTGTCATGTGGCGTCCTTCAGCACAACGGCTGACAAAGGTGTCGTATCCTTCGGTAATCATCATTTGAAGCAAGGATCTTTCATCCTCGTTGAACGGGCGCATGATATTCCCGAAATCAGCATATTTATTCGTCTTAACTACATCATAACTTAAACCGATTTTATCAGTCAATCCTTTTACATTGGGAATGATACCGAATATTCCGATAGACCCAGTCAGGGTAGTAGGCTCTGCAACAATCGTGTCGGCAACGCAAGAAATATAGTAACCTCCTGACGCGGCATAATCCCCCATAGAGACAATGACCGGTTTCTTTGTTTTCAACTCTTTCACTGCATGCCAGATTTGTTCTGAAGCAAAAGCACTTCCCCCCGGAGAATTGACACGAAGTACAACAGCTTTCACATCATTATCATCTTTCAATTTGCGCAGGTCACGAATGACTTTCGAACCAACAATTCCGTCCTCGGAAGTTGCGGAGCTCGGATAGTCTGTAATTTCACCGGATGCATAATAAACAGCTACGATATTGCCGCTTTTGTCTTTGGGTACATTCTTCTTTACGTTCATCATGTCGCTTAATCCTACTATCGGGAGATTGTCATCCTCATCTATCTCTACCAGTTTTTTAAGATAATTGCGCACATCATTGCGATAAATCAAGGTATCAGCCAATCCGCATTTTACACTTTCTTCTGACGGATAGAACATTAACATACGATCGGCATAAACATTCAGAGAATCTACTGGAATATTGCGGGAAGCAGAAACCCCCTCCGTCACCTGGCCCCAGATGGAAGTGATAAATGCTGTCACTTGTTCGCGATTGGCAGGGCTCATCTCTGTTGCAATAAACGGTTCCACGGCAGATTTGTAAGTTCCCACCTTGAACACCTGCATCTCAACTCCTATTTTTTGTAGCAGGTCTTTGTAGAATAGGGGAGCGGAAGCGATACCTCTCCATTCAATCATTCCTTTGGGATTGAGCAGCACCTTATCGGCTGCGCTGGAAAGATAATAAAGCCCCTGCGTATAGGAGTCGGCATAAGCAATGACGAACTTTCCACTCTCCTTGAAATCGAGCAGTGCGTTACGGATTTCTTGTAAGGAGGCATAGGAGGTACCTAATGAACTCGCTTGCAAATAAATCCCTTTGATATTTTCGTTTTCTTTAGCCTTCTGGATGGAAGAGAGAATATCGTCCAGTCCGTACGTGTTAGATCCGTCACCAAACAACTGTGATAAAATACCTAGCGGATCTTCTTGCGTACGTTCAACTAACGTTCCGTTTAAGTCGAGCATCATTACGGAATTCTTTTTTACGATTGTTTCCGTGTCCGAAGCGGACATGATGCCAAACAGCGTTACCATGCTGATTATAAATAATACAATACTTGACAAAATGATACCTGTCACCGTGGCAAGTGTAAATTTCAAGAAATCTTTCATTATACTTATTGTTTTTGCGTCAGCTTGTTATTAAGCTAACAAAGATAAATAATTGAGTTGATATTTATTCAATAAGTCGTACGAATTTTTGTTTTATCACAGCGAATCGATATAAATAGAAGCTTCTTTCCTGTAAGATTTAAGTATATTTGTCTGTATCTAATCCTTTTAAATGAGAAGAATTCTCTAATTTTGTGGCACAACTATTATCGTGAAAAATTAAATAAATATCAGCATATGTAATGCGACATTAACTTAACAATCTATTTACCATGAAAAGAAAAACCCCTTTTGTGGCTGCAGCTTTAGCAGCAGGCTTGTTCTTCTATTCTTCCTGTACTCCGACTGAAACAGCGGAAACAAAGGATTATACTCAATACGTTAATACCTTTATCGGTGCTGCTGATAATGGTCATACATTTCCAGGCGCGTGTTATCCTTTCGGTATGATCCAGACCAGTCCTGTGACGGGAGCAGTTGGTTGGCGCTATTGTTCTGAATATGTTTATGAGGATTCCCTGATTTGGGGATTTACTCAAACACATCTGAATGGAACGGGATGTATGGATTTAGGTGATATTTTGGTGATGCCGGTCACTGGCACACGTGCCCGTGCGTGGGATGCTTATCGTAGTCATTTTTCTAAAGATAAAGAAGCGGCTACTCCGGGATATTACACCGCAGAGCTCTCTGATCCACAGGTAAAAGCAGAACTGACTGCCTCTATCCATGCTGCCCTTCACCGCTATACTTATCACAAGGCTGATTCTGCCTCTATATTGATTGACTTGCAACATGGCCCTGCATGGAGAGAAGAACAATATCATTCACAAGTCAACAGTTGTGAAGTGAACTGGGAAGATGCTCAAACACTGACAGGACATGTCAATAACACGGTATGGGTCAACCAGGATTATTTCTTTGTGATGAAATTCAACCGTCCGGTAGTCGATTCACTTTATCTTCCGATGGGCGAAACAGAAAAAGGAAAACGCATCATTGCCTCTTTTGATATGCAGCCGGGAGACGAACTGATGATGAAAGTGGCTCTTTCCACCACCAGCATAGACGGGGCTAAAAAGAATCTGGAAGCAGAAATT
This sequence comes from Bacteroides sp. MSK.20.12, assembly GCF_019052435.1. Taxonomy (NCBI): domain Bacteria; kingdom Pseudomonadati; phylum Bacteroidota; class Bacteroidia; order Bacteroidales; family Bacteroidaceae; genus Bacteroides; species Bacteroides sp. MSK.20.12. The sequence continues at coordinate 2,726 of NZ_JAHQVH010000073.1, read as the reverse complement.
CCTGCCTGGGATTTTGAAGGAGTAAGAGCTACCGCCCACAATGAATGGAATAACTATTTGAGCCGTATTGAAATAGAGGGTACCGATGATGAAAAGACAAATTTCTATACTTGTTTCTACCACGCATTGATTCAGCCTAATCAAATTTCGGACGTAGACGGTATGTATCGTAATGCCGCCGACTCTATTGTAAAAGCCGGAACTGGAACCTTCTATTCTACATTCTCTTTGTGGGATACTTACCGTGCCGCTCATCCATTTTATACATTGGTGATTCCCGAACGTGTGGACGGTTTTGTGAATTCTCTCATCGAACAGGGTGAAGTGCAAGGCTTCCTGCCTATTTGGGGATTATGGGGAAAAGAGAATTTCTGTATGATTGGTAATCATGGCGTATCAGTCATTGCCGAGGCTTATCGCAAAGGATTCCGTGGCTTTGACGCTGAACGTGCTTTCAATATAATAAAGAAGACGCAGACCGTATCTCATCCGTTGAAGTCTGATTGGGAGGTTTATACGAAATATGGTTATTTCCCGACAGACCTGATAAAAGCAGAATCTGTATCTTCCACTTTAGAATCTGTATATGATGATTATGCTGCTGCCGATATGGCACGTCGTATGGGTAAAGAGGAAGATGCCGCTTATTTTGCGAAACGTGCTGACTATTATAAGAATCTTTTCGATTCGGAGACGAAGTTCATGCGTCCGCGCAAAGCTGACGGAACTTGGAAAGCTCCGTTTAACCCAAGTGCGTTGGCACATTCTGAAAGTGTCGGTGGAGATTATACGGAAGGAAATGCATGGCAATATACTTGGCATGTACAACATGATGTTCCAGGATTAATCCAGTTGTTTGGGGGAGAAAAACCTTTCTTGAATAAATTAGACTCATTGTTTACGGTTAAGCTAGAAGGTGAAAGTTTAGCAGATGTTACTGGATTAATCGGGCAATATGCTCATGGAAATGAACCAAGCCATCATGTGACTTATTTGTATGCACTGGCTGGTCGTCCGGAACGTACACAGGAATTGGTTCGTGAAATATTTGATACTCAATACAAAAACAAACCCGACGGACTTTGCGGAAATGATGATTGCGGACAGATGTCTGCCTGGTATATGCTTAGTGCGATGGGATTCTATCCGGTAGATCCGGTAAGTGCGGAATATGTATTCGGTGCCCCACAGTTGCCGAAGATGACTTTGCATCTGGCCGATGGCAAGACTTTCACGATTATTGCGGAGAATTTGTCGAAAGAACATAAATATGTAGATAGTATTACATTGAATGGCGAACCATATACGAAGAAAACAATCTCGCATGAAGATATTGTAAAAGGTGGTACATTGGTGTATAAGATGAAGTAATAAATTCGTTTTTGGTAAAATCGATAGGCAGTCTTTTATGGACTGCCTTTTTTATTTGGATATTTTTGTTATAAAGGTGTAAGACGCAGATTGTAAAATGCAATGATAATTGAGCGCTATAAATATGATATGTAGATGCTTCAGGGGCTGGAGGTATGACATTTTTATTCTGTACTATCTACTTTTTAGTCATTTTATAACTAGAAAATATATAGAGTAATAGATTGATTTGAGGTAGCTTGATGAAGATAGTGGGGGTGTTTTTTTGTTCGATTTGCGTAAAATCAGAATATTTTTGTGTATGTTTGCATCTCTAGTATTTCTAGCATTGAAGAACACAAATTTTGTATTTAAAAAGTAGAAATTATATTATGCAGCGAAGTGTCTATATTTTGATAATGCTTTTATTTGTCGGTAATTATGCTGCTTGGGGAAATCCTGTTAATTTTGCTTCAACGAGATATGGGTTAACATTTCGTTCTCATACAGTTAATCAAGATGAAAGAACTAGTCTTGATTTGTCTCCTGAAGAATCTTTTAATTTGAAGTCAGGCTTTTCAATGAGTTTTGATTTAAAATTGTTTGAAGCTAACCTGACTTATGGTTATGTTTTTCGTATTATATTGGATGAAATATCAAGTTTTGATTTAGTAACTAATTTGAATACGGAGAAATTGAATTATGTATTGAGTGAATCTGGTCGTATTTTGAAGAATTGCGAATTTCAGTGCAACAAAGATAGTGTTACAGACCGTTGGATGAAGATTAGAATCGACGTTGATGAGAATGGTATTCGATGTATGGTTGACTCTACAATGAAAATTATTTCTCATCAATTGGAAGGCTTTGAAAATGTTAAAATTTCTTTTGGAAAGAACAGATACTCTGTTTTTTATACAACAGACGTGCCTCCTATAGCTATTCGAGATTTGAGATTGTATAATAATGAAGGCGAACTTATTCATTATTGGAGAATGCAACAACACAACAGAGATGAAGTCTTTGATTTAATAGGTGGTAAGAGGGCCGTAGTGGAAAATGGTATTTGGGATATTGATGACCATGTGAAATGGAAACATTGTATCTCAATTCCTTTTTCGGAAAAAAACGTCCAAATAGCTTGTGATAAGGAAGATGGTATCATCTTTATAGCTAGTGATAAATATATATATAAGTATAATATTAAAAGTGATCAGATTGAAAAAATGGAGGTCAAGAAAGGACAACCCTATAAAGCTGGGGGAAGCCAATTGATCTACGATAGAGTGAAACACCGATTAATCTCTTATAGTATTTTAAATGGTTCTTCGTCAAATTTGGTGGTACTTCTTCTATTGTGAATAAAGAATCTTGGC
>NZ_JAHQVH010000072.1:0-15718 GCF_019052435.1 Bacteroides sp. MSK.20.12 | reverse complement strand
GTTCCATCACTCCGAATGTTTTGCCGACACGGTTACGAAACTGGTCATTTGAAAACCCAAGATCTTCGGGAATCCCCATTCGAAAGCCCTGGCTACCTATTCCTTGATTATGTCCGGTCACCAGGTAGCGGGTGTAGGTCAGGAAGTCCGTATGATCGATCCGTACCGGGTCAACCGGATTGAAAACAGGAATCAGGTTGGTAGTGATCCATTGGTCTCTGCTGATATGCCGCCGGAGTATGCCTGCCTGCATATTAACAAAGCCCGCCAATTCGTCCGCCATGAAACGATTCATATCAAGCATGGCGTGAGGGTTCGGTTTTTCAGGAACCTCCTGCTGATTGGGAAGACAAACCTGTTCGAAATTCTGATAAGTTTCACTCCAGAAAGAGGTTCCCCATGTATCATTCAATTTATCAATTATGCCGTATTTTTTTTGCAACCAGATACGAAACTTCGCCTGCGCATTTTCGCTGTAATCCACTACTCCGTAGTGTCCCGGCTCATTATCGATTTGCCAACCAATAACGGTAGGATTATTACCATAATGTTTTGCTAAACGAGAGACGATATTTTCCACATAGCGACGATAACAGTCACTGCTCCAAGAAGCATGTTGTCGACGACCATGCTGAATTTGTACACCATTATCCCGCCGAATCAAAATATCGGGATGTTTTTTCGACAACCAAACTGGAGGCGTAGAGGTAGGTGTACACATGATTACTTTCAGACCATATTTCTCCGCTAAAGACACAGCACGATCCAACCACTCAAAATTATACCTTCCTTCTTCCGGTTCCATCATAGACCAAGAGAATTCGGCAAAATGGGTGAACTTAATTCCCATATCTGACATTTTTTTCAAATCACGTTCCCATTGAGAAGAATCCCATTGCTCTGGATAATAATAAGAGCCTAAAGAAAACAGTTCTTCCTTAGGGAAGGATTTTTCGACAAGAGACTGAGAAAATACTGTTGCAGAAAATAATATGCTTAAAATAAAAGTTATTGTTTTCATTGGTAATTTATTTAGATATAAGGAGAGTGTCATTCTACGACACCTCTCCTCACACTCCATCTAATATATAGAGAGAAAACTATTCAACAACTATCACTGATTCCCACTTTAATTTAGGAGCATCGCCAGCAAGGTCCCAAATATCTGTGCTCCAACCTAACTCAAGTTTACCTACCGTTTCCTTCAAAGTAGTTGCAGCACGACCTCCATTATATCGATAATCATTGATATATGTATTTATTTTATCTTCAGTAAATTCCGCACTAACGTCTACACTGTTACCATTGACCACAAGAGGAATATCATAATTAGAGAAACAACGCTGTAACGTTAAATTAGAACCATTAATCCATCCTGTAACAAGTCCTGAGCCTAAATCAGATAATGATGTCACAGAATAATTCCAAGCAATACAACCTTCAACTGTACTATTACTGCATCCATCAGTTCGACCTACAATCCCGCCCGCATTGGTATTGGCTATAACTTTTGCTGTCGAATAACAATTGGAAATTGTGGTATTTGGTGACAGTTCTCCAGTAATACCTCCTGCCGCTTTTCCATTTTCAGAACTGATTGTACCGGAAGAGTAGCAATTAGAAATACGACAATTAGCTATTCTAGCCGTAATTCCGCCGGCATAAGCATCCGCACCACCAATAGCAGTTACAGTTCCACCTTTATAAAAGCAGCCTGAAATACTTCCGCCGCCACCATTGTTACAATCTCCGACAATACCTCCTGCAGCTGTCCCACTTACATTGGCAGAAGAAGAACTGTTTAATATACTACCCTGCCTCAACACTCCACAAATACCTCCAATTGCAAAAGCCGGATTTCCCCAATCCCAATTCAAATTCACTTCACCGTCAACAGAACCACTAACATGAGTATTCACAATTTCCGTTTTAGGATTAAAATATCCCCAATGCCCCACAGCTCCCGCCACAATCCCTACAGGTCTTCCTGTACCTGAAACAACAGCATTTTCAAAAGTGACATCTTTACATGAACCTATTAACACACCAAAGAAACTAGCATAGGGGGTACCTTCACAAGACCAATTACTTATCTTATGATTATTGCCATTAAAATGAATTATACGATATTCTCCCCAATCCAAATTTCCACCTGCATCAACTAAAGGCATCCAGCTTGCTCCAGCCAAATCAATATCATTCCGAAGTTCAAAATAAATTTCCTCTCCGGCAGCAATCGCATCGACTTTTACTTTCATCGCCAACAGATCATCTATAGAACTCAAAAGATGAGGATTAGTTGCAGTTCCTTCTTTTGCAGGAATTTCTACCCTGAATATAATCTTACTTTTAGTAGATTCTATTTTCGCTTCTTCCGTAAATGAACGCAAATATAATCCAAGCACATATACCTGTGGAACATCTGTGCGTGGAGGTTCTGTGAATGAGACAGTAACCGATTTCTTCGTTTCACCTGTTGTAAAAACAATCGGATTATCATCAATCGTCCATTGTTCGTCCGAGAAGTATTTATAGGTATGTTCATCATTCAATTCTTCATTAACTTCTTCTTCCGTCAATTTCGCAAATAACGCAACTGTTTCTTCCGCATCCACACTTCTTTCAATATCAAACTGAAACGAGGGACTTATCCTAATATCGATGATATCCTGTAATCCCGACGCGACTAAAGATATAACGATATTATCCGGTTGCCCAGGACCTTCAGGTTTTTCAATCTCGTCATTGCCTAAAAAGATATCTTCATCCTTAGAACATGAATAAAAAGCTATTACACAAACAAATAGCCATAAGATATAAAATTGATAGTGTTTCATAATAATAATTTTTGGATTTTTTTTTAATAAATACGTGCTGCAAAACCACCTCCAGGAGCCATTTTAATAGTCAAAGATGTCGCATTGGAAACATTCTTTACTTCTTTTACATAATGCTTTGCATTCAAGGCTGCATCATCCGCATCTCTCATTAACTCCATTGTATATTCACCTGCTGTCAAAAAAGACAAAGGAACTGTTACGGTACGTGCATCTTTGTTGTTTACTCCGCCAACAAACCACTCACCATTATGTCCTTTACGGGCAATAATAATATACTGTCCTATTTTTGCATCCAAAGGAACTGATTCTTCCCACACAGTCGGAATCTTAGAAATAAAGTCTATTGACTCCTGATTATTATTGTAATTTGTAGGTCCGTCACATAATGTTCCTAATGGACTAAATATCGAAATAAATAAAGCTAACTGCTGACACCGCGTACCTTCGCATGAGCGTCTGGACCACTGGCTACCAATAGGAATATTTTTCATAGCACCCGGCGTGTAATCTGACGGCCCTGCCAATTGACGAATAAAAGGAAAAGTCACAACATAATCAACCATGTCCCTCAACCCTACAAATCCAGTGGACGCAAACTCCATTCCTTTCACCGCCTCATAACTTACAATATTAGGATATGTACGTTCTACTCCTGACGGCTTCGGACAACCATGATAAATCATCAATAAATTATATTTGGCGGATACCTCTGCGGCTTTATAAAAACGTTCCATAATGCGTTGGTTGTCATATTCCCAAAAATCTATTTTAAAACCTTTAATACCCATTCTGGAATATTGTTGACAGATTGCTTCCATATCTCCATCACTAAAGTTAGCAGCACCACCCCATAAAATAAGCCCGACTCCTTTTTGCTTTCCATATTCAATTAGTTCCTCCAATCTTATTTCCGGACGCGCCTCAGCCAAAGAACTTCCGTTTAAAGCCCACCCTGAATCAATGATATAGTACGGTAAGCCTTTAGAAGCTGCAAAATCTATAAAATGTTTATAAGTATCATAAGTTTTTGCACCTTCTCCTCTTCCATCCCACCAACTCCAATAATCCCATGTTGCCAAACCCGGTTTAATCCATGAAGTATTTGTTATTTTAGAAGGAGCAGCCAATCTATATACCATATCATTAGACAACAGATCCATATCACGTTCTGCCACACACAACACTCGCCAAGGAAAAGTACGAGCACCGTTACAATCTGCAATATACTCCGCATAACCTCCTACCTGATAATGACTGCCATAATTCGCAGAAGGCTCCATACTTGTAGGATAAGCTGCAAAAGTAGCATTCAGCACATCATCCGAATTAGAGTTACGACTCAAAAACAATCCCGGATAATTGACCGCATCCGATTCTGCAATACAAAGCTTCTTACCATTACCACACACTGCCAACATTGGAGTCATTATAAGTTTGTCTTTTATCACACCATTAACCGTAGTCAAAGTATACATTTCTTCAAAGCTGGAATTGAACTTATCATTCGAAGAGAAACTACTTTGAGGAGCATAAGCTACATAAATCTGGTTATTCTCAGCAAAGGTAAAATCAGCCTGCTCACCATAAATCTTATAATTATCCGTACGTTTAGATATAAAACGGTAAGCCATACCTTCATCATACACTCGAAATTCCACATCAAAATCATCTCCAAAATCAAGATACAGTCTATTATATTTATCGGTAACTGTCTTTTTTAAATAGAACGATGTAGAAAATGATTCATTAATCGTCTCTTCTTTGGCACCCTTCAATTCTCTTCCACCACCCCAGATAATTCCATGTCCCAATTGCAATGCTATAGTGGACTTGGCAAGCATGGGAGTTCCCCCATAGTTCAAATCAAAGGTCAGTTTTTTTCCTGTACTAACATTTACTTCCAGCAAACCATTAGGAGACTTTATTGCAAAATCTTTTCCAACAACAGAACCTCCTTTTGATAAATTATCCTCATCAGAATCTTTACATGCAGTAACCAGTACTAATAAAAAGACTATCCCTTTCACCAAAAAGCTTTTCATATCCATATCATTTTTTTTGAATAATCCCAGCAAATCCTCCGCCCTGTGCCATTTTAACGACAAGTTTTCGGTTCGATGGTATATTTATTATTTCTTTAATGTAATTCTCAGGATTCACATCAGCATCTTTTGCATCACAAACCCACTCCATCTGATAATCTCCAGCAGGAAGAAAAGAAAAATCTAAAGTTATAATGCGGGATTGTTTATTATTCACCCCTCCTATAAACCACTTATTCCCTTTTTGCCGGGCCATCACAATATATTGTCCGATCATTCCATGCATAGGTATTGTCTCATCCCAAGTTGTCGGTATTCGAGAAATAAAATCCACAGATTCTTTATTGGCATAATAATTGGTAGGACTGTCACACAACGAACCAATAGGGCTAAAGGTGGTAATAAACAAAGCAATCTGTTGACAACGGGTACCCTCACTAGCTTTAGGAGCCCAACCAAGTTTCCCAATCGGCAGATTTTTCATGGCTCCCGGAGTATAGTCAGATGCTCCGGCTATCTGACGAATAAAGGGAAAAATTACATTATAATCAATCATATCATAGGCTCCTACTATTCCAGTTGAAACATACTCCAGCCCTTTTATCGCTTCATAACTCATGATATTTGGAAAAGTCCGATTTAAACCGACAGGTTTCGGGCATCCATGGTAAATTAACAATAGCTTGTACTTAGCGGTAATTTCCGCCGCTTTAAACAATAGGTCCATCATACGCTGATTATCGTATTCCCAAAAATCTATTTTAAATCCCTTAATACCCATATGTGCATAATAACGGCATATCTCTTCCATGTTATCAGCAGCAAAGTTGGCAGAACCACCCCATAAGATAAGTCCAACTCCTCTCTCTTCTCCATATTTCACCAATTCATTCAAGCATAACTCCGGTCGTGGTTTAGTCATAGAAGCACCATTACCTTCATATATAGCCCAACCAGAATCCATGACATAATAGGACAGTTTTTGAGATGCTGCAAAATCGATAAACCTCTTGTACATATCAATCGTTTTACCGCTTTCACCCTGACCTTCCCAGTTATTCCAATAATCCCAGGTAGCCAATCCTGGCTTAATCCAGGCTGTGTCCGCAATGCGGGATGGGCTAGCCAACCGATAAACCATGTCATTACTCAGTAACTCAATATCATTATCAGCAATACACAGAATTCTCCATGGAAATGTACGCACTCCATCGCATTTGGCAATGTAATCCGCATAGTTTTCCATTTTATAAAAAGAATCATTCCAACTTCGTGGTGCCATTTTTTCCGGATAACTAGCATATGTTCCACTTAATACATTGGAATAATCTTCCGTTCTTGTTAAAAACATCCCTGGATAACTGATTACATCAGACTCTGCTATACATAGCTTTTTCCCTTCATTTCCAACAATCAGTGTCGGCGTCATTATCAACTGATTCTCCGCAATTCCATTTAAACTTGTCTCTGTATACATTTCTTCAAAGCTGGAATTGAATCTATCATTCCCATCTGCCCCTCCACGAGGGGCGTAAGCAAGATGAGAACGATAATCTCTATCAAATCTAAAATCAGCTTGTTCATTTATGATCTTATAAGTTCCTTCATACTTGGAAATAAAGCGGTAAGCCATCCCTTCATCATACGCACGAAATTCCAGTTCAAATTCTTTACCACAATTCAAGATTAAACCATTATAGCGGTCAACAACTTCCTTACGTTGATAGAAAGGGCTCTCTATTATATTATTGTTGCTGACTTTTTTCACTTTAGCTATTTTGGCCTCCTTCCCCCAAATTTGTCCATTATCCAATTGCATACTTATAGGTGAGGGCAACAACATCAACAAACCATCATGCTTTACAGAATAAGTAATTTGCTTATCTGTTGAAATTGTAACAAGTAATCTACCATCAGGAGATTTCACTTGATAATTATGGGCAGCCAACAAAACTGCACCATATATTATCAAGCTAAACAAAACAAATATTTTTTTTGTCATTTCTTCTACTTTTATTTGCCCCATAAACGGAATTCCGCCAAATTTAACGAACCATCTCTTCCACTTCCCGGATATCTGATCTCTCCCATTCTCATACTTCTCGGACAGGCAAACCTTAAATAAGAGAAAGAAGCAGACGCCGTGAAAACACTAGATCTATAATCCGTACTTGCAGTTGTTGGCAAAGCGTCAGTTTCACTATTCAGTGTAGCAATCAATGTCCAATTGCTCAAATTATCATCACCAATATTACTGCCATACAAGTAAATAGTTACCGGATCTTCGTGGTAGTCTCCACTACGTGTGGTATAGCCTATTGAGAAATCAGAAATAGGAGCGGGTAATTTGACATCAAAATAATAACCAATCTCAGAGGATACATATTTAGAATACCAAGCGTGCCAGAAAGTGTCCCTATTATTATCAACTAAACATTCCAATCTTCCCTCATGGTTCTGTTCTGAATGAGGACTAGAGAGTTGTTCCGGATTTAATGTTATTTTAGCATTATTTCCAAAGGGATTGGTAACAATTAAATAATAGGGATTTTCCAACACAAATCCTTCTTCTGTACAACTGACAAATTTTATCGGTACAAAATAGTTTGTTCCTGATATCAATCCATCGGATGTGATATTTAGAACCAAATCTTTCATAGATTTGCTGTCTCCTTGCTCAAACTCAAAAGTTTTTATACTAAAAGCTACATTTTGAATAGGCATCAACACACATTTAAAAGCCGGATTATTCTGATTATATTCATCTAGCAAAACCGTGGCATCAGAAGCATAATCAACCTCACACGAAAAATTCCATTGATTGTTAGAAACATTTACGATTTCCGCACCCACATTTACTGATAAAGATGAACTATTGCCAAAATTTACTTTTTTACTTGTATTCGAAAATTTAACAGTCGGAGTATTGACAGCTACAATCTTTAAAAACAAGATGTTCTTATCTGAATTGACAGAATCAGATGCACTGACTAGCTTCAATGGCAACACCCATAAATTAGAGGGGTTTCCTTCTTCCAGCAGTTCTTTGATAATAGAAGGTGTCAATGATACATTACAATACTTATGTAACTCTTCAGACGTAAATAATAACTCTGAATTCTCCAAGGAATATGTTTTCTTAGGAAGTACTTTATAATTTACGGCTTCGGGAATGCTATATTTCTCATCCAATTCTTTTTGTGACATCACTTCAATATGAGCATTCGCCTCCAAAGTAGGATTGCTTCCCGCCTTACAAACAATAAATGAATAATTATATGTAGGAGTTGAACTCAATTGTGATAATTCAAGCTCAACAGAACCACTATCTTTGATATATAAGATTTTATGATACTCTTCTGGAAACAAATCCTGATAATCAGATTCATTATTATCACAAGAAAACAGCGCCATCAGACATCCGCCCAATAACAAAAAAAGATATTTTTTCTTCATAATCGTATAATTTACAGTTTGTTGAAATGAAATTAATATCCCGGTGCCTGAATCATTTGCGGGTTACTATATACCTCATCTGCATAAACAGGAAGAATATACATACGATTATCCCACATAAATGGCTGATTTATCTTGGTCCGTACATTAAACTCATCAAAAGAAGGATCATATTTCGCCAAAACATTCAATCCTTCTCTTGCACCAGCTTTCAATCTCTCTGGAGCAATCATCCAACGGCGTACATCATAATAACGATGTCCCTCCCCCCATAATTCTACAAATCGTTCATTACGAATCCAGTCCATTAAAGGCATTACATCCAAATCACTTTCTTTCAACTCAAGCACCCCCGCCCTACGACGTATCGTATTTATATCAGCCAGCGCTTCCTTTGTCATGTCCAGTGCCGCATAACATTCCGCACGATTCAAATATAATTCGGCTAAACGAAATAATGGTATCGGATAATTTACATTATTGCCTTCACCACTACTCTCTGAAGTAAAATTCAAGTCAGGTTCAACAAACTTTTTACTTAAAAAGCCAGTGGGTGAATAGTTTCGGTTCACTTGTGGGCTGCGTCCTTGTTTACTAGAGCTCTTCATGTTGAGTTGTAAAGATTTTCCATTTACTAACTGTTGCGTGTATTCTCCTCCATCAAAGGCCATCCATGCATAAAAACGTGGTTCACGACCTACACATAGATTAATAATATCAGATCTTCCGCTTACTCCTGCAGATTTTAACCAATCACTTTTATCCACAAACTTTTCATCATTTTCCGGCAATTTCCCATTTTTAGTACAAAAATGTTCGATCGTATATAAAGTCGGTGCCATTTGACTATATCCAGATACCCATGAACCATTTCGTTCAATAATATTCAAGGGTAAAGGTGACCAAAATCCTATCGCAACATATGGTACAATCCCCCATAAATATTCAAAATTGCCTTCATCAGGAGTTGATTGTAATACGAGACTCATTAATTTGACATGCGCCACAAAATCCTCATCTGAATTCTCTGGTATATATGGATCTTTAAGGTTCGCCACTCTTGAGGGCATATTATCTACAAGCAATAATTTATTACCACCATTATCTTCAGCCCATTTTAAAGCATAATCACAAGCTTCCAAAGCCCTTCTCCATTTTTCCGGTTCATACGAGTTACTCACCAACTCCTTCCCATATCCAGGAGTTTCATAGTTTTTGTTTTTCCAGTCTTTATATGGAAAACTGCCATTCCATAAATCAGAAGCAGCATAAAGCAGCAAGCGAGCTTTCAAAGCATAGCAAATGGAAGAAGTCGCTCTTCCCCATTCTGATGTCGTACGGTAAGCAGGAAGATCCGTTGCCGCTTCATCGCACTTTTTACAAATAAAATCTACAACATAATCAAAATGCGAACGTCCTGGAATCTCAGAAACCGGAGTAGCCATTGACATAAAATGGTCAATTATAGGAATAGGACCATAGTCCACCAATAGACGGAAATGATAATAGGCTATCAGAAAATTCACCTCTGCCCTATATTGTGTTTTCATTGCCTCGTCTACTCCCAGGGGGTTAGATTTCTCCAATTGTTGTAAAAACAAGTGACATTGTCCAATAGCATTATATGCGTTATGCCAATACCCATAATCTATTACAGATGAACTCAATTGATTATAACTGAGCTTCTGTAAGCCACTATTCAATTCAATAGAATTAGTTGTTTCATCTACAGAAGGATTGTCCATAGTAATTGTATTCTCAACGCCGTTATAACAAGAATATAAAAAGTTACGTACAGCATTTGCATCTTTCATAGTATCATCCAAATTCGCCTGTTCAGGTGGAATTACTTCCAGATAATTACAAGCAGACAACAAGCTCATTGATAAAAAGACTTGTAGGAAATATTTTAAAATAGCTATTCTCTTCATATTATTTGTTTTACAATATTAGAATTTCAATTGAACTCCCACATTAAAAGTACGGGACAAAGGATAGGAATCATAGCCCAACTCCGGATCCCATAACTTAAACGGACTCCATACGGCCAAATTATCGCCACTTAAGTAGATACGACAGTGAGGAAAAGTATATCCCAATTCCAGTGTCTTGAAACGAATAAAATTTCCATTACGCATCCAATATGAACTAGCTTTCATATTATTTTCAATCTGACTGTTTTGGATTCCCAGTCTCGGATAAGCCGCATTCGGATTTGGGTTTCTTTCAGACCAATAATCTTTAGCGATGAAAGACATTAAGTTGCGTTCACCATATGACATATCCGAAAAGAATGGAGAAATACCATTTATCATTATAGTACGTTGGGCAGAACCATTAAAAAACACTCCGAAATCAAACTTTTTATAAGTAATGTTCACTCCCAAACCATATTGGATCCGAGGAATATTTCCATAATCAGACAATACCACCATATCGTCTTCAGTTATGAGTCCATCACCATTCACATCACGATATTTTATATCACCCGGCATAACCGTACTGCCCAAACTCTGTGTCGGGCTTACATTAATTTCCTCCTGGCTGGCGAATAAACCTTCTGCAATATATCCCTTCGTCGTACTTAACGGTCTTCCAGTATCCGACTTCCATACATAAGGATAGTTTGGCTCATCTTTATATATATATTTGTTTTTATTATAAGTAAGATTACCACGCATATCAATTATAAATTCCTTAAAAAGTTCCTTACGCCAATTGATACTAAATTCACACCCCATATTATCAACCGCACCTATATTACTCCAAGGAACAGCATTCTGATACCCCATAATTACCGGCCATGAAGCACGTCTCATTAGGATATTATACCTTTTATCATAAAAATAATCAAAGGTCAGATTCACTTGATTGAACAGTTCCAGATCTACACCAATATCCAGTTTCTTCACTCGTTCCCATCCTGCATTCGTCACTGCGTACGAGTTGATCACAGGCCCTTTATAATCTCCTCCAATATTACCGAGATAACCAGTATGGTATCCCCCGCTACCTGTCAAATTGACTTCATCCAAATACAAAAAGTGCGCAGCAGCAGGATTTGCCTGGAGGCCAGTTTCATCACTACCTACTAATCCATACGAACCGCGAATCTTAAAATAGTTGACATATTTTTCAATTGGTTTCCAAAAATCCTCACCACTGGCAACCCATCCTAATGACATAGCCGGAAAAAACTCAAAACGATCATTCTTCCCCAAACGCTCCGTGCCATTATAGCCAAAATTCACCTCCACCAAATATTTGTGTTTATAATCATAGGTAAAACGACCGGAAAAGCCTTGATTACGATTGGGTATAGTTCCATTACGATATTCACGCTGCATATACATCAACATCCCCGACACTGAATGCTTCTGTCCAAAAGTACGTGAATAATCAATTCTAGCATCCAGATAAAACGTATTGTCATTTGCTTTTTGAATTTCGCCTTCCTGAATATATTCCTGTCCACTATTACCTATACGCTCCAACTGCAGATTATCTTCTGTTGAACTCATCTTTGCTAAATAGTAAAACGGCTCCATTGTACGCGTGTAGTCGGAAGCTGCATAACTTTTAAAATTTATCAATGCTTTAACAGAGAGTCCCTCGGTTACAAATCCCAAATCCTGCTCGATATTCAAGGTTGTATTTAAGGTACTATAATTTTCTTCCTTGAACGACTCCATCATCTTCGCATATGGGTTAAGATACGTCCTTTCTCCCTGTGTAAGCCAAGCATTGCCGAAACGAATATGCGTATCACCTTCCTGACTTGGATAAGTAGCCGGAAATGTTATGGGATTGGCATAATAAGCATATTTAAATAAGTCTGAAACGGAATATCCAGGCCCTTTGTGTTGCCCAATCTGAGCATTCATCCTTAGCCCTACTTTAGTGGTAGAAGTCAGTTTGTAAGCAATATTATTCTGAAATATATAATCCCATCGATTGATATTATTATCAAAAGAATAAGTTTTGGGTATGTCCAACATACCTGTATCGTGATTAGCTTGCAAACTCAAATAATATGTTACACGCGATCCACCGCCGGAAACATTGACATTCGCCCTTTGATTCATTGTCATATCTTTAAACATCACATCACGCCAATTTACATCCGGTGCCAAATAAGGAGAAGTATGTGAACGTGTTAAATCAATTACATCTTTGGAGTATTTTGGGCTAGCACCAGGAGTACGCGTCAATAAAGCCTCATTATAAATCTCCATCCAAGTAGCTCCATCGACATAATCCACCATCTTTGTTGGTTGCATAAATGAATTTTCAAATGAAACATTAATTGTAGCCTTGGAGTTTTCCGCACCGTTCTTAGTAGTGACAAGCATGACACCATTAGCTCCGCGTGCTCCATAAATAGCAGTGGCTGAAGCATCTTTCAATATCGAAAAACTTTCAATAGATTCCGAAGGTATACGGTTTAAATCACCGGAAGATATTTCCACCCCATCCATCAAGATAAGAGGAGTAGCACGTCCTCCGAAAGTACTGACACCACGAATATAAAATTCAGAAGCAGCCCCCGGTTCTCCGGTTTTAGTGACGGCAACCACCCCTGCGAGTTTTCCTGCAAAGTTATTCGTTAAAGTTGATGAAGGACTACGTAGTCCTTCCCCCTTCACTGAAGTTATGGAACCCGTTACAGATATTTTCTTTTGTGTTCCGGCTCCAACAACGACCACTTCACTTAACATTTCATTATCGGATGCCATCTTCACATTCAAAACACCTAAATCACCTACCATTAATGTTTGTTTCTTATAGCCTATATAAGAAAACTCTAATTCTGTATTATTTGAAACTTCTATCGAAAACTTACCTTCCAAATCTGTTATTGTGCCTACGCCCGGTGTTCCTTTAACAGAGATACTGACCCCTACCAAAAGATCGTCAGTTGAAGCATCCATAACTGTACCTATCAATTTACGTTTCTGTTGTTTTTTACTCTGTGGATACTGTTGGCCTTCATTCTTCTTTAAAGAGATTTGACGATCTTTTATCTCATACCGGACATCCATCCCTTTAAATAATTGATCCAAAACGAACGTAATAGGTTTATCTTTCACAGATAAACTTACATTTCGTTTTATGTCAATCGTATTATTATAGTAAAAGAATATAAATTGGCTATTCTTCTCTATATAGTTTAGCACCTCTTTTACGGGCTTATTCCACATTTCAAATGTAAAAGTTTTCTCCTGATTATATGTTTCTATATTTGCTGAGTAAGATTGCAAAAAAAGAAAGCAAAAACTAAAAAGAAATAATATGCGAGATATTTTCGTCCTCGCAGAAAAGTCTGTATTGTTATTTTTCATATATTAGCAACGAATTAAAAAATTAAACAATCTTGAACATTGTTTCGATTTTATTATAGCTGAATGATTGTGCACTATCATTCAGCTATTTTTTACGGGTCTTTATTTCTCATAAAAAACAGGTGTAATAATAAGGTTAATAATTAAGTTTATTTATCATACGCTCCTTTCTCACATATATTTTATCATCAAATTTTTCATAATAAATGGGAGCGGAAAATGATATAGTATGTAAGACGTCTTCCAATTTTTCTTTTAAGTCCAATTTACCAGAAACCAACATTTCTTTAACTTCCAGTTCCAGAATAAATTCTCTGCCATAATACAAATTTAGCTTTTTAAATACCCTGTCCAATGGTTCGTCCGTATACATCAGCATATTTTTCACCCAACATACATAGGGTTCTATATCTACATTTTTAGGAGTATTCAGTTGCCCAGTGTGGATATTGACTAATTGTCCCGGAGCAAGCTTCACTTGTTCTTTCTCATAATTCTTAACATTCACACTTCCTTTAACTAATACCACAGATGACATTCCTTCCGACGGATATGCCGACACATTAAACACTGTACCCAATACTTGTACCTGAAAATCTTTGGTCTTAACTATAAAAGGAGCACTCTCATTACGAAAGACGTCGAGATAGACTTCTCCTTCAACATAAATCTCACGGCGATTCTTCTCAAAATGACTGGGATAAACGACACGTGTCCCTGAATTTGCCCACAAATGTGTCCCGTCAGCCAAAGTCAATCGGGTTCTCTTTCCTTTTGGTATTATCAATTGATTGAATTCTCTTTCTTTCTCCAGTGTTTTCCTCTGATCAATCGTATCAGAATTGACCACCACAGTTCCATTATGTGAATAAATGATATTTACATCTGTATCTTTTACTACTACATCTGTCTTACCTGGTATCAGTAATAGAATATCCTTGTTGGTAGCTTCTTCGACTTGTGCATATTTTGCAAAGTCTGCAATCGAATCATCATCTGCATAAAAAGGAATAAATTGTTTGCCTAACCAGAATATGCAGAAGAAGATTACTGCAGCCGATAAAGCCGTGGTGACATACAGGATATGGCGTCGTGAGTTCTTTCTTTTCTCTATGAATACTTGTTCTTCTACATGTCTCCACAAGTCGTCCAGTTCTTCAGGAGTGACATGTCTCTCCTGCTCTCTGGCGTGCTCGATCAATTTTCGTGCAACATGGTGGTGTACTTTAAACTTTCTTTTCTCCATTTTTCATCGTCTTTATCTTTAAAACGACAATAATGTAAATGTCTACTCACTTTTTCCGAAAAAAAATAGAGAATTTATAAAAAAAGAGCAATATAGTCAGGAAAAGAATAAAATAATAAATAGTAAATACTCATCTAAAGTCATTTTTGACCGTAAACTGGTTAATGCACGAGAAACCAAATTCATGGAAGACTGGGGATTTATGTTCAAGACAGCTGCCATTTCTTTATAGGACAATCCTTTGACATAACGAAGATAGATTGCCACCCGCTGGTTCTCAGGCAGACTTTTGTAAGCGTCTATCAATTTTTTGCTTAATTGAAGTTCTTCATCATTACCTTTAAAAAGGGATTCTAAAGCAGTATCTTCTATTTTCAGTTCAAAGAAATGTTCATTCAAATCTTCCGTCAGTCTCAATGATGACAATTTATCAGATATAACATTTTTCAAAGAAGTTAAAAGATAAGAACGTACATACTCCGTCGATGACAATCGCTTACTAGTACAAAGTTTCACAAAAAGATCCTGAATGCAATCCTTTACAAATTCCTCGTCTGAAGTATATTTAAGGCCAAAGTTAAGTAATAATTCGTAATGTTTCTTATACAAGAAAGACAAAGCTTTCATATCACCTTTCAATACAAGATTCCATAAAGCCGCATCTTTCACATTTTGATATGAGGTATATTGCATCTGAAAAATAAGAGATATAGTATTAGCAAATTAATTATTCACTGCAAAGGTATATAAAAAAACAGATTTTTTACGCCCGGTAAATAAGAAAGTCAAGAC
>NZ_JAHQVH010000071.1:0-19248 GCF_019052435.1 Bacteroides sp. MSK.20.12 | reverse complement strand
TTGCTGTTCTTGAACAGTGAGAAGTATCAATATGACTTTATACCTGAGTAGTTACCTGCTAAGGATGTACTTAAGGAACTGAATAAATTGATAAAACGAACTTTCCTTTCGTTACTGATTCTTTTCCTTTTTATCTGGATATCAAGTCGAAGCGGTCGTTATCTATCCATTATAGCCGTGGCACTCTTTGCAAACGTGCTGATATCGGTTATCTTCTTTTATCTGTTTGATATAGAGTTGAATTTAATCTCGTTGACTGGTGTTGCCGTATCGTTCGGAATTATGATCGATACCACCATTGTGATGGTGGATCACTACAGTTATTACCGTAACCGAAGCGTCTTCATCGCAATTTTGGCAGCACTGCTCACTACAATCGGGTCATTAGTGATTATCTTTTTTATGCCTGATTATGTAAGAGGAACACTGAATGATTTTGCTACTATCATCATCATCAATCTTGTTGTGGCTCTGTTTGTGGCTCTGTTTTTTGTGCCAGCAATTATTGATCGCAATGGATTAAACCGTCGTCAGGAGAAAAGGGACTATCGCCGTTGTCACAGGATCATAAAATGGAATAAATTCTATAACTATTATATCACCTTTACCCAAAAACACAAATGGATCTATATCACAATTTTGGTGCTGTTGTTTGGTATTCCGTTAAACCAGTTGCCGAGAGAATTAGGTCGGTCTCACTATTTTTATGGCAATAAAGAAAAGCCTGAACTCAAATGGTATGAAGTAGTCTATAATAAGACCATTGGTAGCGAGCTTTATCAAAACAAATTACGCCAGCCTCTTGAAAAGGTGACAGGTGGGACGCTGCATCTCTTCTCATCCACCCAATCATCTCGTACATTTGCACAGAGTGACTATGATGTAAAACTTCGAATATCGGCCAAATTAACAGAAAAGGGCGACGCGGAAGTGTTGAATCAAAAGATGTGGCAAATGGATCACTTCCTGGCAAAATACAAGGAGATCAAGAAATTTGTGACACAAGTCAATGGAGAAAGTGGTTCTATTGAAGTGGAATTTACCGATGAATATAAATATGGGGCATTTCCTCAACATTTAGAGTCACAAGTGATTAGGGAAGCGTTGTCAATAGGCGGCGTAGACTGGAGCACAACAGGAGTGAGTGAAAAAGGTTTCTCCAACTCGCTCACACTGGGAAAAAGTAAATCGTGCCGTATAGGGTTGAGTGGTTATAACTATGACTATCTTTACAAATATGCAGAGATGGTAATCGAAAAGATTAAAAACAACAAGAGAGTCACCAACATCGATATAGAGTTAGGAGGCTCCGGCGATTATGTCAATCAAGATAATTCGACGGATGAAATGTATATCAAGTATGATATGAAAAAAATCGCACTCTACGATTTGAATCTCAATCAAGGATATTCAGCACTTTCTGCACTGTTGAACGAAGGATCGGTAGGCACTTACCGCAATAAAGATCAATACATAGACATTGATTGTCACTCTTCACTACGTGATAAGTTCGATGTGTGGCATCTGATGAACAGCTATATAAATGTAGGTGACAACCCCATCTGTTATGCTCACATCGGAGAGATTGGGCGACGGTCTGTCAGCAACCAAATCACCAAAAAAAATCAAGAGTACTCGCTCGATGTAGCATTTGATTATATGGGAACGTATGAGCTATCCGATCAGTTTATTAAAAAGACAACCGAAGAGGTGAATGCTGCTCTGCCGGTCGGTTTTCGTGTAGTCAACACAAGTTATGGATGGTATGACGATAAAGGAACTCAATATTGGTTGATCCTGCTGATCGTTGTCATTATCTTCTTCACTTGTTCAATCTTATTTGAGTCATTACGCCAGCCACTTGTGATAATATCACTGATTCCGGTATCCTTTATAGGGACCTTTTTAACGTTCTATTTCTCCGGCACTAACTTTGGAACAGGTGGTTTTGCATCGCTGGTTCTATTAAGTGGACTGGTGGTGAATGCCGCTATCTATATCATAAACGAATATAACGGAATTCGTAGCAACTGCCCCGATCGAGCCAAACGACTCCCTCCTGTTAAGCTCTATGTAAAAGCCTATAATCACAAGATTGTTGCAGTCTTATTGACTGTATTATCTACCGTATTGGGCTTAGTTCCATTCTTGATTGATGGTCCACAGGCAGAGGCGTTTTGGTTCTCTTTTGCGATTGGCACAATGGGAGGTTTACTATTTTCAATCATCGCATTGGTATTCTTTATGCCAATATTGATGCCGTTATTTCATAAACACAAAATACACCGCCGCAATCAAACAAACGAACGCCGCCAAATGATTCCAATGTAACGCTTCACCTTTAAAGAAGATAGTAGTAAACACTGTAAAAATAACAAGTGTTATCACCTCTTGGATGACTTTCAACTGCATCAACGAAAACGGGCCTCCATTGCCTATAAAGCCGATGCGATTAGCCGGTATCTGACAGGAATATTCAAAAAAAGCGATTGCCCAGCTAAACGCAATCACACCGATCAGCGGAAGAGCAGCGAACCAGCTGTACTCCTGTTTCATCTTTAAATGTCCGTACCAAGCGAATGTCATAAAGACATTGGATACGATCAGCAACAAAATGGTATAGAATCCTTTCATAATAACCTATTCAAATTAATCTATTTTATCTGGTAATAATTCTTCCTGTACATTAGTCATACTGCCCCAAAGGCTATAACGAGCTTCTGGGTTCATCGCTTCCAGTTGTCGCAAAACACCTTTCATATCACTGCGGCTGGACTGCGATTCATAGGGACAATTCTTCACTTGTTTCTGATAATGGCGCAAAGCCGCCAATTCTACCAAATCGGCTTCGTGAACCAGACACATCGGACGGATAATTGTCATATCAAACTTCTTCATCATCAACCGGGGCGGCATTGTACTGAATGCTCCCTGATAAGTGATATTCATCAATAAAGTTTCCAGAATATCATCCATGTGGTGACCGAGAGCGATTTTATTGCATCCGTGCTCCTTGGCAACAGTAAACAAAGCTTTCCGGCGGTTCCATGAGCAGAGGAAGCAGGGAGATTTACGTGTATCGGTAGCAGGATCAAAGGCAGTCTCATACTGTACAAAGGGAACTCCATACGCTTCACAGTGCGCTTTCAAATATTCCGTATCACTCTGATAAGGAATATTCTTCATCACCACATGAACGGCAACGACAGAAAAACGAGGCTTATAGATACGTGCGCGTTTACCCAACAGTTCAACAAGCGCCAACGAATCTTTTCCTCCTGACAGTCCGATAAGGATTTTGTCTCCTTCTTCTATCAATCCATATTGCACCACTCCTTTGCTAAACCGCCGTTCAATGCGGCGAATGGTCTTCTCTTCTTCCGTAAATTGTGTCATATCTTTGAAAATCGGCTGCAAAAGTAAGCGAAAAGAATGATTTAAAGAAGAATTAACATAATAGAATCACTGAAAAAGGGTTTATTTCTAATAAATTTGTACTTTTGAACAATTGATAAATGGACCGGTGCCCGAAAGCAGCAATGTTTTCAATCTACCCGTCACTCATAAACGCTCAAAACGATGAAAGGAAAATATATTCTATTTTTAATTTGCAGCCTCTTCCTTTGCGAAGTATCTGCACAAACACTGGAACAGGCACGCACCTTATTCACTAAGGGTGACTATGAAAAAGCCAAGCCTGTCTTCAAAAAGTATGCTAAATCACAACCGTCGAACGGGAATTATAACTATTGGTATGGCGTATGTTGCCTGAAAACCGGAGAAGCGGAAGAAGCTGTGAAACCTCTTGAGATAGCAGTGAAAAAACGTGTTACCAGTGGACAACTCTATCTGGGACAGGCATATAATGAAACGTATCGTTTCGAAGATGCTGTAAACTGTTTTGAAGAATATATCGCAGATTTAAGTAAACGTAAGAAATCGACGGAAGAAGCGGAGAAACTTCTGGAAAAGAGCAAAGCTGACCTCCGGATGTTGAAGGGAGTGGAAGATGTATGTATCATTGACAGCTTCGTTGTAGACAAGGCGACTTTCCTCCATGCATACAAGATTAGTGAAGAATCGGGTAAATTGTTTACCTTCAATGATTTTTTCAAGACAGAAGGAGATCATCCGGGGACTGTCTATGAAACAGAAATTGGAAATAAAATCTATTATAGCGAAAAGGGCGAGAACGGTAATCTTGACATCTTCTCAAAAAACAAATTGCTGAATGAATGGAGTGACGGACGCCCGTTGCCGGGTAGCATCAACGCTTCCGGAAACGCAAATTATCCGTTCGTTCTATCGGACGGCGTCACGGTTTACTATGCCAGCGATGGTGAAGGACTGGGTGGCTACGACATCTTTGTCACCCGTTACAACACGAATACCGACACTTATCTTGTTCCGGACAATGTAGGTATGCCGTTCAATTCACCGTACAATGATTATATGTACGTCATTGACGAATACAACAATCTCGGATGGTTTGCTTCCGACCGTTTCCAACCCGAAGGAAAGGTATGTATTTATGTGTTCATTCCTAATACTTCCAAGCAGACTTATAATTATGAAGCAATGGAACAGCAACAGATTATTCGTCTGGCACAGATTCATTCGCTGAAAGAAACCTGGAAAGACAAACAAGCTGTAACCGAAGCATTGCAACGCCTGGAAGCTGCCATCAGTCATAAGCCTAAAGAACGTCGCGCGATGGACTTTGAATTTGTCATTGACGATCATACGACTTACTATCTGATGAGCGACTTTAAATCCGCAAAAGCAAAATCACTTTTCCAGCGTTACCAGCAGATGGAGAAAGACTATTATCAGCAAGAAGAAAAGCTGAATAGCCTGCGTCAACAATATGCCGGTGCCAACCAACAGGGAAAAGAGAAAATGGCTCCTGCCATCCTCGACCTCGAAAAGCGGGTACTGCAAATGTCCGAAGAGCTGGATACTCTCGAAGTGAATGTACGCAATGCAGAAAAAACAAAATAAATTAATAACTCTGAACTATGGATATACTCATTATCGCCGTTCTCATCATTGCCGCAGTCATACTGTTTCTGGTAGAACTGTTCGTCATCCCGGGCATTAGCCTGGCCGGAATTTCTGCATTGGTTTGTATTCTTTATGCCAACTACTATGCATTTGCCAATTTAGGTATGGCAGGAGGATTTATCACTCTTGGTATATCGGCGATTGCCTGTATCGGATCATTGATTTGGTTTATGCGATCGAAGATGCTGGACAAACTGGCATTGAAAAAGGATATTGATTCGAAAGTAGACCGTAGCGCAGAAGACAGCGTTAAAGTAGGTGATACAGGAATCAGTACCACACGTCTGGCACAAATCGGTTATGCCGAAATAAACGGAAAAATTGTGGAAGTAAAATCAATAGACGGATTCCTCAATGAAAAGACTCCGATTATTGTAAGCCGTATCACCGACGGTACAATCATGGTTGAAAAACACAAAGAATAATATTCACTTAATAATAACATCAATGGAATCATCTTTCTACTTGCCTATCTTTCTGATAGCTGGAGGTATTATCTTCTTGATAATATTTTTCCATTACGTGCCGTTCTTCCTCTGGTTGTCGGCAAAAGTGTCGGGAGTTAACATCTCGCTGATACAACTATTTTTAATGCGTATACGTAACGTTCCGCCGTACATCATCGTGCCGGGAATGATCGAGGCTCACAAAGCCGGTCTGAAAAACATTACCCGTGATGAACTGGAAGCCCATTATCTGGCTGGCGGACATGTAGAAAAGGTGGTTCACGCCTTGGTATCCGCATCGAAAGCGAATATCGAATTACCTTTCCAGATGGCTACCGCTATCGACCTTGCAGGACGTGACGTATTCGAAGCTGTACAGATGTCTGTAAACCCGAAAGTGATCGACACACCTCCTGTTACGGCTGTTGCAAAAGACGGTATTCAGCTGATAGCCAAAGCACGTGTTACGGTACGTGCCAACATTCGTCAGTTGGTCGGTGGTGCAGGTGAAGATACGATCCTTGCCCGTGTAGGCGAAGGTATCGTTTCATCTATCGGTTCTTCTGAAAACCATAAATCGGTCCTTGAGAATCCGGATTCGATCTCTAAACTTGTACTTCGTAAAGGTTTGGACGCAGGAACAGCTTTCGAGATCTTGTCTATTGATATCGCGGACATCGATATAGGTAAAAATATCGGTGCGGCTCTGCAAATTGACCAGGCTAACGCAGATAAGAACATCGCACAGGCAAAAGCCGAAGAGCGCCGTGCCATGGCAGTTGCTTCCGAACAGGAAATGAAAGCAAAAGCACAGGAAGCTCGTGCTAAAGTAATCGAAGCAGAGGCTGAAGTTCCTAAAGCGATGGCTGAAGCTTTCCGCAGCGGCAACCTAGGCATCATGGATTATTATCGCATGAAGAATATTGAAGCTGATACCTCCATGCGCGAGAATATCGCCAAGCCGGCAACGGGTAATGCAGGCAATCAGCCATTGAGCAAATAATCGTTCACAAACGCCGGAATCCGATTTCATTTCAGTTGTAAGACGCACTCCCCTTTTCTAAAGGAAAAAGATAGTAGCTTCTTCTGAACTTAAATCCGGTTCCGGCGTTTCTATTTATAGATACAAATCCTATTATAAAACTAAAACCCTTCAATAACATGAAAAAGTACTTTCCATCCTCTGAATTGATTATCAATGAAGACGGTTCAGTATTCCATCTTCACGTAAAGCCCGAATGGTTGGCAGACAAAGTAATTTTGGTAGGTGACCCCGGACGTGTAGCACTCGTAGCTTCTCATTTCGAAAACAAAGAATGTGAAGTGGAAAGCCGCGAATTCAAAACCATCACGG
Organism: Bacteroides sp. MSK.20.12; assembly: GCF_019052435.1. NCBI lineage: Bacteria > Pseudomonadati > Bacteroidota > Bacteroidia > Bacteroidales > Bacteroidaceae > Bacteroides > Bacteroides sp. MSK.20.12. The sequence continues at coordinate 12,384 of NZ_JAHQVH010000071.1, read as the reverse complement.
GTACTTATAAAGGTAAACGGATTACAGTGGTTTCTACAGGAATCGGTTGCGATAACATCGACATCGTAATGAATGAACTGGATGCACTCGCCAATATAGATTTTAATACCCGCGAAGAAAAGGATCAGTTCCGCCAACTGGAATTAGTACGTATCGGCACATGTGGCGGCTTACAGCCCAACACTCCTGTCGGAACATTTGTGTGTTCGCAGAAGTCTATCGGCTTTGACGGATTGCTGAATTTCTATGCCGGAAGAAATGCTGTATGCGACTTACCTTTTGAGCGTGCGTTCCTCAATCACATGGGTTGGTCGGGAAATATGTGTGCGCCTGCTCCTTATGTCATTGATGCCAGCGAAGAACTGATTGACCGGATTGCCAAAGAGGACATGGTACGTGGAGTAACAATCGCTGCCGGAGGTTTCTTTGGTCCGCAGGGACGTGAACTTCGTGTTCCATTGGCAGACCCGAAACAGAATGATAAGATTGAATCTTTCGAATATAAAGGCTATAAGATTACCAACTTCGAAATGGAAAGTTCGGCTTTGGCAGGACTTAGCCGGTTGATGGGGCACAAGGCTATGACCGTCTGCATGGTGATAGCCAACCGACTTATTAAAGAGGCCAATACAGGATATAAAAATACAATTGATACACTGATTAAAACTGTACTTGACAGAATATAGAGGTACGCTCTTCTGAAAGAATAAAATTGTAATCGTTAGAATAGAATTATAGAGCTGCCTAACGAGTTCTAAATATTGAAATTCCCCCACGCTACAAATAGTTATAGCGTGGGGGAAATTCTTAATAAGGGACTTGTTAGACAGTTCCATTTTTATCATTTAGCCTATCTTCAACAAGTGTCACTATGACGCCGTGATAGTAACGCTATAATACGATTATAGTGACGTTATCCGAGAAGGATAGCGTCACTATATTACACAGTTATTTTTAATTTGATTTTTTATCAATAACCAATCGTAAATCTCTCCTGATGATGTTTCGGATATTCCAATTCATCAATCATTGCGGCAGCGTAATCTTCGACAGAGATATGGCTGTTCCCTACGATGTCTACAATCATATCATCTTTTCCCAACCGATAACGCCCTGTACGTACTCCCGGACGCATATCTGCTGCCGGAGAGAAGAACACCCAGTCTATTTCTTTCTCTTTCTTCAAGAAGTTCAGATAAAACTCTCCTAAGGCTTTCACTCCCGGCAATATATTTTCGGGCACTTCGCCAGAATCCATCAAACGCAAGCCCGGAGCGATAAATAAAGAACCGGCACCACCAACCATCAGAAAACGATTGACGCCAGCCTTCTTCACTCCATCAATTATAGTCAGATAAACTTTAATGGTTTCATCGTATATATCAGGATTATTCCATCCCGGATTGAACGCACTAACAACGGCATCCGCGCCTTTACAAACGTCGGCCACTTCATCAAGCACGGCTACATCGGCTTTCACCACTTTCAGATTTTCATTCTCTATCTTTATCTTTTCCGGATTACGAACTACTGCTGTAACTTCGAAACCACGATTCAAAGCCTCGTTCAGAAGAGCAGAACCAACAAAGCCACTTGCTCCGATAAGGACTATCTTTTTCACTTTCTCCATATTCAAATCTATTATAATGTTACTACTATTATAATAGTAACACTACAATATTCAGAATGTTGGTTCTCTTTTAGAAAATTAATTATCCGATGTAAGATTCTATCGTCTCTCTTAGCCTCTCCAAAGAATAGGGTTTTGAAATAACGGCGTTACATCCGGCTTGAATAGCCTGTTGCTGTTCGGTATAGAAAGCATACGCAGTCACTGCAATAATAGGCACGGTCAGAGAAATCGTACGGATCTTTTCAGTAGCCTGAATACCGTCCATCACCGGCATACGAATATCCATAAGTATCAAATCCGGGCTTTCACGGATGAAACTATTGATAGCCTCCTGCCCATTGCGTACCCATGAGATAATATATTCTTTATTCAGAAGAATGTTTAGTTGAGCAAAGTTCGACTCTATATCTTCCACTACTAATATCTTTTTACGTTTATCCGCTTTAACATCCTTTTTATGTGGAAGTCTTCTTTCAACAACTTCTTTCGGTACTTCCTGATAAGGCAAATAGAGTGCAAACGTACTCCCCTGCCCCAATTCTGAAGTTACCTCGATGCGCCCGCCCAGACGTTCCACGATACTTTTACAGATTGAGAGTCCCAGCCCGGTACCTTGTACGAAGTCATTCAGCTTCTCAAAACGGGTAAAAATTTGCGGGAGCTTCTCTTTGGATATTCCGCAACCTGTATCGCTGACAAATAGTTTTAGCCAGGGGCCTTCATGTTTCAGCCCTAATGTTATAGTTCCCTTTTCCGTATTTTTAATGGCATTCGAAAGGAAGTTGAACAAGACCTGCATCACCCGGTTTCGGTCGGTAGAAGTCCAGTATTCTCCTTCCGGGCGAATCACATTCAACTCTACGCTTGACTTCATCTTCAGCTGGTGCACTTTCTCCACTTCTTCCACCAAACTTGCAATCTCTACCTGCTGGAAATGCATCTCCGACTTTCCGGATTCAATGCGGGACAAGTCCAAGATATCATTGATTAACTGCAACAACAAGTTACTGTTTCTCTGGATAATTTCCAGATACTCCATTTTTTCTTCTTCACTCTCTGTCACCGCGATAATCTCCGAGAAACCAACAATAGCATTCAACGGGGTACGAATCTCATGGCTCATATTTGCCAAAAAGACCGACTTCATCTTATCGGCATCTTCCGCACGACGTTTAGCTTCGATCAATTCCTGCGAACGCTGAATCCGTTCTCCGATATCATGTATCAGCGCAAGTACCCTGTTTCCTTCGAATGGGGCGATACGTGCCTGAAAATAATGCAGACTTCCATCCACTTCAAGGGGATATTCTATTTCCTTCAACTTACCGTCACGCAAACATTCCCGGATGTTACAAAGAAACAGGTCACTGACCTCCGGTGAATAAATAGATCGTCCGTCCGCTCCGCGCAACACTTCCACAGGATGAAGCAAGATTGTCCCCGGTGCCATCAGGACATCGGTAATGAAAAAGTTATCATCAAAGATAAATATGAATTCCGGCAGTGCTTCAATAATTTTACGGTTGTATTCTTCCAGATATTTGATATGTTGCTCCTTTTCGCATTGTGAGGTGACGTTCACCGTATATGCCAGCAGTTTGCCCGGATGACTTTTGCAACTTTCTTTATAGGACAGAAAATGATCTTCCAGCCAAATCACTTCCCCTTGTTCGCCCATACAACGAACTCTTATTTGTGAGGTCTTAGACTCTGATGAAAGCATTTCTGCAAATGCCTGTTGATAGGATTCAACATCTTCCGGATGGATAAACCGATAAAAATCATCAATGTCCTCAAAAATGATTCCGGTATCCTTCAATCCGAGTGTAGAGAAATAATCGTCTGAAAAGGAGCATTTGCCCGTAATGATATCATACTCCCATAAAGCTATTTGATGGGCTGCAAGCACAGAAAGTATTTCCTGATAGTTTTCCCGTATGAGTTCGCTTTTCTCATTCGAAGAATATAAATTGATCGCTGGTTCCATAAGCATTATTGTTTTATTTTGTTTGGTGTACCACTGCACGGCAGCAAATATAAACAAATAAAGCACAAGTTGTGCTCAATTTTCTATTTTTTACTTAGAAACAATTATCTTTGCTCATCCAAAAAGAAAAAACAATGAATCAAGATACGATCTGCGCTATCGCTACCGCCCAGGGCGGTGCTATCGGAAGCATCCGCGTTTCCGGTCCGGAAGCTATTTCTATCACCGGCAGCATATTCAAGCCCGCCAAGACTGGCAAATTATTGAGTGAGCAAAAACCATATACTTTGACATTCGGACGTATTTATGATGGGGACGAGATTATTGACGAAGTGCTCGTCAGTCTTTTCCGTGCTCCTCATTCATACACAGGAGAAGATAGTACGGAAATCACGTGCCATGGTTCTTCTTATATTCTTCAACAGGTGATGCAGTTGCTTATTAAGAACGGCTGCCGTATGGCCCAACCGGGAGAGTATACGCAACGTGCTTTCCTCAACGGAAAGATGGATTTAAGTCAGGCAGAGGCTGTGGCGGACTTGATCGCTTCTTCATCTGCTGCCACCCATCGTTTGGCTATGAGCCAGATGCGAGGTGGTTTCAGCAGAGAATTGACGGAGTTACGCAACAAATTACTGAATTTCACCTCTATGATTGAACTGGAACTGGACTTCAGCGAAGAAGATGTTGAATTTGCCGATCGTTCGGCATTAAGGAAGCTAGCAGATGAAATCGAACAGGTCATTTCGCGGTTGGCTCATTCTTTTAGTGTTGGTAATGCTATTAAGAACGGTGTCCCTGTAGCTATTATCGGTGAAACAAATGCCGGAAAATCGACTTTACTGAATGTATTATTGAATGAGGATAAAGCGATTGTCAGTGATGTCCACGGGACAACGCGTGATGTGATCGAAGATACTATCAACATCGGAGGAATCACTTTCCGTTTCATTGATACTGCCGGAATCCGGGAAACCAATGATACGATTGAAAGTCTCGGTATCGAACGTACTTTCCAAAAGTTAGATCAAGCAGAGATTGTCCTTTGGATGGTAGATGCTGTGAATGCCGCTTCTCAAATTGAACAGTTATCGGAGAAGATAATTCCACGTTGTGAAGGAAAACATTTGATTGTTGTATTTAATAAGGCTGATTTAATCGAAGACAAGCAAAAAGAGAATTTACAGTCTCTATTAAAAGACTTTTCTAAAGAAGCTACGGAATCTATTTTCATCTCGGCCAAACAACGAGAGAACACAAGTGAACTGCAAAAAATGCTTATTGATGCAGCACACTTGCCTACAGTGACACAAAATGACATTATTGTGACAAATGTAAGGCATTACGAAGCTTTAAATAAAGCTTTGGAAGCTATTCATAGAGTACAAAACGGACTTGACTCGCAGATTTCCGGAGATTTTCTTTCGCAAGACATACGGGAGTGTATATTCTTTATTTCGGACATCGCTGGTGAGGTTACGAATGATATGGTGCTTCAGAATATCTTTCAACATTTTTGCATCGGGAAGTAAAAAATAAACACAATCATTGATATAATTTGATATAATAAAGTAGATAGTTGTAAGAAATCTTATGCCCATTATAGAAATACATTCCTTAACTGATCCCAGAATAGAAATATTCAGTACTCTCACTGAAGCTCAACTACGTAATCGTATCGAGTCTGATAAGGGACTGTTTATTGCAGAAAGTCCGAAAGTTATTAATGTAGCTCTAAATGCTGGTTACGAACCTTTAGCTCTTTTATGCGAGCAGAAGCATATCACTGGTGATGCTGCTGATATCATTGAACGTTGTGATGATATACCTGTCTATACGGGTGCAAGAGAACTGCTTGCCACATTGACCGGATATACACTCACACGTGGCGTCCTCTGTGCCATGCACCGCCCGACACCGAAAAGTGTAGAAGAAATATGTAGAGGCGCACGGCGTATCGCAGTCATTGAAGGTGTGGTAGACACTACCAACATTGGAGCTATTTTCCGTTCTGCAGCCGCTCTTGGGATAGATGCCATATTACTGACACGCAATTCTTGCGACCCGTTGAACCGACGTGCAGTCAGAGTTTCAATGGGATCTGTTTTCCTGATACCATGGGCTTGGTTGGATGGTTCTCCCAATGAATTGCATAAACTGGGATTCCGCACAGTCGCTATGGCACTTACAGAGAAATCAATCTCGATTGATAGTCCCATCTTAGCGACCGAACCCAAGTTAGCCATTGTGATGGGAACCGAAGGTGACGGTCTTCGAAGCGAAACAATTACCGAGGCAGACTATGTGGTTCGCATCCCTATGGCAAACGGAGTAGATTCACTCAATGTAGCTGCCGCATCCGCTATCGCTTTCTGGCAACTTCGTGTTAAAGATTAAGTAACTCTGCCATCATCACCGGACGAGACACATATATGATTCTATTCATATTCATATTCCTACTCACACCTACAATATGTATTCGCCCCACAAGAACAGCGAGGCAAGAGTTTCTCCATTAATTCACTCCGAAAAAACTCATACAGTTCTTTATGCATAGCGTTATATAGTGCCACCACCCGTTCTTCCTGTTCATCATCGGCATGAATACCTCCCCGAAAAGGATCTGCAAAATTAAAAGAAACATATTTTCTCACTACCCCCTGCATTTCCTTTTGCACTTCCTCCGCTTCTGGGCAAAGAGTAATGACGTAATCCCATGTCTGTTGGGCATACGTCGCAACATCACAAGGCTTTCTACGTGAAAAGTCAAACCCATTCTGTTCCATCACCTGGCAAACAACATCCGGGACAGAATTTCCAACCAAAACACCGGCAGTACTAATCTTCATACCTCTACCGAACGAGTTTAAAATTTCCTGCGCCATACGACTGCGACACATATCATTATTACTTACTATCAATATATTCTTCATACACAAATTCTATTTTTATTTATTTCCTGATATAGCTACTTTAATAACCCCATCCAACTTGTTTTCAAAGACACGGTAAGCCTCCTCAATCTCATTCAATGGAAATCGATGCGTAATAAGAGGAGTAGTATCAATTTTCCCTTCCTCAATCAGTTTGAGAATCTCGACACAATCACAACCATCCACTCCCCCTGTTTTAAAAATCAGGTTCTTGCCATACATATCAGGTAAAGGAAGAAACTGCGGCTGGTCATAAAGGGCTACTATGGTGACAACAGCATTAGGACGAGCACAATCCCACGCCAAATGGAAAGAATCATCACTCCCCGCTACTTCCAAAACAACATCTGCACCACCATGATCACTGTTTTGAATCACAAAATCCTTGCAATTTTCAGGCTCCGTTACTAACACATCAGGATAATGCTCGCGGACAAACCGAATTCTTTCAGGAGACTTTTCGCAGACAATGATACGCTTAGGGTGCTTCAACATTGCACATAGCAAAGTACAAACTCCGGTAGGTCCGGCACCGATAATCAGAACAGTATCTTCCTCGGTAATTTCCGAGATACGTGCTGCCCAAAAACCAGTTGCAAGTACATCACCGACAAACAAAGCTTGCTCATCACTCACTGTATCAGGAATACGGTTCAAACCTTGATCTGCATAAGGGACTCTGACATACTCCGCCTGACCGCCATCAATTCGACAACCTAAAGCCCAGCCGCCATTAGGATCAATACAGTTATTCACATATCCATGCTTACAGAAAAAACACTCACCGCAGAAAGTTTCGACATTCACAGTCACCCTGTCACCAGGCTTCACCGAAGTGACATCAGCCCCCACTTGTTCTACTACACCTACCATCTCATGCCCGACAGTTATTCCGGGCACAGCACGCGGCACACTGCCATGTTTAATATGAAGATCACTGGTGCAGATGCTACCAAGTGTTACACGTACGATTGCATCTCGTGAATCCTTTATTTCCGGTCTCGCTTTCTCCTGCAATTCAAACTTTCCGTGTTCAATATATGTGTATGCAAGCATAATATCCTCCTTGTTCATTAATGTATACCTTGCAAAGATAATGATTTCATTGCCCCCCTTAATCACGTTCGATCATCTCAAATAGAATCTCACTCTAATTAAAAAGAGCAGTATTTCACAGTTGCACAGAATTCCCAATATTACTAAGAACCATCATACATATTATTCTGATAACTTTCTATACGCTCTAAAAATTAATTCTGCCATTAACACACGACGCTTAGTTAAGAAATCATGATATTCAAGATTCTCAAAATTTTCAGGTAATGCATTTTGGAAACATGTAATTTTATACCCTTCGACACCTAACCTACTCTTATAAGCTAGAACATATTCAGAAGGAGGATTATCTGAAATATCAATATTCGTAGAATAGTCAAGAAATGTATAATTAGCTATTTGGTTCCTTTCACGATCATCTTCAATACCAATTTGGGAAAGATAATTCTTTGGGAATATATGATGAATATCAATAGAAGATTTTCCCCCACTAGCCCCTACGATAAAGTATTTAGATGTTGGTGTATTACTAAATAACATGGGATAGCCAAGTACATTAAGCGATGCCACATAGCCATACCATGCTGGCGATTGAGTTGAGGACGTGACAAGGTCATTTGGCAAATTATATTTAAAATAGTCATCAGTAAATTGAGATTTTATTTCATTATTCAAATAGTCTACAAAGTCTCTTGATGTATGAACTTTACGTAAATCTGCAAATTGCTTTTCAACAGCTGATTCAGGAGAGTTTGTATAAAATCCTTTTATCGTAGTCATAAAGAACCATCGTTGCATGATTTTCTTCAACTCCATAGGCTGGACATTATATTCTGTTTTTCCGATAAGATATAGCATATATGAAAACACAATTGCATTTTCTGATGAAACCAGTGAACCATTAAGATAACCGGCTTCTGCTACAATATTCATAAATGCATGCCAATGATTAAGATTAACAACTAAAGTTAATGCTTCTCTAAACTTCAATAAATTATCAGCTCTCGTTTCTTCTGCAAATAGCCCGGTCTGAAGATCTTTACCTCTCAAAAGCATATAGGCATATTTCAATCTTGCACGCTTGAAAGCTATACCTACAGTAGCACGTATCAGGTGTACTGGATTTACTTCAAGAATATGATTATATGAAGTTCTAGCTTCCGGAATGCGTGAAGTCCGACAAAAATCATTTATTTTATCATGAATTTCATTGTCATAGACAGCTAACAACGTTTCTATAAAATTCTTTTCTGTCAGTTTTTGTCCGCCAGAATTCACACGAACAAAAATATCCGCTACATCTTGTTCAGAGGCAGTTGCACTAATTCTTAATGTTGGTAGAAGATAAATATTTAAATTCAAAAGAGCATTAATATTTTCTTCTATAACTATTTCTTCATCATCAGAAAGTCTTGGTAACTCGTTTCTTACGCGACTTTCATTAAGTTGGCAAATATACGATTTCCGAAATTTAGTAACATTTAATTGTTCTTCATGAGCAGCAAAGACCTGACTTACAGCACTAATCCATTCCGGATTACGCTCATAAGCTTGAGACCAAACAGCAAATTCTCTTTTCAGAGGATTAAAAGATATTTTAATGTTTCGTTCCTCATAGTTTACATTTTTAATCTTTATACCTTTAATTGCTCCTAGAAGAGCAGTAAGACGCTGTTGTCCATCAATCACTAAATCACGAGCCGTATTAAAGGTTTTATCATTAATTCCAATCTGCCCTTTGTTTTCAAAATCTGCAGGTGATTCCCAAAGCATAACATATCCAATTGGATACCCTTTTAACATAGAATCCAACAAGTCACGAACTTTATTATCTTTCCAAACAAAAGGTCTTTGCAAATCAGGCAAACCAATACGCCCATTTTTAACATCATTAAGTAAATCTCCAACTTTACTTGGTATGTTATCAAATAATTCTTTTCCCATAACTGTCGCTATTTTACCAAACTCATTAACGTATCATAACTATCAATTTTACCATACTTAACCCCGGAAGTACTCAACTGCTCAAAAAGTTTCTCTGCACAGGCAATCTTGTTTTTCTCAATTTCCCGCAACTCCATGGAGCTCATTGAACCTTTGGTTTCAGCAATGAAATAGATATGCTTCACTTTATCTTTTTCAAAAGCAATAGCCCAGTCCGGAGAATAATTTCCTACAGGAGTCGGAATATGGAATCCCTTTGGTAATTTCGCATATACCGCCACTTCATCAGAAATATCAAGACTTTCTACAAATTTACGTTCATTACTCTTTTCAGCTATACCATCGGTGAATACATAGTCAAGAATACTCTTTTGAGCTTTGAAAGCCTTGTCCATAGAAGTATGCTTTTCCTGTGTAAAGATACTGCTGTCATATTCACCATCCACTTGATTATATGAAATATGCTCCACAATCATAGTTGCTTTCTGTTCAAGGATAAGCCGAGTAACCTTGGTAATAAACTCTTCCGGGTTCGCCTTAAACATATCAAACTTAACCGGACGGATTTTTGTCAGTATTGTCGCTACAGTTTTACGGGTAAGTGTCGTGCCGGATGCTATTTTACCGATAAGATCATACTTCACATGACTAACCACATCTGTAGTCAATCTATCCGTCTGAGACGCCTTCTTTTGAAGCATTTCACCTGAAACGACATCATCTTTCTTTAGTTCATCCTTCTGAACACCTTTCGTTATCACATAAGTCAGTTGAGTGACTTCCAGCTCCCTATTAATAGCTTCCACAGCTTTTTCAATCAACTCATTACTGTCAAATTGAACTTTATAAGCGTATTTGTGGTTGATACGCTTCCACAACTCCTGAAATTCCTTCTTTGCAAAATTATCGTTGAGCGTATTAGGCGGTGTTTGTGGTTTGCTACCATTGCCAATCATATCATCAAGAGCCTTACTATCGAAGATAGATTGCACACGTTTATAAACAGCATCTGTCAATGGTTTCAGCTCATCAGGAAGCTGTTTCAAATTGCCATTCTTCAAGTCTTCACGGAATGTATCTGTCACCTCACCCCCTTTTGTAATATAACCATTCATGCGCAACTGGAATACAATCTCTTGTGCGTCTTCTTTAGAAACAGTATACTTCTTCCCTTCATTGGAAAAGAGAGTCTTGCCAATAAAGAAATCAATATCAGCCTTGGTAGGACGATCGTAGAGGTCTGCCTTTATGTCCTTCTGCAAATCCGCCACAAAAGAAGCATATCCTTCAGAGGCTATAACGGTCAGTTTGTTCACACTATGAACCTCATCTGGCAGTATTTCTGCATCCATGCGGACACCATACTGGTCAACACAAAGTCGCAGACCACGACCAACTTCCTGTCTCTTCTGACTTACACTATTAGATTGACGAAGTGAACAGATTTGAAATACATTCGGGTTATCCCACCCTTCACGTAAGGCAGAATGAGAAAAGATAAAACGAACCGGTTCGTCAAAGCTAAGCAGACGTTCCTTGTTCTTTAAAATCAAATCGTAGGCCGAAATATCGTCTGACTGGTCTGAACCACGTTTTATATCACTATTAACACTTCTCCCTTTCTTATCAATACTGAAATAACCCGCATGAGTTTCATGCGTGGAAATACTTCCTAGATAGGACATGTAATCAGCATCAAACATATTCTGATTGTTATTCAATTCCGCTCTATATTCTTGCTCGAATATTTCACCATAACGTCCAAGCATTTGCTGTCCGTCTTCATCATATTTCCTATAGTTGGCAACTTCATCCAAGAAAAAAAGCGAAAGCGTTTTGATTCCACGTTTAAACAGAGAAGCTTCCTTGCGAAAATGTGCCTTTATAGTTTCCCTGATTTGAATACGTGCTTTGTGATCAGCCGAAATATCCCCATACACATCTTTAATATACATCATTTTTCCGTTGGAAAATGAAACTGTACTGTGACTGCTATCCATGGTATCAATATGTATATCAGAAATAGTATAACCACGATATTGCTCCAATTCATTAGACACGTAAAATAAATCATCTCCGACTCCGAGATTCTTTATCTCTCTCTTAATGTTATTGGCGTGTTTCACTTCTATTTCAAGACGAGCTTTGGGAGCTTCCGTCTTAGACAAAACAATATCTTCCAGATACATGTAACTATCCGTACCTTTAAGATGTTTCAATTCAAAACCTACTACCTCAATCTTCTTCACCAGTTTTTGATTGTAAGCATCCAATGCATCCAACACATAAACAGGATTGTGTGTTTCTTTATGAGTAGCTGAATAATTCAACGTAAAGAGAGGGTTGAAGCGGGCTAAAGCAGTTTGTGTCGCTGCTCCGCCCATCTTTTGTGGTTCATCGAGAATAATGATCGGATGATTAGCGGATATAACATCAATTGGTCGGCGACTGCCAAATTCATCGCGTACGGAGTAGATGATGCGGGCAGCGGCATTTTTCGCCCCCTCTTTCAAAGAAGTATTAAAAGCCTGTGTATTAATAATCATTACAGAGATGTCACCACTTTGAGAAAACGTATCTATTTGATTCAGATTATTACTGTTATAAATAAAATAACGTGCTTTCTTCCCATAGAGCTCCATAAAGTGATCTACCGTTATATCAAAGCTTTTCTTTACACCTTCACGAATAGCGACACTTGGCACAACCACAATAAACTTAGTCCATCCATACAGTTTGTTGAGTTCAAACATACTTTTGATATAAACGTATGTTTGTAACCATACTATTTTCCGCCACGCCAATTTTATCGGCTGTCTTTCAGCCGATAA
>NZ_JAHQVH010000070.1:0-21414 GCF_019052435.1 Bacteroides sp. MSK.20.12 | reverse complement strand
ATTTATAACTCACTTTTTCGTAAGTTTGCGCTTTACAAACTTAAACGAAAATGAGTAAATCAGGAACAATCATCATTGTAGACGATAATAAAGGAGTATTGACTGCCGTACAAATCCTTCTGAAAAGTTATTTTTCCAAGATTGTCACACTCTCCTCTCCTGTCACCCTGTCCAGTGTCATAAGGGAAGAAACACCGGAAGTAATTTTGTTGGATATGAATTTCACATCAGGCATCAACACCGGTAATGAGGGTTTATTCTGGTTGCACGAAATAAAGAAAGTACGTCCGGAACTTCCGGTCGTACTTTTTACAGCTTATGCCGACATCGAACTGGCTATCCGGGGGATTAAAGAAGGAGCAACCGACTTTATCGTCAAGCCTTGGGATAACCAAAAACTGGTGGAAACCCTGCAAACCGCAGCAGCTTCTACGCACAACGACAAGAAAACGGGCAGCAAAGAAGAAACCACCCACTCACCTATGTACTGGGGAGAAAGCAAAGTGATGCAACAACTCCGCACATTAATTGAAAAGGTAGCCATCACCGACGCCAATATCCTGATAACAGGCGAAAACGGAACGGGGAAAGAAATGCTGGCACGTGAGATTCATCTCCTTTCCAACCGCAAATACAAAGAAATGATTGCAGTGGATATGGGGACTATCACAGAGTCTTTATTTGAAAGTGAGCTTTTCGGACACGTTAAAGGTTCTTTCACCGACGCACACACCGACCGGACCGGCAAATTTGAGGCTGCCGATAATAGTACGCTGTTTCTCGATGAAATAGGCAACCTGCCTTACCACCTGCAAGCAAAGCTACTGACCGTCCTCCAACGACGAAGCATTGTGAGAGTGGGAAGCAACACGCCGATTCCCATTCATATCCGACTGATATGCGCAACCAACCGGAATCTGCAAGAGATGGTAGTGAAAGGTGAATTCCGGGAAGATTTGCTCTATCGCATCAATACCATTCATGTAGAGATTCCTCCTTTGCGGGAACGGAAAGAAGATATTATTCCATTGGCCGAAAGGTTCATGGTACGCTTTTGCAAACAATATGACAAGACATTGATGAAGTTCACTCCCGACGCTAAAGATAAATTGAAAGCACACCTTTGGTATGGTAATATCCGTGAACTGGAACACGTGATTGAAAAGGCCGTTATCATCAATGACAGTCCGCTCGTTCCCGCCGAATTGTTCCAATTATCCATTCCACGGACGGAGAGTCAGGAGAAAAGTATTTCTACGCTGGAAGAGATGGAAATGCAGATGATACGGAAAGCGCTCGACACTTGTGCAGGAAACTTATCGGCAGTAGCCGCCCAACTGGGAATAACCAGGCAAACTCTTTATAACAAGATGAAAAAGTTCGGATTATGACAGTGCAGCTTCAACAAGTAGGTGTTCAATATTGGTTCAGAGTCTTGCTGACGGTACTTTTCTGTATATCGTCCGTGTGGTTCGGTATACATCAATCATACAGCTGGTTAGGAGTCAGTCTTTGTTTATTGGTTCTTAGCATACTTTGGCAAATCCGCCTTTATCGCCTCCACACCAAACAGGTGCTTTTTATGATTGATGCGCTCGAGAATAATGATAATACATTTCATTTTACCGAAGAAAACGGTACTCCCGAAAGCAAAGAAATAAACCGGGCACTCAACCGCGTGGGACATATCTTATATAGCGTGAAAGCTGAAACAGCCCAGCAAGAGAAATACTACGAACTGATTCTCGACTTTGTCAGTACAGGATTAGTAGTGCTCAATGACAATGGAGCCGTTTATCAGAAGAACAAAGAAGCACTCCGTATTTTAGGGCTGAATGTGTTTACACATATCCGCCAGTTAAGTCAAGTGGATGCGCAGCTTATGGAGAAAATAGAGAACTGTCGCCCGGGGGACAAACTACAAGTCATATTTCACAATGAACGGGGAACGATTAACTTATCCATCCGTGTGTCGGAAATCAATGTACGCAAAGAGCATCTGCGCATCCTTGCCCTGAATGATATCAATACCGAACTGGATGAAAAAGAAATAGATTCATGGATCCGGCTGACACGGGTACTGACACATGAGATCATGAACTCTGTGACTCCCATCACTTCCCTTTGCGATACGCTTCTTTCAATATCAGCGAATAAAGACGAAGAAATAAATCACGGATTGCAAACAATCAGTACGACCGGAAAAGGGTTGCTTGCCTTTGTAGAATCATACCGGCAATTCACACGCATACCGACACCGGAACCCTCCTTGTTCTATGTGAAAGCATTCATAGAAAGAATGGTTGAACTTGCCTGTCATCAGCATCCATGTGAGCATATCCGTTTCCACACAGAGATTACTCCTGCGGACTTAATCGTATATGCAGATGAGAATCTTATTTCACAGGTAGTTATCAATCTTTTAAAGAACGCAATTCAAGCAATCGGCAATCAGCCGGATGGGAGAATTGAGTTGAAGGCGTCCTGCAATGACATGGAAGAAATATGGATTGAGATAAAAAACAATGGTCCCGAAATCCCAGCGGAAATAGCAGAACATATCTTCATTCCTTTCTTTACGACCAAAGAAGGCGGTAGCGGAATCGGACTTAGTATCTCCCGCCAAATCATGCGCCTTTCAGGAGGAAGCCTTACGTTACTACGAGAGAAAGAGACAACGTTTATTTTAAAATTCAAATAACGATTGATATATGATACCTACACTAGTCAACAATCCGCTATTCCGAGGAATCACTCCGGAAAAACTTCTTGCCGATCTGGAAGAGATCAGTTTTCATACACGTTCTTATAAGAAAGGAGAAATCCTGGCACGACAGGGAGATGTGTGCAACCGTCTTATCATCCTGACCAAAGGAAGTGTGCGTGGAGAAATGATTGACTATTCGGGACGTCTTATCAAGGTAGAAGATATAACTGCTCCCAGAGCGATTGCCCCTCTGTTCCTGTTCGGTGAGCAGAACCGCTATCCGGTGGAGGTGACTGCCAATGAACCGACAGAGGTGATCGAGCTTCCTAAACCAAGTGTTTTGAGTTTGTTCCGCAAGAACGAGCAGTTTTTGGAAAACTATATGAATCTCTCCGCCAATTATGCACGGACTTTATCGGATAAGCTTTTCTTCATGTCGTTCAAGACCATTCGTCAGAAACTTGCCTCCTACCTGCTCCGCCTGTACAAACAACAGCAACAGGAGCATATCACCCTCGACCGTTCGCAACAGGAGTTGAGTGATTACTTCGGAGTCTCCCGCCCTTCCCTCGCCCGCGAACTGGCACACATGCAGGAAGACGGACTATTGATAGCAGATCGTAAACATATCACTATCTTACAGAAAGAAGAACTGGTCCGGCTCATCCAATAATGCTCCGATTTAAAAATCATTTATCTAATTGTGAGTATTTGAGATAAAAATATTCATTGTTGTAACATTGGTTACAGAATCACCTGAAACCTTTCCTCTACTTTTGCGTTCAATAAATAAACTGTTGGACTAATTAAAAACGTAAAAGTTATGAGTATGTTCTGTTATCAATGTCAAGAAACCGCAATGGGTACGGGTTGTACCTTAAAAGGTGTATGCGGTAAAACTTCCGAAGTGGCTAACCTGCAAGACCTGCTGCTCTTTGTAGTACGTGGAATTGCTGTCTACAACGAACATCTGCGTAAAGAGGGACAGTCTTCCGAACAAGCAGACAAATTTATCTATGATGCTTTGTTCATCACCATCACTAACGCCAATTTTGATAAAGTAGCAATCACCGAAAAAATCAAAGAAGGACTGAAACTGAAAAAGGAACTTGCCGGTAAGGTAAAGATCGAGAATGCTCCTGACGAATGTCTTTGGGATGGAAACGAAGAGGAATTTGAAGAAAAATCAAAAACGGTCGGTGTGCTTCGCACGCCCAACGAGGATATACGCTCACTAAAAGAACTCGTACACTATGGCCTGAAAGGAATGGCTGCCTACGTAGAGCATGCGCATAACCTGGGTTATCAGTCACCGGAGATATTTGCATTCATGCAGCACGCATTGTCCGAATTGACCCGCAATGATATTACTGTGGAAGAATTGATTCAATTAACGCTGGAAACAGGAAAACATGGAGTATCGGCAATGGCACAGCTGGACAAGGCAAATACGAGCAGTTACGGTAATCCGGAAATCTCACAAGTGAATCTTGGTGTTCGCAATCATCCGGGTATATTGATAAGCGGACATGATTTAAAAGACCTCGAAGAGTTGCTGGAGCAAACGGAAGGTACAGGGGTAGATGTATATACGCACAGTGAAATGCTGCCTGCGCACTATTATCCTCAACTAAAGAAGTATAAGCATCTGGCAGGAAACTACGGAAATGCCTGGTGGAAACAAAAAGAGGAATTTGAAAGTTTCAACGGTCCGATCCTGTTTACAAGTAACTGTATTGTTCCGCCACGTGCGAATGCCAGCTACAAAGACCGCATTTACATCACAGGAGCCTGTGGTCTGGAAGGCGCGCATTATATCCCCGAACGCAAGGATGGAAAACCGAAAGATTTTTCTGCCCTGATTGCTCATGCTAAACAATGCCAGCCACCCGTAGCCATCGAAAACGGAACACTCATCGGTGGATTCGCTCATGCACAGGTGACGGCTTTAGCGGATAAAGTGGTGGATGCCGTGAAAAGTGGAGCCATCCGTAAGTTCTTTGTAATGGCAGGATGCGACGGACGTATGAAGAGCCGTGAATATTATACGGAATTTGCTCAAAAGCTACCCGGTGATACAGTGATTCTTACGGCAGGTTGCGCCAAGTACAGATACAATAAATTAGCTTTAGGTGATATCAACGGTATTCCGAGAGTATTGGATGCGGGACAATGTAACGACAGTTACTCACTGGCTGTAATCGCTCTAAAACTGAAAGAAATCTTCGGGTTAGATGATGTGAATCAGTTACCTATCGTATACAACATTGCATGGTACGAACAAAAGGCGGTCATTGTTTTATTGGCATTGCTGGCTTTAGGAGTGAAACATATTCATTTAGGACCTACTCTTCCAGCTTTCCTTTCACCGAATGTAAAGAACGTATTGATCGAGCAATTTGGAATCGGAGGTATCAGTACAGTGGATGAAGATATTGTGAAGTTTCTATCATAAATGATAAGGGAACAGAAGGGTATTTTACAGGCAAATTTCCTTCTAAAAGATAGTGACGGTATATGATAAGGATAGTGACGCTATACGGTAATGATACCGTCACTATTTCCATCATATACCGTCACTATCTTTTTTATATATAATCGGGAATCCAGCGTTTATTCTTTCTTCTCGAATACCGGCTTCCTTTTTTAATCTTCTTTGGGCAATATCAAATTGAGAACTACTCCTACCAAAGCTGCCAATCCGATACCGGACAATGAAAAATCACCCCAGCTAAAAGCAGCGCCACCAATCCCGACAGTCAGTGTCAAAGACACGATAACGATATTTCTTGTACGGCTCAAATCAATACAGTTATTCACGAGATTAGCAATACCTGCACAGGCAATCGTTCCGAAAAGCAGCAGCATGATACCACCCAGTACCGCACTAGGTATGGATCTTAGTAATGCGCTGATTTTACCGATAACGGAGAATAAGATAGCAGAGATGGCAGCTATTCGGACCACTTGCGGATTGGTAATCTTTGTTAATGACATGGCTCCTGTCACTTCCGAATAAGTAGTCACAGGAGGACCACCCAGCAATCCAGCACAGAGACAAGCCAGACCATCACCCAATAAGGTGCGGTGCAATCCCGGGTCTTTCACGAAATCTTTTCCCGTAACCGTATTCACCACATAGACATCACCAATATGCTCTATCACCGGAGCAATAGCTACCGGAATCATAAATAACACCGGCTCCCATGAGAATTTAGGAAAGACAAACTGCGGTAATCCAATCCAAGCGGCATCTCTGACGCCGGACAAATCCAAACCATAGAAGATCCATGCAGCCAGATACCCCACTACAATTCCACAGAAAATAGGTATCAGCTTCAAAAGTCCTTTAGCTTTCATCGAAACGACAACCGCAGTCACCAATGAAAGCAGAGCCAGCACCCAGTTCTCTTTTGCCATATTCACTCCCGTTCCGGCCAATGATAAACCTATCAGAATAATGACAGGTCCTATGACAACAGGAGGAAACAACCGTTCAATCACCCGCACTCCCTGCCATTTGACAAGCGCACTCATCACAAAGTAAACTAATGCAACTCCAACCATGCCGGATAAGGCGCCGGGCAGCCCATAAAGTTCTGTCGCTTTAATGATAGGCGCAATAAATGCGAAACTACTCCCCAAAAAGATAGGAACCTTTCCACGCG
Source organism: Bacteroides sp. MSK.20.12 (assembly GCF_019052435.1). Classification (NCBI taxonomy): domain Bacteria; kingdom Pseudomonadati; phylum Bacteroidota; class Bacteroidia; order Bacteroidales; family Bacteroidaceae; genus Bacteroides; species Bacteroides sp. MSK.20.12. The sequence continues at coordinate 15,039 of NZ_JAHQVH010000070.1, read as the reverse complement.
TAACGGCATGAAAGATAAGCGTACCAATACCTGCTGTAAACAGAGCTGTCGAAGGATCGAGCCCTACCAATAACGGCACGAGTACCGTAGCTCCGAAAGCCACAAACAAGAATTGTACCCCCACCACCCCTTTCCTCAAAGGTGTAAGATTATTTGAATCCATAAGTATAATGTAGATTAATCTCTGCAAAATTAGTCTTTTTAGACAATTTAACTCCCTTTTTTCACAAAAATACATCTAAAAAGAGGTTTTATTTGTTGTTAATAATGTGTAACTTCGCACGGTGAGAATTAAAACGACAATTTTATAACTTTATAATATATTGCCTATGATATTTACAGCAGAAAACACCCTACTTATCGGTTCTATCTTACTTTTCGTCAGCATTGTTGTTGGAAAAACCGGATATCGCTTTGGAGTACCTACCTTATTATTGTTCCTCGTAGTAGGAATGTTGTTTGGAAGTGACGGCCTCGGCCTGCAATTCCACGACGCGAAAGACGCGCAGTTTATCGGTATGGTCGCTCTTAGCATTATCCTTTTCTCGGGAGGTATGGATACGAAATTCAGAGAAATCAAACCTATTTTAGGTCCCGGTATCGTGCTTTCCACTGTCGGAGTACTACTTACAGCTCTTTTCACCGGGCTCTTTATCTGGTGGATATCAGGTATGAGCTGGTCTAATATTTATTTACCTATCACCACTTCCCTGCTTTTGGCCTCTACCATGTCGTCTACGGACTCGGCTTCGGTGTTCGCCATTCTCCGTTCACAGAAGATGAATTTAAAGCACAACCTCCGTCCCATGCTGGAACTGGAGAGCGGAAGTAATGACCCGATGGCCTATATGCTTACCATTGTCCTGATACAGTTTATTCAATCGTCAGGTATGGGAGTCGGAGCTATCGTAGGCTCTTTTGCCATCCAGTTTATCGTCGGTGCGGCTGCCGGATATGTACTCGGAAAGCTCGCTATCCGAATGTTGAACAAGCTCAATATTGACAATCAGGCCTTATATCCTATCTTATTACTTGCATTTGTATTTTTCACTTTCTCCATCACCGACTTACTGAAAGGTAACGGATACCTTGCCGTATATATCGCCGGTATCATGGTGGGAAACAATAAAATCATGCATCGTAAGGATATCTACACCTTTATGGACGGACTGACCTGGTTGTTTCAAATCATCATGTTCCTTTGCCTGGGATTGCTTGTCAATCCGCACGAGATGTTGGAAGTAGCTGCTGTGGCATTGCTGATTGGTGTCTTTATGATTATTATCGGCCGGCCGTTAAGCGTATTCCTTTGTTTGCTTCCATTCCGGAAAATCACGATGAAATCACGTATTTTCGTGTCCTGGGTAGGATTGCGCGGTGCAGTTCCTATTATCTTTGCCACCTATCCGGTAGTGGCGGGCGTAGAAGGTTCGAACCTCATCTTCAACATTGTTTTCTTTATTACCATCGTGTCATTGGTGGTACAGGGAACAACGATTTCTTTCGTAGCCCGAATCTTGAATCTTTCCAAACCACTGGAAAAAACTGGAAATGATTTCGGAGTGGAACTCCCGGAAGAAATAGACTCTGATCTTAGTGATATGACCATTACTAAAAGTATGTTGGAAGAAGCAGATACATTGAAAGATATGAATCTCCCGAAAGGCACGCTGGTAATGATTGTGAAGCGCGGAGATGAGTTCCTGATTCCCAACGGAACGCTGAAACTGCATGAAGGAGATAAACTGCTGCTCATCTCCGAAAAATCAAAAGAAGAAGAGACTGATTCTGACTAACATCCGAAAAGATTGATTCTATCACTATAACTGATTCGTCTCCACGCATGAAGCCTCTTGTCCCTACAAGACACTCGTTTCTTATTCATGCGTGGAGACGAAATGTTTTAAATAGGCCAACAAACTAGTTTTAAGGAAGAAACACGAAAACGCCTTAGCAAGCCGTAAAAATTGTTCATTCCCCTCCGTTAATTAACCGTAAAACTTGAATTTAAAATTCGGTTTACATCAGCGAAGTATTAATTTTGCGCAGTTTTAAACTAAATGTGCAAAGATCGAATGGAACAAGAACATCAGTTCATTGATTATATTGAGCAAAGCATCATCAAAAACTGGGACAAGGATGCCTTAACTGACTATAAAGGAATTACCCTTCAATATAAGGATGTAGCGCGTAAAATCGCTAAATTTCACATTGTCTTGGAAAGTGCCGGCATCCAGCCGGGAGATAAAATTGCCGTTTGCGGACGTAACAGTGCTCATTGGGCGGTTACTTTCCTGGCAACGATTACTTATGGAGCCGTTATTGTTCCTATTTTGCATGAATTCAAGGCAGATAATATTCATAATATCGTCAACCATTCCGAAGCCAAATTACTTTTTGTCGGTGACCAAGCCTGGGAAAATTTGAATGAGGACGCCATGCCTTTATTAGAGGGTATTGCTTTACTAACAGATTTCTCACCATTAGTATCACGCAACGAGAAACTCACTTATGCTTTTGAACACCGGAATGCAATATATGGTCGACAATATCCCAAGAACTTCCGCCCGGAACATATTTGCTACCGGAAGGATCATCCTGAAGAACTGGCTATTATCAATTATACTTCCGGCACCACAGGTTACTCTAAAGGAGTGATGCTCCCCTATCGCAGTCTTTGGTCGAATGTGGCTTACTGCTTCGAGATGCTTCCCGTTAAACCGGGCGATCATATCGTTTCCATGTTGCCTATGGGGCATGTGTTCGGTATGGTATATGATTTCCTTTACGGATTTTCTGCAGGTGCGCACATCTATTTCCTGACGCGCATGCCGTCTCCGAAAATCATTTCTCAATCTTTCTCTGAAATCAAGCCAAGAGTGATCTCTTGTGTGCCATTGATTGTGGAAAAGATTATTAAGAAAGATATTCTTCCTAAAGTAGACAGCACAATCGGTAAGTTATTGCTTAAAGTGCCTATCGTGAATGATAAAATCAAATCGCTGGCACGGCAGGCCGCCATGGAAATCTTCGGTGGAAACTTTGACGAGATTATTATCGGAGGCGCTCCTTTCAATGCTGAAGTTGAGGCCTTCCTTAAAAAGATAGGATTCCCCTATACAATCGCTTACGGTATGACTGAATGTGGTCCTATCATTTGCTCCAGTCGTTGGGAAACGCTGAAACTTGCTTCTTGCGGTAAGGCAACCAGCCGGATGGAAGTCCGTATTGACTCGCCAGATCCGGAAACGCATGCCGGAGAAATCGTATGCAGAGGAATGAACATGATGCTGGGCTATTATAAAAATCCGGAAGCTACCGCGCAAATTATCGATGCTAACGGCTGGCTGCATACCGGTGATCTCGGCACGTTGGATGAAGAAGGTTACGTAACAGTTCGCGGACGTAGCAAAAACCTGCTTCTCACCTCTAGCGGACAAAATATTTATCCGGAAGAAATTGAAAGCAAACTGAACAATATGCCGTATGTTGCGGAATCATTGATTGTCTTACAGCATGAAAAGCTGGTAGCACTGATTTATCCGGATTTCGATGACGCTTTCGCTCATGGATTGCAGCAGACGGATATTCAGAAAGTGATGGAACAAAACCGTATCGAGTTGAATCAACAGCTTCCTAACTATTCTCAAATAAGCAAGATAAAGATCCATTTCGAGGAATTTGAAAAGACTGCGAAAAAGTCAATCAAACGCTTTATGTATCAGGAAGCAAAGGGATAATTATCCCGGATAGCGCGATAAGTATCCTTGCTATTTCAGAAAAACAGTACAACTCAAAAAGGAGAAACACTTAAATGTAGGGCGAATTTCTTTCTTCAGATGCCAGGAAAAAAGTATCTTTGCGCATAAACAATCTGAATGATGGCAAAGATATTATTAGTTGAAGATGAAATAAACATCGCCTCTTTCATTGAACGGGGGTTAAAAGAGTTCGGACATACAGTAACCGTCTGTCATGACGGAAACGCTGGTTGGAAAATCCTTCAGGACGAACCTTTCGACCTTTTGATACTGGACATTATCATGCCGAAAATAAACGGTTTGGAACTTTGCCAGCTTTATCGGCAGACGTTTGGGTACCAGTCTCCTGTGATCATGCTGACAGCCTTGGGTACAACGGAAGATATCGTTAAAGGACTGAATGCGGGAGCAGATGATTATCTCGTCAAGCCTTTCAGTTTCCAAGAACTGGAGGCACGCATCAAGGCCTTGTTAAGACGCAATAAAGAAGTAACCTCCAATCTGCTGACTTGTGATAATCTGATATTGGATTGCAATACCCGAAGAGCTAAAAGAGGCAATATAGATATTGATCTTACTGTCAAGGAATATCGTCTGCTCGAATATTTCATGACTCATCAAGGGGTTGCGCTCTCACGTATTACCCTGCTTAAAGACGTATGGGACAAGAACTTTGATACCAATACCAATATCGTAGATGTTTATGTAAACTATCTCCGGGTAAAGATAGACCGTGACTTTGATAAAAAGCTGATTCACACAGTCGTAGGATTAGGATATATCATGAATACTTAAACTCACCAACTATCCCGGCTATGAAAATAGGTTCCAAAATAGCTCTTTTCTATACGTTAATCAGCGTGTTGACCACTGTCATTATCATTGCTGTATTTTATATTTTCAGTACACAGTATATCAATAAACTCTATGCTTCCTACCTGCGTGAGAAAGCCTACCTGACTGCACAGAAGCACTGGGAAAAGGATGAAGTGGACGAACAGAGTTACCAGATTATCCAACGCAAATATGATGAGCTTCTGCCCGAAGCTCATGAGATTCTTCTAAATATGGATAGTCTTTCTGAAGTGCGTGATACATTGAATAAGTATCTCACGCAACACCAGCAAACACTTCTACTGGCAGGGCAAGACAGTATTCCTTTCTCTTTTAAATATAAGGATCAGTTAGGAGCCGCCCTTTATTATCCGGATAATGAAGGGAATTTCATCGTACTCGTCATGTCCCGGAATGCCTACGGAACAGAAATCAAGGAACATCTGTTGTTACTTTCCATTTTCCTCGTTTTAGCCAGTTCCATCCTGATCTTTTTCATCGGGAAAATATATTCCGGTCGTATTTTGGTTCCGCTGCAACACATATTAAAGGAATTGAAAAGAATACGGGCCAACAGTCTGAATCGTAGGTTAAAGACTACCGGAAATAATGACGAGCTGGAGGACATGATAAAAACATTAAATAGTATGCTCGATCGTCTGGATAGTGCTTTCAAGGCAGAGAAATCCTTTGTAAGCCATGCTTCGCACGAGTTGAACAATCCGATTACTGCTATTCAGGGAGAATGTGAAATCAGTCTGCTCAAAGAAAGAAGTACCGGAGAATACATTGAATCCCTGCAACGAATTTCTTCGGAAAGCAAAAGGTTGTCCAGCCTGATCCGCCACCTTCTTTTTCTTTCGCGGCAGGAAGAAGAACTCCTGAAAAATAATGTGGAAGAGATCATTCTATCTGATATATTGAAAGAGTTGACCGGTTCTAATGAAAGAATCCGTCTCCACTTGGAAGCAACAGAACAACAAGCTGTTGTTAAGGCTAATCCTTATCTGTTAAAGATAGCATTGAAAAATATAATTGATAACGCATGTAAATACTCCGATAAGGAAGTAAATGTGGCTCTCTATCGGGAGCAGCAACAAGTCATTCTTGAGGTGGAAGATCAGGGAATCGGTATTCCGCAAGAAGAAATTGAGCATATTTTCCAGTCTTTCTATCGGGGTAGTAACACCCGGGATTATGCCGGACAGGGTATCGGACTTAGTCTGACTTTGAAAATCATTTCTGCTTATCACGCAAAGCTGGATATATCTTCAGAAATAGAAAAAGGAACAAAAGTACGGGTGATTTTTTAATCACCCTTCTTTTATCCCTTTCTCACTCTACCTACTGAAAACTACAAATTTAATCTATGAACGTTTTTTTCATAGAATAGAAATGAACTAAATACGTCTTTGCAATAACTTTCCGTTTTTATCATATAACATTCGTTCATATACCACTTCTACGATGAGAGGAAAGACAAACAAGGCAAAGAAAGTCGCTCCTATCAATCCGCCGATAATAACAATCGCCAACGGACGCTGTGATTCCGAACCAATTCCATGACTCATGGCAGCAGGCAACAAACCGATAGCCGCCATTGCCGCTGTCATAATCACAGGGCGGATACGTGAGCGTACTCCTTCTTTCGTGGCCTCCTCCAAAGGAGAACCCAGTTTCAGATTCGCCTTGATGTCGGAAATCATAATCACGCCGTTCTGAATACAAATACCGAACAAGGCAATGAAACCGATACCTGCAGAAATGGAGAAGTTGAAGCGTGTTATCAGAAGGGCTACAATACCCCCCACAGCGGCAAATGGCACATTCAGCAATACCAGTCCGGCATCCCGCGCATTAGAGAACAGAATAAACAGGATGATAAAGATGATAGCAATACTGATGGGAACCACTTGTGCCAAGCGTTTCGTGGCACGTTGCTGGTTCTCGAAATCACCAGTCCATTTCAGCGAATATCCTGCCGGAAGATGTACGGATGCATTCACTTTTTTCTGTGCCTCGGCAACTGCCGTACCCATGTCACGGCCTCTCACCGAGAACTTCACTGCACAGAAGCGTGCATGATTATCACGGAAAATAAGTAATGGTCCCGTAATGGTCGTTATATCTGCCAGTTCCTTGATAGGCACCATTGTACCATCCATTGCCGGAACCAGTATCTTACCTATTTCTTCTTCATTCTGGCGGAATTGCTCGCTATACCTTACCATGATATTGAATTTCCGTTCGTCCTCATACAACAATGAAGCCGATTTTCCGCCAATAGCCATCTCGATAATCGATTGCACATCTTCTTTAGCAACGCCATAACGCGCCAACTGACCTTCATTCAGCTCTATACGAAGTTCCGGCTGACCGATATTCCGAATCACACCCAAGTCTTCAATCCCTTGAACCGTACCCAGGATTTTCTCAATCTGCACCGCATATTTCTCCGACTCATACAAGTCTTTACCAAACACCTTCACCGCAATAGACCCTTTCACACCGGAAGCAGCTTCCTCTACATTATCGGTAATCGGCTGTGAGAAATTGAAGTCAATGCCGGGGTAAATGGATAAATCCTCCTGCATCTTATCGATTAGTTCCATTTTTGTCAATTTGCTCTCCCATTCCTTTTCAGGGTATATATCAACGTGAAACTCGATATTATAGAATCCGGTAGCATCTGTTCCGTCATTCGGTCGTCCGGTCTGTGACAGGACTTGACGTACTTCCGAAAACGTTAATAGCTTCCTTCTCATTTTATTGGCAAGCGTCACCGATTCATCCAGCGAAATGCTTTGTGGCAAGGTGGCACGAATATAGATAGACCCCTCATTCAACTGTGGAAGAAACTCCGTACCCAAGAAAGAGAAAAGCCATAATCCGACACCTGCTATGACCGTTGCCAGTCCAATAGTCAGTTTTCTGTGCGCATAGAATAAATCAAAAAGAGCCGTACACTTTGTATTGACAAAACGGACAAAACGATTATTCTTCTCACGAACATTCTTCTTCAACAGCATAGAAGACATTACCGGCACCAGGGTCAGCGTAAAGATCAAAGCTCCCAATAGTGCAAAACCCAGCGTATAGGCTAAAGGAGAGAACATCTTTCCTTCTACCTTCTGGAAAGAGAAGATAGGAATCAATGCGGTTATGATAATCAATTTGGAGAAGAAAACTGCTTTCGCCTTATCTTTTGCGGTGTTACGGATCAATCCCATTTTGGACATGACATTAAATGCCGGCATTCCTACTTGCCTTGCTTTCTTGTCCAAAGCCACAAACACTCCTTCCACCATCACCACTGCCCCATCAATAATGATACCGAAGTCAATGGCTCCCATAGAAAGCAGATTGGCGGACATTCCCATCGCCCGTAAACAGATAAAAGCGAATAGAAGGGCTAATGGGATAACGACAGCAACAATCACGGTAGTCCGCCAATCTGCCATAAAAATCAATACAATAAACGTAACCAATAAAATTCCTTCAATCAGATTATGTGTCACCGTCTTTACCGCCAGATTCACCAAATCCTCCCGGTCATAGAATGACACGATTTTCACATCTTTCGGAAGTATATTCTGATTCAAGTCTTCTATTTTATCTTTCAGGTTTGCAATCACCTCGCCCGGATTCTCCCCTTTCCGCATGACTACAATGCCTTGTACCACATCATCTTCATCCATTCGTCCTACCTGGCCGAGACGGGGCAAACAGGATTCGTGTACATCGGCAAGATTCTTCACCAAAATCGGAGTGCCGTTGATGTTTTTCACTACGATGTTTCTCAATTCTTCCAAGTCGTTAATCAGACCAATTCCACGAACAACATAAGCTTGCGAACTCTTGGTTATGACATCTCCTCCTACATTGATGTTACTTTTGGCTATCGCGTCATAAAGCTCCAAAGAAGTAATTCCATAGTTAATCAACTGGTGAGGATTCACGCTTACCTCAAATGTTTTCACCTCTCCGCCGAAGCTCACAATATCCGCTACGCCGGATACCGAACGGAGATTACGCTCAATCACCCAATCCTGGATTGTTTTCAGCTCCCGCACACTACGTTTATCACTACGGAGTGTATAACGGAATATTTCTCCCGTCGGGCCATATAACGGTTGCACTTCCGGAGTTACCCCGTCAGGAAGATCGGCGTCATTCAATAAATTATATACCTGTTGACGGGCGGTGAAATCATCCACACGATCTTCGAACATCACATTGATTACAGAAAGTCCGAAAAGAGTGGTAGAACGAATATCTGTTTTCTTTTGAACAGGATTCATGGCAATCTCAACAGGAATGGTGATAAACTTCTCTACCTCTTCCGCACTACGTCCCGGCCATTGCGTGATAATCGTCACTTTCGTATTCGTCACATCCGGAAAAGCATCTATCGGAGTATGTTTAAAAGAAACAACTCCGGCTATAACGGCAATCGCTGTACAGAAGAAAATAAAGAACTTATTCTTCAGCGAGAAAGCCACTATATTATCTATGAATTTGTGCATACTATTTTCTGTTTTTAATCTGCATTCAACGCATTATATACCAACAATACATTATTATTCAGCACCCTGTCCCCCTCGGAAAGCCCGGAGCGGATATAGCACTCCTTGCTCAACTGTTTGTATACATCTACCTCTTTCACCTGCAAACGCTGATCCGGCTCTACTACAACAACATAATTTTTCCCTCCTTCAAACACCAGCGCATGAGAATCGATACGAGGCATGGAAGTTCCATCTGCCTTGCACTTCACACTTACATTCGTAAACATCCCCGGCTTCAACAGATACTCTTCATTCTTTAATTTGATACGGACATTCATTGTTTTACTTTCGCTATTCAGCAAATGATATACCTTATCGATAGTGCCGGCAAACGTCTTATCCGGATAGGCCAAAGTAGAAATGCGTACAGAAGCACCTTCAGAAATCTTACTGATATCGCTTTCATACACATCTGCCATCACCCATACGTCCGACAACCCCGAAATCGTGAACAACTCTTCACTCTGATCCGGACGCAACTGCATATCCCTGCTGATTTGTTTCTCCACAATAAAGCCCGAAACAGGTGATTTCAACTGATAATAAGCATTTCCGGAGAAATTATAAATGGAAAAGACTTCCTTTATCCTTCTTTCTTCGGCTTCGGCACTCGTCAACTCCTGCTTTGCCTGAAGCACATCTTTATCCGAAGCCATGCCGGAATTATACATATCCTGCGTAGCATCCATGTTTCTGCGGGCGAGCAATAATTGTTGTTCCGCTTCTTTCAATTGTTTCTCATAGTCCGCCACTTCTCCACTGCGGATGACTGCCAGTACATCTCCTTTACGAACATAATCTCCTATTTCTGCTTTCAGTTCCGTCACCGTACCTCCAAACATCGGATATACATGCGCTACCTGATTTTCATTAAAAGTGACCCGTCCGTTCAATGTCAGTTCATCAATCACTTCTTGAACGTGAACCGTATCGACAGATACAATTCTCAACAAGCTATCTGTCAGGCATAAGGCAGCCGGTTCAACATTCGGTTGTTCTCCTTTACCGGAGCATGCTCCCAATACGGTAGTAAGCAATATACAAGGAAGGAATTTATTCCAGTTCATAGTCTTTGATAATTTATGAATATTAGTAGTTCAATATATTTTGCCCGATAGTTGTATTCAGGTTTTCCATCGCGAGGAAAACATCTTTCTTTATTTCATGCAACTGAATACAGGTTTCCTTATAACTGTCATAGTAATCGATAAACTCCAGCAAGCTGATATTCCGCTTGGTAAAATTTTCATTCACTCCTGTTATCAGTTTCTCAAAGTTACGTTCCAAATCCATATTGGTAGATTGGTAAAGCTGAACTGCTTTTTCCAGTGAAGCATAAGCGGTATAAAGTTCCATATCTGCACGATTAGCAGCATTTTCCTGTTCCGCTCCCGCCTGTTGAATACTAAAACGGGCTGCCTTTATATTTCCCTGATTGCGATTGAAAATAGGTACTGACAAGCTCACTCCTACCGCAAAATAGTTATTGATAAAGTTTCCGGCACGGTCATAGTTCCCTTTCACCGAGAACTCCGGAAATGCCATTGATTTCTGCAATTTCAGATTGGCACGAGAAGCGCTTACCGTACTTCTGGCAATCTTCAAGTCCGGACGTTCATTTACCATCGCTTTCAAATCAGCAAACGATAATTGAGACAAATCCAATTGCTTCAACACCTCTTCGTCCAGTGATAACTTAACCGTAGTATCTCCCGGAAGATTTAACAAGACATTCAGTTCTCCTCTAAGAGTCAGCAACTCGTTTTCCCGTTCGTTCTTCTCTTTCTTCAGCGAAAATAGCATAGATTCCAAACGAGACATTTCCATCAATGAGATATTTCCTTTCTCCTGTTGCAGCTTCATTCCGGCAAGCAGTTCTTGCAGAGAGTTCACTTCTTTCTCGTAGATGGATATGGATTTCGAAAGAAAATAGACTTGCACAAACTTCTCATTCAACTCCTGACGGAGTGTTCTCATCACCTCTTCAAACTGATATTCCGCTATTTCCTTATTGATTTTTTCCAGCTTTATCTGCTTGTTTCGCTGTCCGGCAAGGCGAATGACCTGTTCAACCTCCACAACCGTTTCACCCTCCTTACCAAAATCAAAATACTTTCCGTTCAAGCGGTTATAGACATTCTGTTCCAGCGAGATGACCGGATTCTCAAATAACCTGGCTTGCAGCACTTGTGCCTGTGCCATATCAATGTTATACCGTTCGGCTATCAGCGATAAGTTACGTTCCAGGAAACGTTGTTCCGCCTCTTTCAGCGTTAATGTTCCTGTGGTAGCCTGTTGCGCACATATTCCTCCTGTCAGCAGAAGAAAAAAAGAAATTAAAAATTCTCTGTTCATTACTATATTTATCTTTATTACCTTATCGTAGTTGTCGCAGCAAAATTACAATTCTGCAACCGGAGAAACGAAAAAAAACGATTATAAGCCTCTCATATCAGATTAGAATTTGATTAGAAAAGAGCCATAAAGGAAGAATTGTAAACACAACAGGAAAAATGGCCAGCCTTCTTTCATTCCAACTCCCCTATCTTTGCAGGAGAGAAAATAAAACGAATCATTAAAAAATAGTAGGATATATGAAAATAATAGATTTAACCAAAGATAGTTTTGTTGAGAAAGTAGCTGATTATCAATCTTATCCTGATAGTTGGAACTTTAAAGGGAATAAACCTTGCCTGGTCGATTTTCATGCACCCTGGTGTGTCTATTGCAAAGCATTATCGCCTATATTAGACCAATTGGCAAAAGAATACGAAGGTAAATTAGATATTTATAAAGTGGATGTCGATCAGGAACCGGAACTGGAAAGCGCATTTAAGATTCGTACCATTCCCAATCTGTTACTTTGCCCGTTGAACGGCAAACCGGCAATGAAATTAGGCACTATGAATAAAGCCCAATTGAAAGAATTAATAGAAACCAGTTTACTTTCAGAATAGAAAAACATCGAAAGTCCGGAAAGTTCCTTATGACGATAGACTGATAAACTACCAGGCTTTTGATATAATACAGAACATTTATTTTTATAATAAGAGGCTGAAAAGCCTTAATATTATAAAATGCCCCTTACTAGAATAAACTGAACTCCTAAAATTTTGTATCTAACTTTTGGGATTCAGTTTAGTTCTAGTAAGGGGCATTTTTCTTTTAAGAAGTCTCCGGACGGCCTCTTCCCTTTCAAAGGTTATTTCAATGGTTATTTATGCAACAGATTATCAGTTCCCGGAACGATCTTTCCCATTGACCATACGCAACGTACATTCAGTTCTTTGTCAAGAATCACAATATCAGCATCCTTACCCTTTGCTAACGCCCCTTTACGATCACTCACTCCAATTAAACGGGCAGGAGTTTCAGAAGCCATACGCACAGCATCTTCCAAAGGAATATTCGCTTTCTTTACCATAGTGCGAACCAACACATCCATCGTAGCCAAACTACCGGCCAACGCAGAATGATCCGCCATCTTGCATACGCCATCCTCTATGATATAACGAGGATCAATCGGTTCATTCCCTTCATAAGCGGCATACGCCAAAGCATCGGTAACAAGGCAGGTATTCTCCACGCCTTTCAACTTATAAACCAGTTTCAGGATAGTGGCAGGCAAGTGAATACCGTCCGCAATCACTTCCACAGTCATTCCATCCGTCAGATACACACTTTCCACTGTACCCTCATACTTATATTCACGACGTTTATGGAAACCCGGCATCGCATTATAAAAATGAGCAGCATGAGAAAATCCTACTGCAAATGCAGCTTTAATTTCATCGTATTCGGCTTCGGTATGTGTAACAGCAGTCATAATTCCTTTCGAACGGGTATACTTTGCAAAATCATGTGCACCGGGCAGTTCGGGACTAATATCCCAACGTCTGATACAAGACGTACGCTCCAACAAAGGAATATATTCATTTTCATCCGGAGTTTTCAGAAAACCGTCATACTGCGTACCCGCCATCTTCGGATTCAGATATGGACCTTCGATATGCAGACCGAGAATCGGAGAATCCTTCTCTTTCATCAAGTGCTCACATACATCGACTGCCTGGTAGATTCTTTCGAATGAAGTAGAGGACAAAGTAGGAAATATACCGGTAGCACCATGTTTCAGATGTGCATTGGTTGCGGTGCGGAAAGCCTCTTCCGTTGCTTCCGTATAATCATGCCCACCACCTCCATGTGCATGCATACTTACGAATCCGGGCACTATCGTCATCCCTCTGGCATCAATAACCGTTGCACCGATAACCGCTAAATCACTATTAGTTACCTCTAATATTTTTCCATCACAAATCAATACGGAACCATCTTTCAACCAGCCTTGCGGGGTAAGTATTCTTCCGTTTATTATTTGAGTCAACATAGTCTTTGTTATTTATTAGATTTAAAACAGTTTGTTGGTGCCTTCCACCAGTTCTCCCATTGCCCATACGGCTCTCACGTTCAAGTCTCTGTCCAAAGCGATCATATCGGCATCCTTGCCACGCTCCAGCGTTCCTTTACGGTCGAGTACTCCCATAATCCGGGCAGGAGTTTCGGAAGCCATTCTTACGGCATCTTCCAAAGGAATTTCCGCCTTTTGCACCATGGTACGAATCAAACGATCCATCGTTGCAACACTCCCGGCCAAGGCTGAATGGTCTGCCAACTTACAGACTCCATCCTCAATAATCACACGCGGGTCAAAGGCAACCTGGCTATCACTGGCGGCACAAGCCAACGCATCCGTTATCAGGCAAGTGCGTTCCACTCCTTTTATCTTATAGACAAGACGCAAGATCGTCGGAGGTACATGAATACCATCAGCCACCACTTCCACTGTCATATCATCAATCAGATAAATACTTTCTACCGTACCTTCATACTTGTACTCTTTCCGTTTATGGAAACCGGGCATCGCGTTATAAAAATGAGTGGCATGCGTATATCCCGCCTCATAAGCCGTCTGTATATCCTCAAATTCTGCCTGGGTATGTCCTACCGAAGCCAGTACACCTTTTGCCGTGATATATTTACCGAATTGCATGGCTCCGGGAAGTTCCGGTGCGGCATCCCAACGTTTGATACAGCGTGTTTCTTCCAACAACGGAATATATTCTTCGGGATCGGGATCTTTGATATTTTCCGGGATCTGTCCGCCTGCCATGTCCATATTGAAATAATGTCCTTCCAGATGAAGCCCGAGTACAGGGCTATTGGGCTCCGCCATCATTTTTTCAGTAGTTGCCGCAGCTGCACGGATCATCGGAATGGTAGAAGAAGAAAGGGTAGGAAAAATACTGGTGGTACCATGCTGCATGTGAGCCTTGATTGCTGTCCGGAAAGCCTCTTCGGTACCTTCCATAAAGTCTCTTCCACCGCCACCGTGAACATGGATTTCTACACCGCCGGGAACAATATACATTCCTTTGGCATCAATCAGTTTGGCTCCGATAATGGCAAGGTCACAATTGGTTACTTCCAGAATTTTGTTATCGCGAATAAGAACTGACCCATCCTTCAGCCAACCTTGAGGCGTCAGGATGCGTGCATTAATGATCTGTGTTAACATATCACAAATAGTTAAATTAATTAAAGGTCTGTGTGAATCAATGACGCTCTTTTTTGGGGGGAGTACATTGATTTTTTCGTTTGCAAAATTACGTTTTTCTATTCAATCTATCGATAAAATCGTCCGATAAACTTCTAATAAAGTCCAATTTTAAACGATTATCCAACCATATATAAATCAGAATTCATCAATCATAAATAAAAAAAGGTTGCCAATCTTATCGACTGACAACCTTATGTCTATATGGAGCGGAAAACGAGACTCGAACTCGCGACCCTAACCTTGGCAAGGTTATGCTCTA
>NZ_JAHQVH010000069.1:0-21872 GCF_019052435.1 Bacteroides sp. MSK.20.12 | reverse complement strand
GAAGTTAAGCCTCGTCACGCCGATGGTACTGCGTAACAGTGGGAGAGTAGGTAGCTGCCGTTTTTAGAGAAGCCCCTTGATTCGTTGCTGAATCAAGGGGGCTTTCTGTTTTTGGTACTTTGCAAAAAAAGTGTTATATTTGCGACCGACAATTATTTTATTAAACGTTTAAAGCAAATTTGAAAGGTATGAAAACGAAATTATTTTTGGCTGCTGTAGCAGTAACATTTTCTTTTGCAATGATGTCTTGTGCTGGTAACAAAACTACTAACGCTGCTTCTGAAGGTGAAGAAACAACCGTAGAAACTGTAGAAGCTGTTGTTGAATCTGATTCTTGCTGCCAGGCTAAAGATTCTTGTGCTACTGCTTGCGACAAAAAAGCTGATTGCGCAGAAAAGAAAGAATGTTGCGATAAGAAGTAATCTATTGATTTAGAACAATAAAGAAGAAGAGGGAGAGAATGCTGAAAAACATTCTGCTCCCTCTTTTCTTTTAATGAAATATAGACCTGTATTCGTGATATATTTTTGGTAAAAATCGGCTTTAACTTATGAAATGATATTTTTTTCGATAAAAAAGTAACGTATTATTTGGTGGAAAAGAAATAATCCATACCTTTGCACCGTCAAACTATAAAAGAGACAAGAAATGAACCAGATGTTTATACATATTCTACTATGCGGTATTATTATTCTACTATCAAAGGTTAGTGGAAGTGAGTGCTGCGCGTAAATGTGTATAAATGAAAATATACGAAAGCCTTTCTCACTTCCAAGTGTGAAAGGCTTTTTTTAATGCTAATAATTATATAATATACATTGAATATGGACAATAGGTTATTTATTTTTGATACCACTCTTAGAGATGGTGAACAGGTTCCGGGATGCCAGTTGAATACAGTAGAGAAGATTCAGGTAGCAAAGGCATTGGAAGCGTTGGGAGTAGACGTGATTGAAGCCGGATTCCCCATTTCGAGCCCGGGAGATTTTAATTCAGTGATTGAGATTTCAAAAGCGGTGACTTGGCCTACTATCTGTGCTTTAACACGTGCAGTTCAAAAAGATATTGATGTTGCTGTAGATGCACTGAAATTTGCTAAACATAAACGTATTCATACCGGTATCGGTACTTCTGATTCGCACATTAAATATAAATTCAATTCGAATCGTGAAGAGATTATCGAACGTGCGGTAGCTGCCGTGAAATACGCCCGCCGTTTTGTGGACGATGTAGAGTTTTATGCAGAAGACGCAGGCCGTACGGATAACGAATATCTGGCACGTGTGGTGGAAGCCGTTATCAAAGCAGGAGCTACCGTAGTGAATATTCCTGATACAACGGGTTATTGCTTACCTTCAGAATATGGTGCTAAAATAAAATACCTGATCGACCATGTAGACGGCATCGATAATGCCATACTTTCTACTCACTGTCACAACGACTTGGGTATGGCTACTGCCAATACGATAGCCGGTGTTTTGAACGGCGCACGTCAGGTGGAAGTGACCATCAACGGTATCGGCGAACGTGCAGGAAATACTGCCCTCGAAGAAATCGCCATGATTATCAAGAGTCACCACGAAATAGATATTCAGACCAATATCAATACACAGAAGATTTATCCGACCAGCCGCATGGTATCCAGCCTGATGAATATGCCGGTACAGCCGAATAAAGCGATCGTTGGACGTAATGCTTTCGCACATTCTTCAGGTATCCATCAGGACGGTGTGTTGAAGAATGTACAGACGTATGAGATTATTGATCCGCATGATGTGGGTATTGATGATAACTCTATCGTATTGACAGCCCGTAGCGGACGTGCCGCATTGAAAAATCGTCTTTCTATTTTGGGAGTTGACCTGGAGCAGGAAAAGCTGGATAAGGTATATGATGAGTTCTTGAAGTTGGCTGATAAGAAAAAAGATATTAATGATGACGATATTTTAGTATTGGCAGGCGCAGACCGTAGCCAGAATCATCGCATCAAACTGGATTATTTGCAGGTGACGAGTGGTGTCGGTGTTCGTTCGGTAGCTAGTTTGGGATTGAACATTGCCGGTGAGAAGTTTGAGGCTTGTGCCAGTGGTAACGGTCCGGTAGATGCAGCTATCAAAGCATTGAAGAAGATTGTAGAACGCCACATGACTTTGAAAGAGTTTACTATTCAGGCTATCAGCAAGGGAAGTGATGATGTAGGTAAAGTACACATGCAGGTAGAATACGATAACCAGATTTATTATGGTTTTGGAGCTAATACAGATATTATTGCCGCTTCCGTAGAAGCTTATATTGACTGTATTAATAAATTCAAATCATAAAAAAGAGACTGACAGTCGTATCGGCATTGTAGAGATTGACTAAAATAGTAAATAGTAATTAGTAAAATAGTAAATAAACAGATGAATACATTATTTGATAAGATATGGGATGCCCACGTGGTGACTACTGTGGAAGATGGTCCTACACAACTTTATATTGATCGCTTATATTGTCACGAAGTGACTAGTCCGCAAGCTTTTGCCGGATTGCGTGAACGTGGAATCGGAGTGTTGCGTCCGGAAAAGGTATTTTGTATGCCCGACCATAACACACCGACACACGATCAGGATAAGGAGATTGAGGATCCGATTTCTAAAACGCAGGTCGACACATTGACTAAGAATGCGAAGGATTTTGGTTTGACACACTACGGTATGATGCATCCGAAGAATGGAATTATCCATGTGGTAGGTCCCGAACGTGGTTTGACTTTGCCGGGAATGACGATTGTCTGCGGTGACTCTCACACTTCTACTCACGGTGCGATGGGAGCAATCGCTTTCGGCATCGGAACAAGTGAAGTGGAAATGGTATTGGCTTCGCAATGTATTCTTCAGTCAAGACCGAAAACAATGCGTATCACCGTAGACGGTGAACTGGGCAAAGGGGTGACTGCAAAAGATGTAGCTCTGTATATGATGTCCAAGATGACTACCAGCGGTGCTACCGGTTACTTCGTAGAATATGCAGGTTCGGCTATCCGCAATCTGACAATGGAGGGACGTCTTACCCTTTGTAACCTTTCTATCGAAATGGGTGCACGTGGTGGGATGGTTGCTCCGGACGAAGTGACTTTTGAATATATCAAGGGACGTGAAAGTGCTCCGCAAGGCGAAGCATGGGACAAGGCTTTGGCATATTGGAAGACATTGAAGAGTGATGACGATG
This sequence comes from Bacteroides sp. MSK.20.12, assembly GCF_019052435.1. Lineage (NCBI taxonomy): Bacteria > Pseudomonadati > Bacteroidota > Bacteroidia > Bacteroidales > Bacteroidaceae > Bacteroides > Bacteroides sp. MSK.20.12. Next base: position 18,662 of record NZ_JAHQVH010000069.1, on the reverse strand, counting down.
CCGTATTCGACAAGGAAGTCCGTTTTGAAGCTGCTGATATTGAGCCGATGATTACTTACGGAACGAATCCGGGTATGGGTATGGGCATCACACAGCACATTCCTACGATGGAAGGAATGAGCGAAGCTGCACAGGTTTCATTCAAGAAATCAATGGACTATATGGGATTCCAACCGGGAGAATCTTTGTTGGGCAAAAAGATTGATTATGTATTCCTCGGCGCTTGTACAAACGGTCGTATCGAAGATTTCCGTGCATTTGCTTCCATCGTGAAAGGTCGCAAGAAAGCGGAAAATGTAATTGCATGGCTGGTTCCGGGTTCATGGATGGTAGACGCACAGATCCGTAAGGAAGGAATCGACAAGATTTTGACGGAAGCCGGATTTGCTATTCGGCAGCCGGGATGTTCTGCTTGCCTGGCAATGAACGATGATAAGATTCCTGCCGGGAAATATTCGGTATCTACCAGCAACCGTAACTTCGAAGGACGTCAGGGACCTGGTGCACGTACCTTGTTAGCTAGTCCTCTGGTGGCTGCTGCTGCTGCGGTGACAGGTGTGATTACCGATCCGAGAGAACTGATGTAATTTCAATCATAAATCATAATTTATAATTCATAAATAAGGCGATGGCTAAGACAAAATTTAATATAATCACAAGTACTTGTGTACCTCTTCCTTTAGAAAACGTAGATACCGACCAGATTATTCCGGCACGTTTCTTGAAAGCAACCACTCGTGAAGAAAAATTCTTTGGTGATAATCTTTTCCGTGACTGGCGTTATAATGCTGACGGTTCCCTGAACAAGGATTTTGTGTTGAACAATCCTACTTATAGCGGACAGATATTGGTGGCAGGAAAAAACTTCGGTTCGGGTTCCAGCCGTGAACACGCTGCCTGGGCTATTGCAGGATATGGTTTCCGCGTGGTGGTATCCAGTTTCTTTGCCGATATTCATAAGAATAATGAGTTGAACAACTTTGTGCTGCCGGTGGTTGTTACCGAGGAGTTTCTGCAGGAGTTGTTTGATTCGATAGAAGCGGACCCGAAGATGGAAGTGGAAGTGAATCTTCCCGAACAGACCATCACCAACAAGGCGACAGGTAAAAGTGAACATTTTGAAATCAATGCTTACAAGAAACTTTGTTTGATGAACGGATTGGACGATATCGATTTCTTGTTAAGCAATAAAGATAAAATAGAAGAATGGGAAAAGAAGGCGTGAAAATAGAAATCATGGACACAACGCTCCGTGATGGTGAACAAACCAGCGGAGTATCTTTCGTGCCTCATGAGAAACTAATGATCGCCCGTTTGCTGTTAGAAGATTTGAAGGTAGACCGGGTGGAGGTTGCTTCGGCGCGTGTGTCGGACGGTGAGTTTGAAGCCGTGAAGATGATTTGCGACTGGGCGGCCCGTCGCAATCTGCTCCATAAAGTGGAAGTGCTCGGCTTTGTTGACGGGCATACTTCTGTCGATTGGATTCAGCGTACCGGTTGCCGCGTGATTAATCTTCTTTGCAAAGGTTCACTGAAGCATTGTACGCAACAACTGAAAAAGACACCGGAAGAACATCTGGCAGATATCATTAATGTGGTGCATTATGCCGACGAACAGGATATAACCGTCAATGTTTATCTGGAAGATTGGAGTAACGGTATCAAGGATTCTCCCGAATATGTATTCCAGTTGATGGATGGATTGCAAGAGACGAGTGTCAAGCGTTATATGTTGCCTGACACGCTGGGTATCTTGAATCCTTTGCAAGTGATAGAGTATATGCGGAAGATGAAGAAACGTTATCCGAATACTCATCTCGATTTCCATGCGCACAATGACTATGATTTGGCAGTGAGCAACGTTCTTGCAGCCGTATTAAGCGGTGTCAAAGGACTGCATACCACCATCAACGGACTGGGCGAACGGGCTGGAAATGCTCCTCTCGCAAGTGTGCAAGCCATCCTGAAAGATCATTTCAATGCGGCGACCAATATCGACGAGAGCCGTTTGAATGATGTCAGCCGGGTAGTGGAGTCTTATTCGGGTATTATGATACCTGCCAATAAACCGATTGTAGGTGAGAATGTCTTTACACAAGTGGCAGGTGTGCATGCCGACGGCGATAACAAAAATAATCTTTACTGTAATGATTTGCTTCCCGAACGTTTTGGCCGCAAACGTGAATATGCGTTGGGCAAGACAAGCGGCAAAGCCAATATCCGCAAAAATCTCGAAGACCTCGGACTGGAGTTGGATGAAGATGCTATGCGCAAGGTGACGGAGCGTATCATCGAACTGGGCGACAAGAAAGAATTGGTGACACAGGAAGATTTGCCGTACATCGTTTCTGATGTGTTGAAGCATGGAGCGATTGGTGAGAAGGTCAAACTGAAGAGCTATTTTGTGAATCTGGCTCATGGATTGAAACCGATGGCTACGTTGAAGATAGAAATCAACGGAAAAGAGTACGAAGAGAGTTCAGGCGGTGATGGCCAGTATGATGCTTTTGTTCGTGCATTGCGTAAGATATATAAGGTGACATTGGGACGCAAATTCCCGATGCTGACCAATTATGCGGTGACAATCCCTCCCGGTGGGCGCACGGATGCATTTGTGCAGACAGTAATCACATGGAGTTATGACGAGCAGGTGTTCCGTACCCGCGGACTTGATGCCGATCAGACGGAAGCTGCCATCAAAGCTACTATGAAGATGTTGAACCTCATCGAAGATGAATACGAGAAGAGCAAGTGAGAGATAACTTGCCCAAAGAATGTTTTTTATAAGAATATATAAATAGAAGAATAAACGATTATGGATTTTAAAATTGCTGTATTAGCAGGCGACGGCATCGGACCGGAGATCTCTGTGCAAGGTGTAGATGTGATGAGTGCCGTTTGCGAGAAGTTTGGCCACAAAGTAAGTTACGAATATGCAATCTGTGGAGCTGATGCGATTGATAAAGTAGGCGATCCGTTTCCGGAAGCAACCTATCAGGTTTGTAAAGATGCGGATGCTGTTTTATTCTCTGCCGTAGGCGATCCGAAATTTGATAACGACCCTACTGCTAAGGTACGTCCGGAACAAGGTTTGTTGGCGATGCGTAAGAAATTGGGACTTTTCGCTAATATCCGTCCGGTGCAGACATTCAAATGCCTGATTCACAAATCTCCGTTGCGTGCGGAACTGGTAGAGAACGCAGATTTTATCTGTATCCGTGAGTTGACCGGAGGTATGTATTTCGGTGAAAAGTATCAGGATAATGACAAAGCGTATGATACCAACTATTATACTCGCCCGGAAATCGAACGTATCTTGAAAGTGGCTTTTGAATATGCGATGAAGCGCAGAAAACATCTGACGGTGGTAGATAAGGCAAACGTGTTGGCTTCTTCTCGTCTATGGCGTCAGATTGCACAGGAAATGGCTCCGAACTATCCGGAAGTGACAACAGATTATATGTTTGTGGACAATGCTGCAATGAAAATGATTCAGGAACCTGCTTTCTTCGATGTGATGGTAACGGAAAACACCTTCGGTGATATTCTGACTGACGAAGGTTCTGTAATCAGTGGTTCTATGGGCTTGCTTCCTTCTGCTTCCACAGGCGAGAGTACTCCGGTGTTTGAACCGATTCACGGTTCATGGCCGCAGGCTAAAGGATTGAATATTGCTAATCCGTTGGCACAAATTCTTTCCGTAGCTATGTTGTTCGAGTATTTCGATTGCAAAGAAGAGGGTGCGCTGATTCGTAAAGCAGTAGACGCTTCTTTGGATGAGAATGTACGTACACCGGAAATTCAGGTGGCTGACGGTGCTAAATACGGAACGAAAGAAGTAGGACAGTGGATTGTTGATTATATCAAGAAAGCTTGATATTCTACCACAGATTACACCGATTCACACAGATTGCTGATGGAGCTGTATAACAGCCCTTTATAAATAATTTCACCCACGTTATAGCTATCTATAACGTGGGTGATTTTTAATATTCAGATTTTGTTTGATAACTCCACTTACTCTTCATTCTTCTTGTGGAATATCTTTTTTATCATTTGAAATCTGTGTGAATCTGTGCAATCTGTGGTGAACCTTACCAACTTTTAATTATGGAATATATAATGATACCGAGCACTGTCAGCAATCCTGCATAAATAGTGACTGACCATTGTTTTATATCTTTTCTCTTCGTGCGGGTGGAAGGTTCCAAATAAATGGCTATTTTGTGAGCGATAGTACAGAATAACCAACCGCCGAATCCTCCGATAATACCTCCTACGAGTAAATCACCGGGATAATGTACCCCCAAGTATATACGTGTATAGCAGTTAAGGATTGCCCAAGTTACGATGAAAATACTTAGCCAACGTTTACGGAACAGAAATACTACAAACATGGCAAGCCCCAATGAATTGGCCGCATGGCACGATGGGAAACCATAACTTCCTCCACGATACCCGTTTACGATATATACCATATCCACAATAGGGTTGTCCGGATTGGCGGGACGCAGGCGTGCCACTACCGGGCGGATGATACTGCTGCACATTTGGTCGGCAAAGGTTATCGTGAGCGCGATAGCTGCCACATAACATACGACAACTTTCCAGTGGAAATTTCTTAATAATATATATAATATGGTGGCATACATGGGAACCCAGATTATTTTACCCGTGAAGGAACTCATGAAATAATCCCAGAAAGGGGAGTGTATACCATTGAAAAATAAGAAGATATTTGTATCTATCTCCGAAAGGAATTGCACGATTTCGCTATGTATCATCCGGCTTTATTGATCTATTTTTAACGTCGCAAATATACAATAAAGAATAGTAAATGTCCTATATTACCTTATAAATATTCCATATTTCTTAATAATTAGCGTTTGGCAAGATCATCGTAGAGCTTCTGTAAGAACGCTTTTCCTTTTTCCAGATTAGCTCCTTTGGCGGTGCCTTCGTCCAGTTGCACGGTGTTGGCGTCCAGATTGTATACCAATTGGTTGTCGGCAGTAATCATTCCGAAATAATCCGGTCGGGTAAAGTATGCGAAATGAGGAGAGCCCGGATTCAGGATATTCTTGCTGAAAGTAAATTCATCGTGCGGCAATCCTAATTGAGCGAGCAAAGTGGCGGCAATGTCAATTTGCGAAGCATAAGTATCTATTACGAGAGGTTGTTTAATTGCACCTCCGATTAAAATCAGCGGAATGGTTTGTCCGTCCAGCGGATTTTCTATCGGGTATGGGTATGCACCCTGATGATCGGGAACGAGTACAAACAGTGTGTTTTTCCATAACGGTGTTTCCTGATACTGTTTCACGAAATCTCCCACACAACTGTCGGCATACGCAAAGGAGTTGAGGACTTTATCATCCAGCCTGTGGAACGGAACTTCGAATGGTTCGTGGCTGCTTGATGTCTGAACCAGTTTCAGGAATGGCTCTTCTTGTTTTTCTTCTTTCAGGTCTTTCATCAGGCGCTGGAACAAAACGTGATCTTGTGCTCCCCATTTTCCGGTACGTTCGGACAGAGGGAAATCTTTATCGGAAATAATCTTCTCGATACCGGAAGATACCAGGTAAGAGCGCATATTGGTGAAATCGGCATCTCCTCCATAGTAATATTCGAGGCTGTATCCTGCATTTTTCAAGCTACGGGGGATGGAAGGAAGTTTGTCCGTCTTTTCGGGATATTTCATGATGCTGGTACTCGGCTGTCCGGGATATCCGCTGATGATAGATGCCAGTCCGCGGTCTGTGCGGAAACTACTGCCGTAGAAGTTGCTGAATAATACGCCTTCTTTTGCGAATTTATCCATGTTGACAGCCACATTGGGTTGTCCTCCGAAAGTTTCCATCAAGTGTGTGGAGAAACTCTCAAGGATAATGAAAATAATGTTCGGGCGTTGTGTATTCAATAATTGAGGGATGCTGTCTGTTGCTGCGACGGGTTTGTCTACCATTTCTGCAAATAATTCGTCGGCTATTTTCGGGTCCATGAAGCGATACTGCTTATCGAAATTATTCTGATGGGTGGCAGAATACATGAAGCTGAATGCCGGATTAATGGCTGCATGATTCATGCGTTGATCCTGACTGAAATACACCTTGCTTAAATTCATGGTGGATACGCTGAATCCGCCCCGGATAGGGATGAAGAGTGCCGCTGTCAGCAAAAGCAGTGCAAGCGAGACATTCTGGCGTCGATAAGGTATTTTCAGAGGCTTTTTCTCCCGGATAAGGACACAATAGAAAATACAGTATAGAATTGCTGCATAGATCAATATAGCCAGAATTCCAAGTAGTACGAACCAAAAACTGACACTTGCCATGGCATCTTTGGGAGAAGAGAAAAAATAGAAAATAGGAGTGGCGTCCAGACGGAATCCCCAAAAGCCATACAATCCCAGGTCGATGATAAAAATGCAGGCCATGACAAAGGCTATTACTCCGAAATATCCTTGCCGGATGCGGCGGAGTATGGATGAATTTGTCCAGGCGGAAGCAATGAGCAGGATTCCGGGGATAGCGGTCAGGTAGCCCGCAAGAGATAAATCCAGTGGTAATCCGTGCCACATGACGCGGAAATAGTCACCCAAAGATACATTAGTATATAAGTCATGGTAGTAAACCATGAAGATTGGTTTCTGAAGAACGAATAAAAGAACAAATAAAAAATAGGTCGTGAGAAATTGTATAATTCTCTTTTTCATATATGTAAACTTAAAAAGATTGAACGGATACAAAGTTACTATACTTTTCCTTATCTTTCTCATGATGTGATGTAAAACATACCTTTTTTTCCATATCTTTGTCGTGTCTGTGACAAAAATGAAGTAATAAGATGGCAAAGATTGCAAAGAAACTAACAGATTTAGTGGGGAATACCCCTTTGATGGAACTTTCCGGTTATAGTGGAAAGTATGGTCTGGAACAAAATATTATTGCCAAACTGGAGGCTTTTAATCCGGCGGGAAGTGTAAAAGACAGAGTCGCTCTTTCGATGATTGAAGATGCGGAAGCTCGTGGAGCATTGAAACCCGGTGCAACGATTATTGAGCCGACAAGCGGAAATACAGGTGTAGGGTTGGCAATGGTGGCTACTATTAAAGGGTATCACCTGATATTGACCATGCCCGAAACGATGAGTCTGGAACGGCGGAATTTGTTGAAAGCGCTGGGTGCGCAGATTGTATTGACAGATGGGCTGGGAGGGATGGCAGCTTCCATTGCCAAAGCGCAGGAGTTGCGTGATAGTATTCCCGGTTCGGTGATTTTGCAACAATTTGAGAATCCGGCCAATGCTGTTGTTCATGAACGGGCAACGGGTGAAGAAATTTGGAGGGATACAGACGGTGAAGTGGCCGTTTTTGTAGCCGGAGTTGGTACCGGGGGAACAGTCTGCGGGGTAGCCCGTGCTTTGAAGAAACATAATCCGAATATTTATATTGTTGCTGTGGAACCTGCATCGTCTCCAGTGTTGGCAGGCGGAGAGGCGGCTTCGCATCGTATTCAAGGTATTGGAGCGAATTTTATCCCGAAGCTTTATGATGCTTCGGTGGTGGATGAAGTAATAGGCGTGCCAGATGATGAAGCAATTCGTGCAGGACGTGAGTTAGCGGCAACAGAAGGTCTGTTGGCGGGTATTTCTTCGGGAGCAGCTGTGTATGCCGCCCGTCAACTGTCACAACGTCCGGAATTTAAGAACAAAAAAATAGTAGCGTTGTTACCTGATACGGGAGAGCGTTATTTGTCGACCGAATTGTTTGCTTTTGACGCATATCCATTGGATTAATTCATTCACTATAAAAAGACCTGAACCATGGTAAGAATAATTATAGCTTTGCTTTTTTGTTTTCCGGCTGTTACCTTTGCGCAAACCTATCAGCAATTGTCCGAGAGAGCCATTGAGTGTATCGAAAAAGACAGTCTTCCCCAGGCAGAGGAACTTTTGCTTCAGGCTTTGAAGTTGGAACCGAAAAACGCAAAGAATGCACTGCTTTTTTCTAACTTGGGATTGGTTCAGCGTCGTTTGGGCGAGTTTGATAAAGCATTGGAATCTTATTCTTTTGCACTGAACTTTGCTCCTTTGGCAGTCCCTATTTTGCTCGACCGTGCCGCCATTTATATGGAAATGGGAAAAACAGACCGTGCTTATACGGATTATTGCCAGGTGTTGGACGAGGACAAGCAGAACAAAGAAGCTTTGTTGATGCGTGCTTATATTTATGTGCTCCGCCGCGATTATCCGGCTGCGAGAATAGATTATAATCGTTTATTGGAACTCGATCCGCAGAGCTATAGCGGACGGCTGGGACTGGCTACTTTGGAGCAGAAAGAAGGAAAATTCCGGGAAGCTCTTGAAATATTGAATAAGATGCTTGCGGCCACTCCTGAAGATGCGACGCTCTATATTGCCCGTGCCGATGTGGAACGTGAGATGAAACATGAAGATTTGGCATTGGTCGATTTGGAGGAAGCCATCCGGTTGGATGCTGCCTCGGCTGATGCTTATCTGTTGCGTGGAAATATCTACCTGGCACAGAAGAAGAAAGGATTGGCAAAAGCTGACTTTGAAAAAGCTATTTCATTGGGAGTGCCTCCGGCTGATTTGCACGAGCAATTGCGGCAATGCAAGTGAAGTTATCAATAAGCCAACTATATCTTTCCGGTTTACATAAGTGAGCGCCTTTTGCTATGGACATTAGTTCGTTCCACAGTTGTTTCCCTTTAGTTCTACATAGGTAGAACTAAAGGGAAACAACTGTGGAACGGAAAGATAACCCTAGTGGAACGAATAATCATTAGTCAGGTGACTCGTTAATATATACTATTAAAGAATTTCTTTTATTCTACGAACTGTCTAATCAGATTTACGAAATCCTTTCCATATTTCTTTTTCTTGTGTTCGCCGATACCACTGATTTCTCCAAACTCTTCGATGGTGGTGGGACGTGAGATGCAAAGCAGATGCAACACTTTGTCTGACAAGACGATATAGGCGGGCAAAGCTTCCTGATCGGCAAGTTGTTTTCTTAATCCTCGCAATGCTTCGAACAAATCTTGGCTTTCGCCGCCTGCCGCGCCGAAGGGGAGTTCTTTGGCGATAACCACTTTTTTCTTTTTTCCTTTTCGGGTAACTGCTTCCTCATGCTGGATAACTACCAATGCCGCTTGTGTCCTTCCGAAGAGAACATCACTTCCGCTTGACGTTATTTTGAGATGATTATTCTCATTATAAGCTATTTCAAAGTAGCCGAGTTGCAGCATTTGAAGCAGATAGTCTTGCCAGTCACGAGGAGGAATATCGCGTCCGGCACCGAACGTTTTAAGTTCCTGATACCCTTTTCCGGTTACTTCCGCAGAATAGTTTCCACGAAGAATATCAATCAACACTCCTGTGCTGATTTGCTGTTCCGTACGTGCGATGGCACTTAATGCTTTTTGCACGATGACTGTACCGTCGAATCGTTGAGGGGGATTTTTACAAACATCGCAGTTACCGCAATCCTCTGTTGTTGTTTCTCCGAAGTAGCTTAATAAGATTCTTCGTCGGCAAATATCGGCCTCTGCGTATTGCTGCATACGTTGGAGCTTTTCCAGATTGATATTTTGCTGATTACTTTCCGAAGCGAATTTAGTTAGTAATATTAAGTCGCCTAATGAATAAAACAGGACAGTATTGCTGGGAAGCCCGTCACGTCCGGCACGTCCTATTTCCTGATAAAAGCTTTCTATACTTTTAGGCAGGTTATAATGTATCACCCAGCGGACATTTGATTTATCAATCCCCATTCCAAAAGCAATGGTGGCACATACCACTTGTATGCGGTCGTTAATAAAATCATTCTGTGTTTCGTCCCGGTGTTGAGTGGATAACCCGGCGTGATAAACACCGCAGCGGATACCCTGCTTCTGTAACATCTGTGCGACGGTTTCCGTCTTACTTCGACTCATGCAGTAAATAATCCCGCTTTCTTCCCCGTGGCGGTGGATAAATTCTAAGATAGCCTTGTTCTTTTCCTTCGCTTGAAATCCACGTTTCACAGTCAGGCTGATGTTGGGACGGTCGAACGAGGAAATGAAGGTACGCGGATGGTTCAGATGCAATTGCCGTACGATGTCTTCACGCGTGATTTTATCCGCGGTGGCAGTTAGTGCGACAATTGGTATTTGCGGAAATTGTTGGTGGAGCACTCCCATTTGTGTGTATTCCGGACGGAAATCATGTCCCCATTGCGAAATACAATGAGCTTCATCAATAGCAAACAGAGAGATGTTCATATCCCGCAACAAATAGTCCTTTTCAGCTAAAAGTTTTTCCGGTGAAATGTAAAGCAGCTTCAGGCGGCCTTCAATGCATGCGCGGCGCAGATTAGCGTTTTCTGTTTCGTCATTACTGCTGTTCAGCGCTCCGGCAGCGATGCCGTTTGCCAGCAATGCTTCTACCTGATCTTTCATCAATGAGATGAGGGGAGAAACGACAACGGCAGTACCTTCGCAAAGCAGTGCGGGAAGTTGGTAACAGATCGATTTCCCCCCACCAGTAGGCATTAATACCAATGCATCCTGTTTGTTCAGGATGTGGCGGATGATTTCTTCTTGCAGAGGACGGAAACTATCGTACCCGAAATATGTCTTTAAAGTCTCTCTCATTGATGCTGATTTATCCATGCTGCAAAGGTACATTTTTCTTTGGCAATTTTCATCATGTGTAGATTTCAGTTTCTGATATGAATTATAAATAAGTTAAAGTTTCTTATTATTCAAGGCTATTCCTTCTTTTTCAAGGTTTTTGATTGTTTATTTAGAAAAAAATGCACAAAATAATTGTGTGTTTAAAAAAAAAGTAAGACATTTGTAACATGTTATGTTGCAAATGAGCAATTATTAACAAATGAACAAACCCTAACCAGTTAATTCAATGAGTGATTTAGAGAACAAAAAAACGGAAGAAACTCCGAAAAAACGTCCCTACAATTTGAGGGAAAAGAAAGAAAAGAAGGCTGCATACAGGTCTTTGATTAGACCGGAATTGGCAGACGAGTTGTATGACAAGATCCTGAATATCATCGTTGTACAGAAGAAGTACAAGGATCCTGACTATTCAGCTAAGGACTTGGCGAAAGAATTGAAGACGAATACTCGTTACCTTTCTGCAGTAGTAAACTCACGCTTTGGCATGAACTATTCTTGCCTGTTGAATGAATACAGAGTAAAAGATGCTTTGCATTTATTGACTGACAAACGTTATGCCGACAAAAATGTGGAAGAAATTAGTGCCATGGTTGGCTTTGCAAATCGTCAATCTTTTTACGCTGCATTTTACAAAAACGTAGGTGAGACTCCTAATGGATATCGCAAAAAACATCTCGAAAATAAGAAATAATTGCGCGTTCCGAAATTAGTCAAAAGGAATTACCTCTAAATGAAAGATTTTGGAGATAATTCCTTTTCTCATTTTAATTAATCAATGCTAGCATTATGAAAAAACATCTGATTTTAATGACAGTGGCCGCTACGCTTTTAACATCGTGCGGAGGAAGTAAAACAACAACTGCTGAAGCAGACAAATTTGATTATACAGTGGAACAATTTGCTGATTTACAGATATTGCGTTATAAAGTTCCCGGATTTGAGGAACTGACGCTGAAACAGAAGGAACTGATTTATTACCTGACAGAGGCTGCTTTGGAGGGAAGGGATATTCTGTTTGACCAGAATGGAAAATATAATTTGAGAATCCGTCGGATGCTCGAAGCAGTATATACAAACTATCAGGGAGATAAAACAACGCCTGATTTTAAAAATATGGAGGTGTATCTGAAAAGGGTATGGTTCTCCAATGGTATTCATCACCACTATGGTACGGAGAAATTTGTGCCCAACTTCTCGCAGGAGTTCTTGAAACAGGCTGTACTCGGTATAGATGCCCAGTTGCTGCCGTTGGCGAAAGGGCAGACTGCCGAACAACTTTGTGCCGAACTGTTTCCGGTGATTTTCGATCCGACTATTATGCCGAAACGGGTAAACCAGGCAGATGGCGAAGATCTTGTGTTGACTTCTGCTTGTAACTATTATGACGGAGTGACGCAGAAAGAGGCAGAGAGTTTTTATAGCGCCCTGAAAGATCCGAAAGACGAAACACCGGTTTCTTACGGGCTGAACAGTCGGCTGGTCAAAGAAAACGGAAAGTTGGAGGAGAAAGTTTGGAAAGTAGGCGGACTCTATACACAGGCAATAGAGAAGATTGTTTATTGGCTGAAGAAAGCGGAAGGTGTAGCAGAGAATGAGGCACAAAAGGCCGTTATCACCAAGCTGATTCAATTCTATGAAACAGGCAATCTGAAAGATTTCGATGAATATGCCATTCTTTGGGTGAAAGACCTTGATTCACGAATCGACTTTGTGAATGGATTTACTGAAAGTTACGGTGACCCGTTGGGGATGAAAGCGAGCTGGGAGTCTTTGGTGAATTTCAAAGATTTGGAATCAACGCACCGCACAGAGATAATCAGTAGCAATGCGCAGTGGTTTGAAGATCATTCTCCGGTAGATAAATCTTTCAAGAAAGAAAAGGTAAAAGGGGTATCGGCTAAAGTGATTACTGCCGCTATCCTTGCAGGTGATCTTTACCCGGCAACGGCTATCGGTATCAATCTGCCGAATGCAAACTGGATTCGTGCGCACCACGGTTCTAAATCGGTGACAATCGGAAATATAACAGATGCTTATAACAAAGCCGCTCACGGAAACGGATTCAACGAAGAATTTGTTTATAGCGATGCGGAAATACAACTGATCGATGCGTATTCTGATTTAACGGATGAGCTGCATACGGATTTGCACGAATGTTTGGGACACGGTTCCGGTAAGTTACTTCCGGGTGTAGATCCTGATGCTTTGAAAGCATACGGCTCTACCATCGAAGAGGCGCGTGCCGATTTGTTCGGATTGTATTATGTGGCTGACCCCAAGCTGGTAGAACTGGGACTTCTCTCTTCTCCCGATGCTTATAAAGCTCAATATTATACTTATCTGATGAACGGTCTGATGACGCAGTTGGTACGTATCGAACCAGGCAATACTGTGGAAGAAGCTCACATGCGCAACCGCCAGTTGATAGCCCGTTGGGTATTTGAGAAGGGGGCTGCCGATAAAGTGGTGGAATTGACGAAGAAAGACGGAAAGACTTATGTGGTTATCAATGACTATCAGAAAGTGCGCGAGCTTTTCGGCGAATTGTTGGCTGAAATTCAGCGAATCAAATCGACAGGCGACTTCGAAGGTGCCCGTTCATTGGTAGAAAACTATGCCGTAAAAGTAGATCCGGCTTTACATGCAGAAGTTCTGGAACGTTATAAGAAGTTGAATCTGGCTCCTTATAAAGGTTTTGTGAATCCGAAATACGAACTGGTGACAGATGAAAACGGAAACGTTACGGATGTCACAGTTTCTTATGATGAAGGTTATGTAGAACAAATGTTGCGTTACAGCACTGATTATTCTCCGCTGCCTTCCATAAACAACTGATCTGAAATGGATATTAAAGAACAATTGAAAGATATCAAGACACAGCTCCGTCTCTCTATGAACGGGGCTGTGTCCCAAAGTATGCGCGAGAAAGGGCTGGTTTATAAACTCAATTTCGGAGTGGAACTGCCTCGTATCAAGATGATTGCCGAAGGTTACGAAAAGAATCATGACCTGGCGCAGGCTTTATGGAAAGAGGAAATTCGCGAGTGTAAGATTCTGGCGGGAATGCTTCAGCCGATTGAAACGTTTTATCCCGAGATAGCCGATATTTGGGTGGAAAACATCCGGAATATCGAAATAGCAGAACTGACTTGTATGAATCTCTTCCAGCATTTACCGTATGCTCCGGCCAAATCCTTTCATTGGATTGCCGACGAACAGGAGTACGTGCAGACTTGTGGTTTCCTGACTGCCGCCCGTCTTCTGATGAAGAAAGGGGATATGACCGAACGCGCTTCCGGCGAATTGCTCGACCAGGCGATTTGTGCGGTACATTCCGACAGCTATCATATTCGTAACGCAGCTTTGCTGGTTATCCGCAAATATATGCAGCATAGCGAGGAACATGCTTTTCAAGTATGCCGCTTGGTGGAAGGTATGGCTGATTCTACCTTGGAAGGAGAGCAAATGCTCTACAATATGGTGAAAGAGGAGCTTGCTGTAGACTAATCTTATTTTCATGGAGTAAGTCCTTTTATTAAATAACGGTTTAATTTTTTAGACGCGGATAACACGGATGATGCGTCTAAAAAATAAACCGTCTTGTTATTCGTTTATTATATAAGCCAATCTACAAAACGAATGATAGCCTCCATTTAATTTATAAAAAAACTGTCTAACTCTGTGATGAACTAAAAAAACTTCTCTTTATCATTTGCTTTCCGCAAAAAAGGCTTAACTTTGTTCGCGCTAATTTTGGCTGATGATGGAAACTCAAAACGTGAAAGATACAGTAAGGCAGATATTCACGGAATATCTCACGGCGAACGGGCATCGAAAGACTCCTGAACGCTACGCCATACTCGATACTATTTATTCTATCGACGGTCATTTCGATATTGACATGCTTTATTCACGGATGATGGACCAGGAGAATTTCCGGGTGAGCCGGGCGACTCTCTACAACACCATTATTCTTCTTATCAATGCACGGCTGGTCATTAAGCATCAGTTCGGTACTTCCTCCCAATACGAAAAATCATATAATCGCGAGACACATCATCATCAGATATGTACTCAATGTGGTAAAGTGACCGAGTTTCAAAACGAGGAACTGCAGCAAGCCATTGAAAATACGAAATTGAGCCGCTTCCAGCTTTCGCATTACTCCTTATATATATATGGAGTATGTAGTAAGTGCGACAGAGCTAACAAACGGAAAAAAGTAAATAACAACAATAAAAAAGAAAAATGAAAGTAGATGTTCTATTAGGATTACAATGGGGCGACGAAGGTAAAGGAAAAGTAGTCGACGTTTTAACACCTAAGTATGATGTGGTTGCTCGTTTTCAGGGCGGCCCGAATGCCGGTCACACGCTTGAGTTTGAAGGACAGAAATATGTGCTTCGCTCTATTCCTTCCGGTATTTTTCAAGGAAACAAGGTAAACATCATCGGTAATGGTGTGGTACTTGATCCGGCATTGTTTAAAGCAGAGGCAGAAGCACTTGAAGCATCGGGTCATCCGCTGAAAGAACGTTTGCACATTTCAAAGAAAGCTCATCTTATTCTTCCGACACACCGTATTCTGGATGCTGCATACGAAGCAGCCAAAGGTGATGCTAAAGTAGGAACTACTGGTAAGGGTATCGGCCCTACTTACACGGATAAAGTGAGCCGTAACGGTGTTCGTGTAGGTGATATTCTTCATAACTTCGACCAGAAGTATGCTGCTGCGAAAGCTCGTCACGAACAAATTCTGAAGAGCTTGAATTATGAATACGATCTTACTGAACTGGAAAAAGCATGGTTGGAAGGTATCGAATATCTGAAACAATTCCATTTCGTAGATAGCGAACATGAAGTGAATAACCTGTTGAAGGATGGTAAGAGCGTGCTTTGTGAAGGAGCGCAGGGTACTATGCTTGATATTGATTTCGGTTCATATCCGTTTGTGACTTCTTCCAATACCGTATGTGCGGGAGCCTGCACCGGACTTGGAGTGGCACCTAACCGTATCGGTGAAGTATATGGTATCTTCAAGGCATACTGTACTCGAGTAGGAGCAGGTCCGTTCCCATCAGAACTGTTTGACGAAACAGGCGACAAGATGTGTACGTTGGGACATGAATTCGGTTCTGTAACCGGTCGTAAACGTCGTTGCGGATGGATCGACCTGGTAGCGTTGAAGTATTCCGTTATGATAAACGGAGTTACCAAATTGATTATGATGAAGAGCGATGTACTCGATACTTTCGAAACAATCAAAGCGTGCGTTGCTTACAAAGTGAACGGTGAAGAGATCGACTACTTCCCGTATGACATCACAGAAGGCGTAGAACCTGTATATGCAGAGCTTCCGGGTTGGCAGACAGATATGACCAAGATGCAGAGCGAAGATGAATTCCCGGAAGAATTCAATGCTTACCTGACTTTCCTGGAAGAACAGCTTGGTGTAGAAATCAAGATTGTATCTGTAGGACCGGACAGAGCACAGACCATCGAACGTTATACTGAAGAATAACAATTGATTTATTATATGGAGGAAAGGCGGAGATTGAAGAAAAACTCCGCCTTTCTTGTTCAATCCTTTGTATAGTCTATCCTAAACACACAAAAATAATGTATGCCTTATGAAAACACGTTTTATAGCTTTCCTTTTGTTGTTCGTAATGAACTTGGGAGTATTTGCGCAATCTTCCTATCAGCCTACCGAAGAGAATCTGAAGGCACGGCAGGAATTTCAGGACAATAAGTTTGGTATTTTTCTTCATTGGGGGCTATACGCTATGCTCGCTACCGGTGAGTGGACTATGACAAACAATAATCTGAATTATAAAGAGTATGCCAAACTGGCAGGCGGATTTTATCCTTCCAAGTTTGATGCGGACAAATGGGTGGCAGCTATTAAAGCTTCAGGAGCGAAATATATCTGTTTCACTACCCGTCATCACGAAGGTTTTTCTATGTTTGACACTAAGTATTCGGATTATAACGTAGTCAAAGCTACTCCTTTTAAAAGAGATATTGTGAAAGAACTGGCAGCAGCCTGTGCCAAGCAGGGCATCAAGCTCCATTTTTATTATTCACATCTTGACTGGGCGCGTGAGGACTATCCCTGGGGACGTACAGGACAGGGTACAGGTCGCTCGAACTCGAAAGGAGATTGGAAAAGTTATTATCAATTCATGAATAACCAGTTGACAGAATTGCTGACGAATTACGGCCCGATAGGTGCCATCTGGTTTGACGGATGGTGGGATCAGCCCAAAACTTTTAACTGGGAATTACCGGAACAGTATGCTCTGATTCACAAACTCCAACCGGGGTGTCTGGTGGGTAACAATCATCATCAAACGCCTTTTGACGGGGAAGATATTCAGATTTTCGAACGCGATCTGCCCGGTGAAAATGCTTCGGGACTTTCCGGACAGGAGGTTAGTCGCCTGCCGTTGGAAACTTGCGAAACAATGAATGGTATGTGGGGATATAAGATTACCGACCAGAATTATAAATCTACAAAGACATTGATTCACTATCTGGTGAAGGCAGCCGGTAAGAATGCCAATCTTTTGATGAATATCGGCCCTCAACCTGATGGGGAACTTCCTGCGGTAGCTGTACAACGCTTGGCAGAGATGGGAGAGTGGATGAAACAATATGGTGAAACGATTTATGGAACACGAAGCGGTGCAGTTGCTCCACACGATTGGGGAGTGACAACACAAAAAGGAAATAAGCTCTATGTGCATATTCTCGACCTGAAAGATGCGGCTTTGTTCCTGCCGTTGACAGACAAGAAGGTCAAGAAGGCAGTCTTGTTTAAAGATCAGTCTCCGGTTCGTTTCACAAAGACGAAAGCCGGTGTTTTGCTCGAATTCGCCGAGGTTCCGAAAGATATTGACTATGTGGTAGAACTGACAATTGACTAATTTTTAGCTAATTCTTCATAAAAGCAAGGGGAAACTATTCTGACATTGAACGTTTCCCCTTATTTTTGGCAAACAATTTGTTTATAAAGATATAGAGTAATAATTAAAATTGAAAAGTATATGATGTCTTATTGGGTATTATTTATAGGAATCGCTGTTGTAAGTTGGTTGGTACAGATGAATTTGCAAAACAAATTCAAGAAGTACTCTAAGATTCCTACAGGAAACGGAATGACAGGACGCGATGTTGCTTTGAAGATGTTGCATGACAATGGAATTTATGATGTGCAGGTTACACATACGCCAGGACGGTTGACCGACCACTACAATCCTACTAACAAAACAGTGAATTTGAGTGAAGGGGTGTATGAAAGTAACAGCATAATGGCGGCTGCCGTAGCGGCCCATGAATGTGGACACGCTGTGCAGCATGCACGTATGTATGCTCCGTTGAAGATGCGTAGTGCGCTGGTTCCGGTTGTGAACTTTGCTTCTTCCATTATGACGTGGGTATTGTTGGGTGGTATCTTGCTGATAAACTCTTTCCCGCAGTTATTGCTGGCAGGTATTATCCTGTTTGCTATGACTACATTGTTCAGCTTTATCACGCTGCCGGTGGAAATCAATGCAAGTAAACGTGCATTGGTATGGTTGAGTTCATCCGGTATTACTAATTCGTACAATCATGCACAGGCAGAAGACGCTCTTCGTTCAGCTGCTTATACGTATGTAGTTGCTGCATTAGGTTCATTAGCAACATTGGTTTACTACATCATGATCTTCATGGGTAGAAGAGACTAGGAAATGAAAAAGGGAAAAGGCAGTTTTGCCAGCTTCCTTCTATAGAATAAAAAGGGATCCTCCGCAGTCTTTCCAAAGACTATGGAGGATTTTTTATATAGTTTGGAGGACTTGTTTGAGTGTTTCTTTACGATATTAATAGGGGATGGACACAATACGGGTGATTTTGGCTCACCCGCAATTTCTTGGGGGTAACTATTTGTAGCTTTCTTTAAAGTGATTACTTTTGTAATA
>NZ_JAHQVH010000068.1:0-23013 GCF_019052435.1 Bacteroides sp. MSK.20.12 | reverse complement strand
TTTTTCAGGTATGTATCTGCCATCCGTGGAACGGCTGCAATGTTACGGCAAACGATCTGTCAGGTATTCCATGATAGAGCAGACCTCCCACGATACCTGTCCTTCCGTCGGGATAGCGTTGGGTGAAGCCGAACGAGTACGGGGCATGGTCATAGTAGAGTGAGATTTCGCAAGGATAATCAGGGTTTTCTTCCCAGCTTTTCAACCGTTCCAGACATTTTTGGAGCGAGGTGTCACCGATGGATTCGGCATAATGCCTTACATTCTCGAAATGTTCTTCATTCAGGATTTTCATGATTCATTGTATTTTTATCTGTTAAACACGTCCGGCTCCGGGAGCCGGTATTTTTATTTCTTGCCTGCCTGACAGTCCCGTGGCCGTACCCGCAAGGTTTGGCGAAAGAAAATACCGCAGCCCTCAGGCGAGGATGATTTTCTTTCAGCCAACCCCGAAGGGGCCTGACCTTGTACGGGTACACAGGACACGGGACTACCTTTGCAGGGTGGAAAATAAAATATACGGTTGTTTTTTGTTGTGGGATTTTGTGTGGATTCCTTAGATAATCTTCCTGATTTGTTCGCCATTGCCGGACAAATGCTGTATTTTTGCAATTTCTAATTTCAGGATTATGGAAAACTATCTAAAGAAAGCGGCGGATGCTTTCCTTGTGGAGCGTCCGTATGGTATGCGTGTGGATTACAGGAAGAAAGGGTTCGTGCTGTTTAACCGCAACCTGAACGTATTGGGCAATGTGGAGCATGCCCGTCTGGAAGAGCTGCCTCTGGAGCGGTTCAATGTGGAGGAAATTCCGTTGGAGGGTGAAATTGTGGAAGAACATGCAGGATTTACCGATGTATTCTTCTACACCGATTTGACCAACCCTTATGCCGGATATGTGCTGAACCTGCAAAAGCTTAAAGCCTATAACCGGTTGATGTTTCCGCTGGCAATGGCGCTGAACCGTGAGTTGTGAGGTCGGAAGATGGTAGCGGTAACAGCTGCATGGAACAAGCCGTTACCGTCCCGGATTTTATTGTTTGCCCTCTTTTTCTGTTATGAACGCAAGATAGGCGGGCACGGCCTTATGGCATCTGGTAAAGTCCGGTGTCCGGCGGCCCTTGATTTTCCGGAAACTGATGGTTCCGTTCCTGTCAATGCCTCTTACATGCCTGTTGAATGTCCCTTTGGTTCTGATATGGATGTCAAAACCATCCCTTCCGGTGATTTCAAGGAACATTCCTCCCGTGATCCGTTCCCCGTCCAGGAATTTCTGTTTCTGTTCATTGAGCAGCAGCTGATGTTGCTCTTCCCGCGCTCTGCGCTCTTCCGCCTCTTTCTCTTCCCGCTCCCTGCGTTTCTGTTCCTGCTTCTTTTTGTATGCCTCACGGGCTTGCGTCAGGGGGGCGGTGTCAAGTCCGAGAGCCTCGAACACGCGGACGGAGATCAACCTGACGAAGGCTCCTCTTTCCGCTCCCTGAAGCGTATCCGTGATCCAGTTCCTGCAATAGGCGGCGGCTTCCTCCCTGCGGTTTTCTCCGTTGAGGAACCGGCGTGAATACTGCCCGCTGGAAAAATAAACGTTTTCAATCCGGCAGACCACATGGAAACAGTCATCGTCCTCATTCCCATATTCGTTCTTTCTAGATAGGGAGAGATATACATTCTCCGCGTACGGCTCCAGTTCCATATAAGGAGCCACGACGGTATTCCCGTCAGACTTGTACTTGAATACTTTTGCTTTCATACTATCGTTCAGTTTGTTGGTTGTTGCATATTACATCTATAATCTCTTTTCCGCTTCTTTCACCCTTCAGGAAGGCAAGGAAGCGCCTCAAAAAGAGCCGGGCACAGTCAGTTCCCAGCTGGGAGCTTTCACCCTCTTTGGTAGCACATACCGCAAAACGCCCCAGTCCGAAACTGTCCTGTTGCGGTACGATGTGGTAAGACAGGTCCTCGCTTGCGTTGATGTGCAACCCACGACGGAAAACATAGAAAGTTTTCGGGATTCTTCTGTCGGTATCGATTTCCATACGCTTGTAACCGTGATGTTCCAATAACCGGCCCAGTTCCCTGTTTGTCGGAATTGTATGTCCGATCCAGTCCGGCCAGTTTATATTTTCTATTGTGTGTCCGTAATTGTCATATAATATGTTGAACTGTTCCTGGTATTCATCGTAAAATTCCCCGTTCCCGTTGCACATTTCCTCCAACGCGATGCCGTTTTTACGGACAAGGGCAAGGTCGCCCAGTCCGCACGCGATTTCATTGAGCAGCGTGCGTTCCTCATCCCTGTCTTTTGCCGTTCCGTAAATTCTAAGCAGGGAATACCGGTGTAGTGCCGAACGGGATGGCATGTCCAGTTTTTCCCATATCCCATCGCCTCCTATAGCCTGTCTGGTGTTTTCCGGAAGTCCGTGCCACCACTTGTCCAAATTGTTTGTATCCATAATTTCTGAATCAGATTGTTTTCAAACCCTGTTTTGAGTACCATGCCTGATATGCGGCGGCGTACTCCTGACGTTCCCGCTCCAGGGAATCTCTCATCTCCGGGGTGTACCCGAGCAGGCGGATGTATCCTCCGTTATAGCCGGTGAGTTCGCACCTTATTCCGGCTTCCTTCAGTTTGTCGATGCGTTTTTGGGCCATTTTTGCGCTTGAATATTCCTTCGGCCAAAAATAGAGTTCGCCCCGTGAGCCGAAACAGTCTTCCCCCAGAATTATTTCCCCGGCATACTTCCGGCTTTCGATGAAGCCGAAACGCGCTTTGCCCAATGCCCGGCGCATTGCCTTGTGTGCCGGACCTTCCGGATGCTTGAATACCTCCGGTTTGTCTTTGCTGTCGAGTCTGGGCGGTTCCACCTTGTACGGCTGTTTGTAACTTCCGATTCCGAGCGTCAGGTAAAAGTTGGTATGGAAATAGTCCGTCATGGGGTCGCTGTCATCGAAATTGTATGACATGATGAAATCGTAGATATTCATCATTACTTCTTTTGTCCTGTCCGTCAATGATTTGTCTGAAGCGATACGATAGTGGTTGACATCACCTTGAACTTTTCCGGACTCTTTGGTGAACGCCTCGAAATCCGCTTTCATCAACCGGATATGGATGGAGAGGTAATTCTCCCGTCTGACAGAGAACTTGTATCCCGGATAGGTCTCCTTGAGCCATGCCCGTACCAGTTCCACGATTTCCGGTGCGTGCTGTCCCTTGTAATTGCGGCCTTTCCAGCGATATTCGTTATACACGTACTCGGTGTATTCCTTTGCCGTGGCTCCCGGATAGTCATATTCATATCCGGTTGAAGTCGCAAAGACATCCGGTTTGTCTTTCCAAGCCTCAAAAAGCCTTTCAAACTCGGTGTTCACCCGTTGCATGATTGCGGTGTCGCCACCCTTGTCCGGGTGGTGCTGCAATGCCAGTCGGCGGTACTCCTTCTTCAAGTCCGCCAGAGAGTGTATGTTCTGAAAATAGGTCATAGCCATAAGTTTTTTATGCCCCTGCGAGGCGGTTGATAAAATATTCCCGGTAGTCAAGGTCAAGACCGAGGTTGAGACAGGCCGTTTCCATGTCATCTTCCCTCAAATCATCTGCCTCCTGCAATTCGCGCAGATACCGGATTTCGGAGTCCAGGTATTCCCGTGCTTCCGTTTGACTGCAACCGCATGAGCTGCCGATCAGACTGATAATGTTTCCTCGCATACTGTTTGATTTTTGGGGTTACTGTTCCTTTTTCTGAAGCGTCGTCCGTCATATATCGAGACGGCCCGTTCCACCAGAATCCTGCGGTTGTCTTCCGAGAGTTCCAGGTAGAACCGTTCCGCCGCGCCGAATGTGCCCTTGTCTGTCGCCACGCACCATTTTTCCCAGAAATGCGGGTACATGCCGCCATACACGGCTTTGCATTCCTCCTCGCTCCAGGCGTTCCACATGTAGTAGAAGAAACTGGAGACGGTATTTTCCGCTTGATATTTCATGGTTCTTCTATTTGTGATTCTACATTGTTTGTTTCTCTCAGTTGATGCCACACAGCCTCATACATCTCATGAAGCCAGTCTATGTTCTTTGCGCCGAGTTCAAACGGGCTGTGACACTGCACCTCGTCACCGCTTTCTTTCTCTTCGGCAAGGACGGTCAGGCTGTCCGCCGTTACCCGGAGTCCTGTCACCCTGCATTCATATGGTTCTCCGTTCTTGCCAAACCATATCACCCAGACCGGATCATAATCCTCTTCCGGAAGACGAATTTCTTTCATGCAGTGAGCATGGAGCAACTGCCGTATCGCGTCGATGATGTCCCCCCGCAGTTCCTTGATCCTGCCGCTGAAATCAACGGCTTCTGACGGTAAACTTCCTTTTCCGCCTCTTTCCTGCAAGGAGAGAATCCGCGTGTCGGGATGGATACAGAAATCCCAGTCCAACACTTCATCGTCATCGCGTGTCGTGTGGATATCGCCGCCCAAAACAAGACCGCAATCGTCATTTACCATTCTTTTTGCTTCATCGCGGTCTTCTGCCGCTACCGTGTAAGTGCCCTCGAAGGAATACCTTACTCTTATGTCATATCTTTTCATGATTCTTTCCATTTGATTGTTGATACCAGATTCATTGCCCGGAAGGATTACCGGATATTCAATATTGCGCTAAAGGCATGTGGGTCAAGCTTGTAAAACGTCGGAAGGTTAAGTGTGACCATCGGGTAGCTTACCCAGCCGCTCTGACGTCTATAACCTGTATCCTCAGCCAATTTGTTGGACAGAAGGAACTCCATGGCATCAGGATTGTTGTTGATGTCCACGAATGCCCTGTCAGGCAGTGAGAATGCCGCCTTATCTTCTAAGTTGACCGTCAGGACCGTGTATATCTCATGGGTCACGGGATCTTTCAGAGACAATGCCGGCCAGCCGTTATGGTACATTTCAATCACGATTGAGAGACGGCTTTCCTGATACAGGAAAGTCTCTTCCATGGACGGATGGTCGCATTTGACAATTTCAAAATCATCCTCCCCTTTGGTAAATGTCACCATCGGATAGGATACATCGACAAAACATTCCTCTTCCCGGTAACAGAGATGTTCTTTTCCCTCTGAACGGATTATAGCCAATCGGGTGTTCATATTCGTAACTGGTTTTAAAATTATTGACTTGCAAGTTAATTGGCCGGCATTCACCTGCCTGTTTCTTTAAACGTGTGATTGTCACCGCCTGCGGACATTTGGGAGAGTTGCAGTCTCACCGCCTTGATTTTCCCAATCAGTTCGTCCTCCCTTCGGAATGAGGGGGTACATTTGGTACGCCTCATCCCGGCTCCCCAGGGGATGCCACCGCATACTTTTCTCAGGCGTGCCTTTTCGCTTTCCAGGGCCGACTCCAGACGGGCCGGCCTGCGTCGCAACGATTCTTCGGTCACAGTTCTCATGATCTCATTGTTTTTTTTGTATGGTGACGGGTCGGAAAGACAGTCACCATACCGTCGTTATGTGTCACGTTATGTTTTAGCTTTTTCCCTTTTGATGCCTCTCAGGACGTACAACAGGTGCAGGAACAGCTCCCTGTCGTAAATTCGGAAGAAGAACGGCTCGCCTGTTTCCCTGACCGTTCCGGTAAACGACACGGACTCCCGGTTCACGGGATATTGGAGGAAGTTGCCATTTGCCAGCAGGATGTGCTTTTTCTTCATCACTTCGCCTAGGAACTTGTCCATATCGTCGTTTTCCTCATAGCCGGAGAAGTAGAGGAAATGATGACGGCGCAGGCTTCGCAGGATTTTGGCGGTTTCCAGCCTTACATCCCTGCCTGACGATTCGTCCGTTCCTCTCATCAGGTTGCAGATGAACTTCTTCTCGCCATTTATGTCAAGAAACAGATAAGGAACTATAATTATAGAGGCATGCCGTGCGTGGTTGGAGATGACCATCGGCTTTTCTTTCAGGATGTCTCCTTTGAAGGTAATGTTCCGGTAATGGTTGTCCATCTGCCGTTCCAGTTCCTTTCTTGGCGTGGTAACGGAGCGGAGTCCCGTGAAGTAGCGTCCGCCCGCCCGGAAGCAGAACCGGTAGATGTCCGCATGATAAGGCTCTCCCAGGAAAAAGAAATTCCGGGTATGGCGGATGGGGGGCAAGACATCCATGTAGTCGAAATATCTTTCTTCCGTAATCTCACTGAACGGGGCGCAGAGGGATTGCAGGTGGATGCGTATCATCTTGCGGACGGTATTTCCGGACACGGCTATGAGGTACGGGTTCTTTTCCCTGTCCCTCAGTTCCTCCAGTGTCTCATGATGGTAGTCGCCGTGTATTCCGTCAGACATGGTGGTCACGCAGCTGCCGTCAAAACTGCGTGAATCGACTACGAATTTCAGTTTGTCGTTATTCATGGTTCAGATGTTTTGAAGGTTCAACACTCTCTTGGCGGCACTGAGGGCGTTGGAGGTGAGCTGCCGTTGCCATGCCTTGTTTCTGGGTGACCAGCGGAATCCGGAGGATTTCAGCTCCTTTCGTCTGTTGTCTTCGGGAATCCTGTCAAACAGGATCTGAAGGCGGTCTTCCCCATAGTTCCATACAAGTGTCCCGCCCTCGAACGGCACTTCCTTGTTTTCCCGGCTTTGCACCGCTTTCAGCCTTTCGCGCATCCGTTCCGCAAGTTCCGGCAATTGGAAGAATTTGTTTCTTGGGGTGATGACGGGTTTCCTTACCCTTGCGTTATATTCGGAAATGAAGTCCACGGCCCTGCGGACGATTTCCACTTCCCCGTGATTGGCGAAGGTGGATACCTTGTTCAGGATGCTGCTGACGAACAGGGCACGGTTATAACCCCGGCATTGTCCGGTGTCAATCCCGTGGATGGTGTCGGCGCTGCTCTTGATGTCGCGTTTGAGCGTCTGCCATGCCTTTTCCAGTTTTTCTTCCTCCGGTCGTGCGGCTTCCTTTTTCCGTCTGACGGCTTCAAGAACCTTTTGCCGCCAATTGCGGAACTCCTCGTAGCGGTTCTGATAGCTTCTGTTCGTATTCTCCTGCCTGTGGTAATCAAATCCGCCCCGTCCCGTCACCATCGGGTTGGCGCAGCGTGAGAGGGCCGAGAGCTGGGCGGATAGCTTTTTCCGGTAGGCGGCGATGTATGTATCCCGTTCCTCTTCCTGCATGAGTTGCAGGTCGTTGTGCAGCTCCTCCCCGTAAATCATGATGTCCGTCTCGCCACGAATCTCCGGGTCGAAGGAACTCCAGGCGTATGCGTCGCAAGCCTGTTTCCACATATCCTCCAGATAGCCAGGATGTTTGAACGCTACGGCTTCCCAGTCTTTGAAGTCCCTGGAATGCAATTCATTCCGATCTTCCGGATTTCCGTACAGGTGTACATAGTTGCCCGTTCCATGATGCTCCTTTCTGAAATGGAACGGTACGGGAGGATGGTCCGTACCCTTTTCCCGGATCATCGTGACCCGGTGCGCATTCTCTGCGGTAAGGCCCGTTACTTGTTCTTCCCGGACCTTTGCTGTTGTTGTTTCAGTCATAACCGTTGCCATTCATAAATTATTTCTACCAGTTCTTCGTCCGCCAGTTTTTGGATTTCCTCGTCCGAGCAATAGCAGGCGATTTCCTCGTCCAGCTTGAAAGCTGCCGGGTCAAGGCTTCTGATGCCGTCCAGCAGTTCCGGCACCAGGCTGTCTGCGGCAATCGTATAGCTTCCGTCCCTGCCTTGCACCTTCCGTGCGGGATAGTTCCTTTCCCGATAAACCAACATTCTCATTTTCGGATTGGCACCCTGCTGTCCTTTGTGGACTTTGCTTGTTGTCTCTCTGTTCATACCTTCATTTTTTTAGTTTGTTTGACATGATCGGCTCCGTGGAGCCGGTTTTTCGGTTTCTTACTTGCCGGACTGTCCTTTGCCGGGGATTGCGCAAGGCTTGGCAAAAGAAAATACCGCAGCGAAGCGAGGATGATTTTCTTTTAGCCAACCAGCCCCTGAAAGGGGCCGCCTTGCGCAATCAACCCGGCAAAGGGCTATATTTGCAGGTAAGAAATTGAAAGAATGGCTGGGATTTTCAATTTGTCGGATACAACATGTAATAAGTGTAATGAGCAAATTTAAAAGCATACAACGAAGGTTTTTCAAATATTTTCCAAACTATCGGATATCAATATCATATCGTAAAACAAGCGAAGGTGTGGCATTCCGGAATAAATACATATCTTCGCGTCAAAGGTGATTGATTGAAATGAATACATTCTCTGCTTTTGATACGGGTGTCATGGTAGCTCTCTTGCTGGGTATTGAGTTTCTTAGGAGTGATATCCAAACAATTCTCTATTGTAAAAGAAACGATCCCGGGATTTTTAAGAGCTGCCTGTATACATTGTTTATATTGTTGGCAAGTCTTTATTCCATTGTGGCCGGAGCCATGCTTAACCCCGAGCCCGTACCCGTTTATGAATTGATGCCCGGTTTTCAAATAGGAGTTTATGGTTCTTGCTTTTTGTTTATATTTCTTGTCATCGCCGGTCTTTACCGTAAAATATTACCTCTCGTCCTTTTGGGGTACGCTATGGTATATGTAATCGGTGTACTGATACCGTTACTTGGATATGTAGTGTCCATGATGAATTATTTCGCCAGTACAGGATGATTATGAAGACCAAAGATGTTTTCCAGAGAAAATGGATAACAGACAGTATAACAAAAAGAGGCTGTCTCAAAATGATTTTTGGGATGGCCTCATTTGTATCTGCAAAAAAATAGGCAAGCCCCAACTTCGCTCAGCCGAGACTTGCCCGTGTCCCTAATTTTTTGTATCTTAGGGAATCAGGTTTAGATATCTCAAAGATAATGTTTAAAGGTTACACATCCAACGATAATCTGCTTTTACCTCCGTGTTTAGGCGATTTTATCCCCCAGAACGATCCGGTCCGGGTTGTCCACCGCATCATCGAACAGATAAATCTGGAAGAACTCTACCGTAAATATTCTCCTAAAGGTTGTTCGGCCTATCATCCGCGTATGATGCTTCAGATTCTTGTCTATACCTATTTGCGCAATATCTATTCCAGCCATCGTATAGAAGAGCTCTGTCGCAATGACATCCGCTTCATGTGGCTTACCGGCAATGTGACTCCTGACCATAACACCATCAACCGTTTCCGCAGCAGCTGACTGAAGGATACGCTGAAGACAATATTTGCAACCATTGTAAAGTTCCTCGTGGCGGGAGGTTTTGTAAGTCTGGATGTGGCCTGTACTGACGGGACAAAGATGGAGGCGAACGCCAACCGTTATACATTCGTTTGGGGAAAGTCCATACATACCCGCATATCCAAAATAGCGGAGCAGCTTGAGGAGATATGGCAATACGCCGAGTCCGTCACCAAGCAGGAACTGCGTGATTCCGCTCCTCTCACATATCAGGATATCATCCCGGAGAAAGTGGAAAAGGCACTCGGGCAGATAGATGATGTCCTGAACGGAGTAGATGCCTACAAGAAAATGAAAGCGAAGATAAGGCGTGTAAGGAAGTCATGGCCTGAGCAGCTCAAGAAATACGAGTCACAGGGAAAGATATTTGACGGACACAACAGCTATTCAAAGACAAACAATGACGCTACTTTCATGCGCATGAAAGAGGACCATATGAGGAACGGACAACTCAAATCTGGATATAATCCCCAGATCAGTACCAATAAACAGTTCATTCTGAACTATACCCTCCACCAGTGCGCAGGTGATTCCTCCACTTATCCACTGCACATGGATGATTTCCACTCACTTTACGGCAGATATCCTGACGTGTCTGTCTGTGAGGCCGGATATGGAAGCGAGGAGAATTATCTGTATGCTTTCAGGCATGGCATTGAAACCTTTATAAAGTACAATTATTTTCATAAGGAACAGAAAAGGAGTTTCAGGAACGCCCCATTCCTGTCCGCCAACTTCTACTATAATGAAAAGACCGACGGCATGTATTGTCCGATGGGACAGAGAATGGAAAGGCTCTCCGATGTAAGACGGGTAACAGACAACAGTTTTGAGCAAACCATATCAAGATACAGGGCACATAACTGTAAGGGCTATCCGTTAAGATGCCGGTGACACAGAAGCCGGTCGGAAAGGATAGTACAGGTGAATCACCGCCTGAGAAAAATCAAGGAAATGGAACGTGAAAAGCTCCTGTCACCGGAAGGCCTTAAAGACTGCAGGATGTGGAAGCCGTATTTGGAAACCTCAAGAACAACAAGCACTTCAAGAGGTTCAATCTTCGTGGACTTAAGAAGGTGGAAATTGAGTTCGGACTGCTGGCCATAGCACACAGTCTCGCAAAAGTAGCCTCTTAGGAGGCTTATGGTAACGAAAAAAAGTTGGAAAGAATGAAATCTTCAAAAAGAAGATTGAAAACTCCTTGTTTTGAGAAGAATCAAAAGAACTTCAATCTGAAATGAAAAAACAGAAGCCGTCTCAAGGTTATTTTGAGACAGCCTCATTAATGGTGTTTGTTAGAATGATTTCTTCTAAAGAATGTAGAAACAAAAATTTATCGTATATTTGTCCACAAACTCTTAATAATTAAATATGAAAATAGAGAAACTTGAACTGAATAATTTCAGATGTTTTGAACATATCAATTTTGAGTTGCATCCTAGAATGAATGTTATGGTAGGTATAAATGGAACTGGTAAAACAGCTCTATTAGAGGCTATTCGTATTTTTATAGGAGCTATTTTTTGTGAATTGGATAAAATTGAGAATAAGATTTCAACACCAAGTATCGCTGATGATGATGTTAGGCTACATAATTTGGAACAACAATATCCGGTTAAAATTACTGGTGAAATATCAATTGATAATCAGCTCTTATCAATTGCCCAACCTTCGTGGGACAGAATATTGGAGCGATATGGAGGAAAGACTAAGTTTGGGCCAAGTAAGGACGCAAAATCACTCTCAAAGAATGTACAATCAATAATACGCGAAAGTAAAAATACTGCAATCCCTATAATAGCCTACTACTCAACGGACAGATATAAAAAAGAAAAACGGAATACAGGATTAGAAGCTGATGGAAGCCGATTACGTGGCTATTATAATGCGTTAGATACAACTACAAATATTTGGTTTTTCTTAAATATGATTAAAACAGAGACTTTATGGGAACTCCAAGAAGGTAAAGAGTCGATAGTTTTATCTATTGTTCGCAAAATTATTACTAGCTGTGTACCAGATTGTAAAGAAATTAAACACGATATAAAACAAGATAAGTTAATTATCACTCAGGCTAATGGTGAGAAGGTCCCATTTTCTTCATTATCTGATGGTGTTCGTAATGTACTTTCGTTAGCAATGGAATTGGCACTGCGTTGTTATCTATTAAATCCAAGTTTAGGTGAGGAAGCTCCTTCTATAACTCCGGGAATAGTATTAATAGATGAGATAGATCTTCATTTGCATCCTGAATGGCAGCTTCATATTTTGAATGATTTGACTAGTGTTTTTAATCAAATTCAATTTATAGTTACTACTCATGCTCCTTTGGTATTAAGTACGTTGAAAGATGGTGAAATTTTCAGTATTGCTGATAGAAAACTATACAATTTCCCTAATCAATATATGCGTAGGCCAGAAGAAATTCTTAAAGATATGGAAACTGATTTAGGAAGTGAAAGTGCAGATAAGACATTAGCCGATTATCGTTTACTTATAGAAGAAGGTAGAGGAAAATCTGAAGAAGCTGTTATACTGAGAAAAAAATTGGAAGGGTTATTCGGTGCAAATCACGAAGAATTGCAACGAGCCGATATTATGCTGCAGTTATTTTAAATTACTTTTTTTATGAGATATATTCATAAATCAAGAAATTCACAAGTTCGTACTTTTTTGAATAAGGCATGCAGAAATTTAAGAAAAAGTGGAGTTAAAGTAATATATGATAACTTTAATGACAAGAAAAAACTTAATAATTTTCTTCGTGCTGAACAAAAGAATATTTGTTGTTACTGTCAAAGACGTATAGACCATTTTCAGGGTGACAATGAATCTGGTAGTCATAATGAACACTTTGAACCAGAAGGTGGTCCTAATGCTCGCATTGATCTTCAATTGTCTTATGAAAACATATATGCTTGTTGTAATAAATCAAAAGGATTAAAAAAGAATTTACAACATTGTGGAGAATATAAGGGAAGTGAAGTAATTCAGCGAAATTTTCTACAAATGCGTAAATGTTCAGATTATTTTAAATACAATGTGAATGGTGAAATATTGCCCCAATGTCCAATGAATAATTTTAATGATGTTTGTAACAATCGAGGGGCTTTAACATCTATACAAAGTGAAGCTTTACAAATGATTGAAGTATTAAACTTAAATGTAGATAGTTTAAAGGAATTTAGGCGAAAAGTTGTTGATGATATATTGAATTCTACATTGGGTAAAAGTAAGCAACAATTAAACTATACAATACAAAAGTTAAATACCGAACAAAAGGAATATGTTCAATTAGTTGATATGGTGATATATTTCTTAAAGAAAATCAGAAGTAATAAACAATAATATTAAGCATAAATTGTGCTATAACAACAGATTCGCTACATTAGCTTACTGGATTTTTACGCTTGTCGGGACGGGTGGTCCCTCCCCTTCGCGCTGGCCGTTCCCCGACCAATGAGTTAAAAAAACGTAAAATAATCTGCGATATATTTTGATTCTCCACGGATTATCGAATAGCAGTTTTCTTATTTCGATGTTTTATGAATTTAAGATATTTGTAATTACGTGGAAGAATTTCTTCGTTTGACTCCCAGAATTTTTCACTCACATCGGGCTGGATCGGAACAAGGTGCTCGACAGACTTGAATTTTTGCATCGGAGTCTTGCCGTTCAGTGAGGAATGTGGTCGTTTCTTATTGTAGAACTCCTGCCATTCCATAGCCAATCATATTCAAATCAAGTGTCTTGTCCGACAAATCTATAAGATTCCAAAACTCTGTCTTATCGGTCTGCTGAGACCTTTCGACTTTGCCATTCAGATGCGGAGTCCTTGGTTTGATTGGTCTGAATTTGATAAAATTCATATTGGAAGTCATAATTGAAAAATTCTGTTCCCCAATCAGTTTGTATCCGCTGAACGGGAAAAGGAAAGGTGTTCAGTATCTCTCCTAAAAAATGAATTGTATTTTCCGCTTTTTTATTGGGATATATACGAATGGTTCTCAAACGGGTACAATCATCTATGGCCGTGAACTGGTATGCTCCGTTTCGTACTTTCATTATATCTAGCTGAACCCTTTCCCGGGGAATTTCTTTACTATATCGGATATAGTCTGACTTTTTACGCCGTTTCACAACAGCTTTGACCTGATGCTTTTTCAACACACGCCACACCGTCATGGCTGAGAGCTTTATTCTCTTCCTAAGCAGATAGTTGGCAATCCGTTGCGCTCCCCATCTTCTCGTCTCACGCAGATTAAGGATAATGGGTTCAATTTCAGGTGTTATCTTCATATTGGCAAGTCTTGATGGACGTTTAGACTTATCGGACAATTCCGACTTGCCTTGTTCTTTCTCGCAATTTATCCAACGGTATAACGTGGAACGAGCAATCCCGCACTGAAGGGCAGTTTTTGTCACAGAACCCGTTTCGGCATATAGCTCAAGCCATTTTTGGCGCATCCGTATTTTCCGTATATCTTCTTTCATGTTACGAAGATACAGATTAAGATTTGCCTACGAAAAGAAAAAGTGTAGCGTATCTATTGATACTTTACAAATGAAAAAACAGAGGCCGTCTCAAGGTTATTTTGAGACAGCCTCCATGCCGGGCCGGTTGCATGTTTACCATTCCAGACGTTTCTTCACATGGTTCATCGCCTCTTTCAGGCTGCTGTTCATGACCCGCGCATAATGCTGCGTCATGCGTGTGGAAGCATGTCCGAGCATGACGGACACGTCCTGCAAGGGTACATTGTTGGCGAGCGTGACGGTGGTCCCGAAAGTGTGCCTGGCAACGTGCGTGGTCAGATTTTTCTTTATGCCGCAGAAATCGGCGATTTCCTTGAGGTAGCTGTTCATTTTCTGGTTGCACATGACAGGCAGGCAGCATCCTTTCTTTACGCAGATCGGATGTTCCCTGTATTTCTCCAATATGGCCAGTGGAACGGGCAGCAGCGGGATGTTGCTGATGGAAGACGCTTTTCTGCGGTGTTCCAACTTGACCCTTCCCTTCCTTATCCACCAGTCACCGAGATTGTCCTGTACCAGGTTTTCACCACTCAGAGTGGCGACATCGGAGAACGCCAGACCAGTGAAGCACGCGAAGACAAATATGTCCCTGACCAGCTCGAGCCGTGGGATGGTGAATTTCTTTTTCATGACGGCCTGCAACTCGTCGTAGGTCAGGAATACCGGATCGGTCTCGTCCTGTTCCATCTTGTAACCGTAAAAGGGATTCTTACGCATCCATTCCTTTGCCAATGCCATGTTGGTGAATTTCTTGAAACATTTCATGTAGCGGACTATCGTGTTACGGCACAGTCCCCCCTCCGTTTTCAGGTAAATGTCAAACGCGCGGATGAACTCCGGTGTCAGCTCATGGAAGGTGATATCCTCCTTGCCGTAATAAGAGGGGATAAGCCGCTGCAATTTCTTCACCACGTTCTTGTACCGGTTGATCGTAACGGGAGAGTAGTCTATGCCTGCCAGTGTTTCCATTTCCTTGATGCCATCCTGCATGGTACCGAGCAATGTACGCATTTCGGTGTCTTTCCCGAAAACACGTTTCAGGATCAGTTTCGGGGTAATCAGGGCCTGTTCCAATACCAGTTCCTTGTGTTTCTCGAGGGCACGTGCGTGTAACTCCGCAATATAGGTATTCAATGCGATGGATGCCCTGTCCCTGCCCTTGCTGCATCCTTTGGCCGCATTCCATAAGTTCAGAGGCACGCTTCTTTGGATACGGGCATCGTCGTAGCTCCCGTTGATGGTTATCCGCATCAGTACGGGGGCCTCACCGTTTTTCAACAATTTCGTTTTGAGCACGAAAAAAAGAATGTTCATTGTTCCTTGTTTCATCACTTTTGTTTTTTTAGAGGTGTTACATCCAATTGTTTCGTCAAAACCGGATGACATGAGGACGTGAAACGAAATGTTAAATTCGGTGGTTTTTTTGAGGGACTTGTGGAATAGCCATAAAAATCCCATTTTTATCAGGTTCGAATTGCCTTTTGTATCCCGGGTTCGATTCCTTTTTTTATCCCGATGGGAAATACCGATTTTTTAAATTTCTTTCACATTTCTAACTCCATCCGGTCATGTGTGCAAAATTACTTTTTCACACCGGAGATTGAAATTGTCAAATAGTTGAAAAACAATGAAGTATGATACATATTTATGGCTTTTTCAAAAGCCTTAAAAAAAGCCACTGAATTGGCGAAATCCAACTTCACAAATATGTAATGAAATGCGTAGCGAGGGTAAAAAAAGAACCCTTGAACTATCTCTAATTCAAGGGTTTTCTAAAATTGAAAAGCTTTTTGGTGGTGCCACCAGGAATCGAACCGGGGACACAAGGATTTTCAGTCCTTTGCTCTACCAACTGAGCTATGGCACCTTTCTCGTTTGCGGGTGCAAAGATAAGTATATTTTTTAATACCGCAATAACTTCGCGGGAAAATTTCGCCAAATTCTGACCGATGAAAATATTAATGAATTTTTGTTAGAATAAATATGTAGATAACTCACTATTTATGCAACATATTTTATAAATTTACGCACTGAAACTATCAAAACATTATAAACACTCTAATCCTATGTCATCACTGGCAATTATTATTATAGTAGTTCTATCAGCTACCCTCATTTATGTGTGGGCAAAGTGCCAGTCACTTCAAAAAGAGGTACATTCGAAAGAAAATAAAGAGAATGAACTTAAGAAGTTGGCTTTGGTTTTGCAGAACATCAATGCCTACTTCTTATTGATTGACAAGGATTTTGTAGTCTGTGACACCAATTATTATTCTTTGAACCGTCTGCCTGTTCAGGTAGGTGGAGTTACAAAAAGAGTGGGGGATTTGTTGCATTGTAGAAACGCGATAGCAGCCGGTGAATGTGGTCAGCACGAACAGTGTAAACTATGTTGTATTCGTGCGTCTATCGGTAAGGCTTTTTATAAGAAAGCAAGTTTTAAGAATCTGGAAGCTTCGATGAAGTTGTTGAGTGAGGATGAAATGACAGTGACTCCTTGCGATGTATCAGTATCGGGTACTTATTTGAATATTCATGGCCAAGATTATATGGTGTTGACTGTTTATGATGTGACAGAACTGAAAAATGTGCAAAGGTTACTGACCATTGAAAAAGAACATTCCATCTCTGCCGAGAAATTGAAATCTGCCTTCATTGCTAATATGAGTCACGAAGTTCGTACACCGCTCAATGCTATTGTCGGATTTTCCGGTTTGATGGTGTCGGCTTCCGGCGAAGAGGAAAGAAAAATGTATGCTGATATTCTCGCAGAGAATAATGAACGATTGTTGCGCCTGGTGAATGATATTTTCGATCTTTCTCAAATAGAATCCGGGACGGTAGATTTCGTATATAAGGAGTTTGATGCCAATGATTTGTTGAGAGAATTGGATGGAATATTTAAGGCGAAATTGAATAACTCGCCGGTGGAATTGATTTGTGAGGCGCATGTGCAACCTATTATGATGTATTCGGAACGAGAACGTATCATTCAGGTATTGTCTAACCTCTTACATAATGCGATGAAATTTACTGCGTCGGGTGAAATCCGTTTCGGGTGCCGTTTGGAAGGAATGGAAGAAGTTTACTTTTTTGTGTCCGACACAGGCATTGGTATACCGGAAGAAGACCAGAAAAAGATATTCTCACGTTTCATAAAACTCGACCGTGAAATGCAGGGAACGGGACTTGGGCTGACTCTTTCGCAAACGATTATCCAAAATCTGGGTGGAAACCTCGAACTCGATTCGAAGGTCAACCGGGGATCTACTTTCAGCTTTGTGTTGCCGAGGGTGATTAAGCCGGAATTGATTAAGCCACAACCATAAAGTAAATCGCCCTTACTACAGTTGTAAAGTGTATCTCAAAAGTGTTAAATCTGACTTTTGGAGATGCTTCACTTGACTGTAGTGAGGGTGATTTTATAAATTCAAGGCTTTTCGAATTGTCTTGAACTTCTTAATGAACAGGATGAATGTTTAGTCTTTACGACTTAGGTGCATCCTTATCTTTGTCTCCGGTTCCCGGAGATGCTTTGCTGGCAGAGGAACTTCCGAAGGAAGCTGAACCGGAGGATGCTGTGCCTGAAGTTGCTGCATTAGAAGCGGTTGCACCGGGGGTAGCTGTGCTTGCCCCAGTTGTTCCTCCTGTGTGTGCAGAAGTTGCATTAGCAGGACGCGGAGCATTAACGCTGCTTGCACTAACATTTGCAGTGGCAGGTTGAGCCTGAACTTCCCAATGGAACGGTTCGAAATTGGAATTAGGATCTACCCAAGACGGTTTCTTGGAAGCGTAGATAATAAACGGAGCAACGACAACGATAATTGCACCGATAATTAGTACGGAGAACCAAACGGTGTTGCTACCGGTAGAAATCTGGCTGGGCGGGATGAAGCTAAGAATAAAGGCAAGTAATGATCCGCAGAAGCCAAGACCGCCAACAAACCACATCAGGCCGTTGCCGGATTTACCGATACGGAACGGACGGTTGAGTTTCTTCATCTTATAACGCAATGCGATAGCTCCGGAGAACATCAACAGGTACATAATCAGATAAAGAATAACTGTCAGCTGTGACAGAATTTGATAGAAACTCTGTACGGAAGGCATAACAACAAACAACAAACTTAATACGGTTACAGCGATACCCTGTACGAACAAGATATTCTTTTGTACACCCAGCTTGTTTGTTTTCTGGAAGAACGGAGGCATATAACCGGCTTTACCTACGGCAAATATACCTTTGGACGGACCGGCAACCCATGTCAATACACCAGCCAATACACCGAAAGCAAGAGCGACCGCAATGATTGGTGACAACCAGGAAGCATGAATATATTTGAAATAGTTGTCGAAACCGACGAGCAGGCTTTGAGTCAGGTTGATGTCTTTAGCAGGGATAATCACACCTAATGCGAAAGTACCCAAAACGAAGATCAACACTGTGATAAGCGCACCAATAAATACGGCTTTCGGATAGTTTTTAGAAGGGTTATCTACGTCTTTTACGTGGATACCGCCCATTTCCATACCGGCATAAAACAAGAAGATACTGGCAGCAAGAACGACATTATCGAAGTTGGTAAAGTCGGGGAAGAAGCTGCTGTTGAAATCCATATTGGAATGTCCGCCCGTTGCCAGGTAAATGATTCCTAAGATAATCAACAATCCGGCCGGGATAATGGTACCGACCATACCACCGATTTTGGCTACTTTACCTACCCAGCTCATACCTTTCAGGGAGATGAAAGTGGCCAGCCAATAGATGATAAGTACGACGACGAGCGTATAATACTTATTGTTTGCCAGTGACATGTCATGTACGTCATTCATTCCGATGAAAGCGATAGATACGGCACCAAACGTTAATACTGTCGGATACCAGATCGTACTTTCGATCCATTGCACCCAGATGGCGAGGAATCCCAGTTTCTTGCCGTAGGCCTCGCCTACCCACCGGAATACACCACCCTGCTTATCCTGAAACATTGCTGCCAACTCGGCTGCAACGAGCGATGTAGGGATTAGAAAGACAATAGCTGCAAAAAGATAATAGAAGGCCGAACTCATTCCGTATACGGCCTCGGCTGGTAGTCCACGCAAGGATACTACTGCCGTAACATTCATGATAGCAAGGGTAAACACACCCAGCTTCACTGCATTTTTAATATTTGCCATAAGTTAAGGTTTTAAGTGAAAAATATTTTAAAGTCAGTGTTATAACAACATTTTGCGCGAGATGTTTCCGCAATCTCTTTCAAAGTTCGTTAATTAACATCGCCGGAACGGGATATTGCAACCCCCGATTTACCTGTTTCGGAACAATTACTTTTCTCGATTGTTTCTAAACAATCTAAATTATATGTGAACCATTTTATTATAAACTAAGTAGTTATGAAATCAGCGTTTTCAGATTTTATTTCCGGGAAAAAGGGGATTTATGGTATTCTTCACATTATTATATTAATAATGTCTCTTTTTCTGGTTATCAGTATCTCGGTGGATACTTTTAAGGGAATTCCGTTCTATACACAGTCTTCTTACATGAAGGTACAGCTATGTATCTGCCTTTGGTTTCTTTTCGATTTTGTGTTGGAGTTCTTTTTGGCAAAACATAAAGGACGCTATCTGCGGACACACTTTATCTTTTTATTGGTGGCTATCCCTTATCAGAATATCATCGCATATTATGGATGGACGTTTTCGGATGAGATTACCTACCTGCTTCGTTTCATTCCTTTATTAAGAGGAGGATATGCGCTTGCTATTGTGGTCGGCTGGCTGACTTACAACCGGGCTTCGAGCCTGTTTGTCTCTTATCTGACGATGTTGCTGGCAACAGTTTATTTCTCCAGTCTGGCATTTTTTGTGCTCGAGCATCGGGTAAATCCATTGGTGAATGATTATGGAGATGCCTTGTGGTGGGCTTTTATGGATGTTACTACCGTGGGGTCGAATATTATAGCGCAGACCGTGACCGGGCGCGTGCTTTCCGTTTTGCTGGCCGCCTTGGGTATGATGATGTTTCCTATCTTTACGGTTTATATTACAAATCTGATTCAACAATCCAACAAGCGTAGAAAGCAATATTACGAAGAGGAGGAACAACAGAAAAAGGCTTCCGCCCAAAAGGAATCGGCAGAAAAAGCTGTCGTACAGAAGGTTAATACATAATATGCTTGTGTGGCGGATAAAAACAGATAGAATGAGAGTAATTGTAATGTGTTGAAAATCAGCTTAGAAATACTTTTCTTAATAGTATTATTACTTTTCTTTATAAGCATGGAAGGAAAAGGGGAGGAAAAGTGGAATAACTTTCTATCTTTGTAGAAAAGAGACAGAGGCAAACAGTTGTTAGTTGTTGTCTATAAATGAATAAGTTCCACCTTATCCGGGTGAATAATAGTGACACTGATATGCTCATTTTAATTACTGGAGTTGCATAGGGGTAAATTTAATTTGTTGT
Organism: Bacteroides sp. MSK.20.12; assembly: GCF_019052435.1. Classification (NCBI taxonomy): domain Bacteria; kingdom Pseudomonadati; phylum Bacteroidota; class Bacteroidia; order Bacteroidales; family Bacteroidaceae; genus Bacteroides; species Bacteroides sp. MSK.20.12. Next base: position 2,825 of record NZ_JAHQVH010000068.1, on the reverse strand, counting down.
ATTTGATAATTAATACCGTTTGTATTGAAAATACTGGTGGGAGATCAAGCGGGAAATCAATGGGATAAGGAGGAATAGAAAAAGGTTACTATCGGGAGATAGTAACCTTTACCTACTTATAAAAGAGATCGAGAGAGAGTTTTAGTCAACAACGGTGATATGGTTGTTGCTAAACACATTTAATTCCAGCTTGTTCATGATGCATTGAATAGCTAACTGCGCTTTCACGGAGTTGCCCGATCCATCCAAAGGAGGAGCAAAGGCAGCAATACCGAACTGTCCGGGCAGTACACCCATCACACCACCGCCTACACCTGTTTTGGCAGGAATACCGGAAGTGTACATCCAGTCGCCGGTATGTTCATAGAAACCTACTGCGGCAATCATGGCAGTGATTTTAGGAGCCAGCGTGGCATCAAAAACTTCTTTCTTAGTCACCGGATTTACACCACCGTTGGCGATTGTGCCGGCTGCAATGGAAAGCTGCAATGCAGTCACTCCTAATGAGCACTGACGGGTGTAGAGGTCTAATGACATATCCGGATCATCATAAATCCGATTATAATTTTTCAGCAACCATGCGATAGAACGGTTGTTGAAGTTGGTATCCGATTCGGACTTGTACAATTCATCAATCAACTGTGGGGCGCTGCCGCATAAATCGGTCACGTTTCCTACGATGGCATCCCATTTCTTGGCAGAGTCGCCAATGGGCTGCACCATGCTGCAGGCGGAGATGGCTCCGGCGTTTACCAGCGGAGTAGACGGATGGTCGTTCTCCAGCAAGATGGCGATAATTGAATTGAAAGGTAAGCCTGTTGCATCGGCTCCAATCTTGTCCAGGATTTCTTTGGCACCATATTGGCGCAGTGCCAGAATAGCCGTATGTACTTTGGATACGGATTCTATACCGAAGCGGTAGTCAGTATCTCCCACATGGATGGTCTGCCCGTTGAGCAGGCAGACACTGATTCCAAAGAGATCTTTGTTGACATTTGCCAGGTAGGGGATATAGTCGGCGTTCTTGCCGCCGGTGTTAGTCTTTACCTGATCGTATGCCTCCTGTACCACTTCTTTCAATTGAGCGAGTGTTACTTTTTTATCCATAGATCTTTCTTATTTTTTTACGGTTTTACGACGACCACCATGGTTGAACATCTTAGCTTCTACTGGAAGATTCTTTTCTTGAGCCATACGGGTAGGGGTAGGATATTCCAGTTTTTCCAGTTCGGCGATAGCGTTGTTGATGTCGCCCAGTAGCATATCTGCCATATCGCGGCTGAATCCCTGGCGGACAACGACACGCATCACTACATAATCTTCCAGTTTGGAAGGCAAGGTGTAAGCAGGAACCATCCAACCGTGTTGAGACAGTTTGTCTTGCAAATCGTACAAAGTCCATTTGGCGTTCTTTGCATATTCCGGTTTCAGATACCAGATGAATAATGGGTTCACAACATCTTCAGAGTAGTTGACAAACGGAACCATCTTGGCTATTTCGCTGTGGATATATTTAGCAATTTGCAGGGAGTTGTACTGTACTTCTTTGTATCCTTGGAATCCTAAACGGATGAATTGATAATATTGTCCCAGGATTTGTGCAGCCGGACGGGAGAAGTTCAAACCTACCTGTGTAATGTTGGCACCCAGATAATTCACGCTGAATGACATTTCTTCGGGCAGATATTCTTTGCCTTTCCAGCAAACCCATCCGAGTCCCGGATATACCAAACCAAACTTATGGCCGGATACGCTGATAGAAAGTACCCATTTCAAACGGAAGTCCCATTTCTTTTCCGGATACAGGAACGGAAGGATGAAACCACCACTGGCGGCATCTACGTGGATAGGAATGTCATAACCGGTCTTGGCATTGTAAGCATCCAGTGCTTTGTCCAATGCTTCGACGTCATCATTCAGTCCAGTCCATGTAACACCTTGGATAGGCACGATACAGATGGTGTTTTCATCACACATTTTCAAAGCTTCTTCGGGGTCAAGAGTGGTTTTTTCGAGTGTCAAAGGCACTTCACGCATTTCAATCTGCCACAACTGTGCAAACTTTTCCCAAACAACCTGGAAACCTGTAGAAATAACAAAGTTTGGTTTATCAAACGGTTTGCCCTGTGCTTGTCTTTTCTTGCGCCAACGCAACCAGGCAGCTACACCACCCAACATACATGCTTCTGAAGAACCGATAGCCAAAGCACCGGTTTTCCAGGTATCTTTTTCAGGAGAGTTCCACAAGTTGGCAACGATGTTGATACATTTACCGTTCATCACTGCGATACGCGGATATTCTGTTTCATCAATGTAGTTGATGTTAATGGCCTCATTCATCAGCTTAGTGGCGTATTCATCCATATAAGTAGTCACGAAAGTAGCCAGATTCAAACGTGGTTGGGTTTGAGCAAATGTTTCATCTTTCACCATTTGATAGGCGACTTCAGGAGTAGTAGGTCCATCAGGTATTTTCTCTACCGGAGAGGGTTGTAACATTCTGTCTGAACCAAATACATCGGTTTTTGCATCACCTTTTCTGAAATTTAAATCTTCCATACTAATTTGTTTTTTTAAAGGTTTAGGGCGATGGGGATTTTCCCCGTCGAATTTCCCACAACAACAGCAGATAGTTTTGAAAGTTTCCGGGTTTTACATTATTTGGCGTTTATTAAGGAGGAGGATGCCCTTATTGAAACGGGCCTATTCACCACGGAGGACGCAGAGGACACAAAGGTGAATCTTGGTCATTTCCGTGCAGAAATGAGCTAAATGATAATTTTGCGGAGTGCCCTGAAAGGGCTTAATTATATAGCGTAGGGCAA